>CADCVD010000169.1 GCA_902806055.1 uncultured Rubrobacteraceae bacterium
AGCAAGGACGTGCTCCTTTCACACTACGCTTCTCTCGTTCCGGAGGGGCTAGCCGAACTCACCTCGGAGGAGAAGAACCGAGTCTACAAGATGATGCGCCTTAAGATTATTGCTCATCGGGACGATGCTCTGGTTGCCGATTGGGGTTGTAATGACGCATCGACACTTCTTGATAGTGGCCGCATTCTGGGCAGGTGAAGTTGCGTGCGCTGCGAGTTGAGTAGGCGGGGACTATAGTGGTTTTGTCGTAGTCGTATACGTAGCCGCACTCTTCGCATCTCTGTCGGTAGGTAACTACCGTTCCACGCTCTCTTACTACTACTCCGCCCGTAACCTCAATTGCCATCTCCTCTTCCTCTCTCTTCACGCGTTGAGCCAGCAGGCTAAGAATACCTCCTGTTCCTTTGGCGGTTCGACGACCGCGTCGCAGACTTGGCGGGCTGGGATCACAGACAGTCGGCTAATCAACGCTGTTGCCAGAAGTAGGCTAGACACGGAGGCTCTCGGCCCGGTGAGTGCAACAAGTCCCGTTACAGAACCTAGTTAATCTTTCTTCGCTCTCTTCTTTTTGTCGATGTTGACAGGACCTTCGGGACCAAAATCGACGAGGCCGGGATCTTTATCCTTTGTATCGTCGTCCTCGTCGCGCTCTTCTTCACGAGCAGAGCTGGAGCCCTCAGACACTGTTTTGGGCTCAGCCGCCTTGGGTGCAGCCGCCTTGGGCGTAGCCGCTTTAGGCGCAGCCGCTTTAGGCGCAGCCTCCTTGGGTGCAGCCTCCTTGGGTGCAGCCGCTTTAGGCGCAGCCTCCTTGGGTGCAGTCGTTTTAGGCGTAGCCTTCTTGGGGGTCTCTTGCCTCGAGGGCGTTGGCTCTGGCGAGACTGCCGCGAGTGCTTCCGCAGATTCAGCCGTATCTACAGCCTCAGCGTCGTCTACGGGGGCTGCTGGGGCGGAGACCGTCTCCAGCGGCGGTGTGAAGGAGACCTCCTCTGCTGCAGGGGATGGCGACGAGGCTGCGATCTCGGGCTCAGGGTCGGGCTCAGAACTTTCCTCCTGGGCCTGGTCGTCGATCTCGGGCTCCGCTTCGGCGATAGGCTCCTCTGCGGCGGGGGTTACGGCGAGGTTGTCGACCTCGTCGTTCTGCTCGCCCAGTCCCATTACCTTCTTCGCCTGTTCCAGAATAGGGAGATCTTCTGACAGCGCCAGGGCTACCCCGCCGAGCAGACCTACGGAGGCTAGCGTCGCGGCCGCGAGCCGGGCTGCTTTTCGCTTGCTCCTACTGCGTACGTTTGGGGGAGGGAGCGCCGCCGCGCGTAGCGGTGGTCGGGGCAGTACTGTGGTCTCCTCCGCGTACACTGGCAGGGTAGCCAGCGGCGGGAGTCCGGAGCGTATCCTCTGAAGGTCTCTTATGAGCTCGTTAGTGTTCGCATAGCGATCCTCGGGCTTCTTAGAGAGCAGCTTCGCGGTCACTACATTGAGACCCTCGGGAACGTCAGGGTTTGTTTCTTTAGGCGGTTTGGGCGTCTCGTTGACGTGCTTCATGGCGATACCGATAGGGGTCTCGGCGTCGTAGGGGAGCGCTCCGGTGAGCATCTCGTAGAGGACGACACCCAGCGAGTACAGATCGGTGGCGGGTCCGACACACTCGCCCATCGCCTGTTCAGGGGACATGTAACCCGCAGTGCCCAGTATCATGCTCGTCCCGGAGAGAGACGGCGCAGTTGATGCGCGAGCGATACCGAAGTCACCAACCTTGGCGTTGCCCGCGTTAGTGAGGAGAATGTTCTGGGGCTTGACGTCGCGGTGAATTACGCCACGCTCGTGTGCCAGACCGAGGGCTCCCGCGATCTGGAGCGCTAGCCCCGCCGCTTCGTGAGGAGGGAGCGCGCCTTCTCGTAGAATACGCCTCTTTAGCGTCCCACCAGGCAGGTACTCCATGGTCATATAGTAGGAGCCGTCTGCAGAGCGCCCCCGATCGTAGACCTGGACTATGTGCGGGTGGGAGAGTGAGGCCGCGCTCGTGGCCTCGCGCCGGAAACGCTCTATAAACTCCTCATTGTCAGCGTATTGATCCCTTAGCACCTTCAAAGCTACGTCGCGCGCCAGAACCGCGTCATGCGCGAGGTAAACTCGGGCCATACCTCCGTTGCCTAGTAGGCAGGTTAGCTGGTAACGGCTATCTGTAAAAGTTTTAGTAGCCACGGATGGCATTGTACCCTCGTTCGAGCTCGTCTATGCGTTTTTTGGGTGAAGATAGGTCAAAGTGTGCAAAGAGTTGCTAAAAAATCTTCAAAACCCGGCTAACCGGGCGTCATGCGTCGCAAGATCGCAGAGCAGAGGGGGCTCTCGGGGTCGAGGAAACCTTCGATCACGTCGTAGTGGTTCCGTCCCGGAAGGGTCAGGAGGTCCGCATCCAGGCCCTTAGACCTCCAGCCTGCGAGGAATTCCTCCGACTGGCGGCGGAACTCGGCGGTCTCGGCTTCTCCATAGACGAGGAGCAGCGGCGGCGCGCTATCCGGGATGTGTAGGATCGGGCTGTTGCGCAATACCTGGTCCCAACTCAACTGGAGCTTCGGTTGCACGAAGGTATACGGAAAGGGCGCCAGATCGAAGAGACCGCTGATCGCGCACGCGCTCTTTATGATGTCTCCAGGCAATCCGTAGACGCCTTCCCAGTCAGTTTCGAGGAGCATCGCCGTAAGGTGCCCGCCCGCAGAGTGCCCCGCTACGTGGATACGCTCCGCGTCGCCGCCGAAGCTCGCGGCGTTTCTGTAGGTCCAGGCGACAGCGGCGCGGGTCTGGCGTACGATCTCGTCTATCGTTACTTCGGGGCACAGGGCGTAGTTGACGACGACGACCGCTACGTCCCTCGAAGCCGGACCGCGGGCGACGAAGCCGAACTCCTTGCTCGTCCGCAACGCCCAGAAACCTCCGTGGAGGTAGACGAGGATGGGCGCGCCCCGCCCCGCGTCTGCCGCGCCCGTTGTTGGGTACACGTCCGAGTGCTCCGCGAGCGTTGGGCCGAAGGGGACGTCCAGGTGGTAATCTAGCTCCTCACGGACCTTCTCGCTTTCTCGAAAGCAAAACTCTTCGTAGGCGGAGGCCGCCTCCGGGATAAGGACGCTCATGTCATACTGGGCGTCGAGCTCTTCCTGGGTTGCGAAGTTCTTGTATAGCATCGCTCTCCTCTCTATCCGCCGAATAGCCTTCGCCAGAGGGATTGATTGGCGGGAGTGGCGTCGCTCGGCGGCTGGCGTGGCGGAGCCCCCAGAGGGGGCAGACCATGCTCGGCGCGCACAGCATTGCGGCCCCGCACGACCATTGGGATTTCAGACCAGCCGTCGCCGGCCTCGGCTCGGATCTGCTCCACGATCTTGGCGAGGCCCGCCTCGTCCACGCCACCTAAAATAGCGGCCTCGTATTTGATGCCGAGCAGGACGAAGTTCTTGTCGTCGAGCACCCTGACTCTCTACAGGACAACCCGGTTTTCGCTACCGCTGGCTTCAGGCCTGTTTATCCTCTCTTCCATGGTCTCCTCCTATATTCGTTCCCCGAAACAGTGCACGAACTATAGTAGGCGGGTGAGACCGCGTAAAGACGGCTGCAGATACCGGCCCGTCTATTCGTCAGCCGCCGAAGATCCTCTTTGGGTTCTCGATAAAGATACCGTCTATCTGTTCGTCGGAGATCCCGGCGCTCTTCATGACGGGGACGACGTTGTCGAAGGGGTGGGTTATGTGCCAGTTGGCGAGTAGCTCCGCGACGGCGTCGGGGAGGACTAGCGGACGCCCCAGCTAGACGTTGACGGTGCCGTGGGAGAGCGATACGGTCACCGTAGCCCCTCCCGAGCAGCCCAATGAGACACGTCTGGCGCATCTCGTCTATCGGGGCGCCGACGATGCCCTGGATGCCGAAGCGGTCGAAGGCTATGTTGACGCTGTGGGCAAGCGTGGCGATGTGGTAGGAGACGTCAGTGTTGCCGTCCATATGCCCGATCATGGTTCGGTTAGGATCCACACTCGCCCCGACGAGCATCTCGGCTTGCTCGGGGCCCATCGTCCCCTCCTGGGTGTGGGTGATGATCGGGATGCTCGTCTCCATCTGTGCCTTTACGCCTGCGTCGAAGAACATCTTCTCGTAGTCGGTGATAGCCTCCTTGCTGGAGGCGAGCTTTATAACGCCGGCCTTGATCTCGGTGCCGCCGATGCCGGAGGTGATCTCCGTCATCATCATCTCCTCGATCTCGCCGGGGGCGCTCCCCAAGCCTTGACGGAACTTGAAGTAGGCTGGCGCTCCCTCTGCCTCGTAGTAGTAGCCGGTCGAGCAGATTATCTTGATCTCAGCCCTCTCGGAGATCTCGCGCAGCATCTCCGGGTCCCGACCGCAGTCGTTGGGCGTCGCGTCTACTATCGTCTCGACCCCGTGTGCTCCGCCCTCTCGGGCACGTCGATGCCTGTGTTGATCACGTCCTCGCGGCTGTTGCTCCCGAACGTCGTGTCGCCCGCGTAGCCGGGGTACCCGAAGAAGAAGTGCTCGTGCATCAAGGTTTTGCCGAGCTCGTCGGAAGAGACCGGACCGTGACCGTGTTGACCGTCGTCGCCATCGCTGCTCCTCTCTTACTTGCTCTTTAGCTGCTCGGTGATGAGGCTCCCTTCGCGCTCCTTCTTTAGCTCTAGCTTGGCGACCGACGCGCGATGGACCTCGTCGGGGCCGTCGGCGAGGCGCAGGATGCGCGATTCGGCCCAGAAGTGGGCGAGAGGGAAGTCCTCAGAGACGCCAGCCCCGCCAAAGGCCTGAATGGCCCGGTCGAGGACGCGCAGGGTCGCGTTCGGACCGACGACCTTTATCATGGCAATCTCGGCCTTAGCCTCCTTGTTACCAACCGTGTCCATCATATAGGCAGCCTTTAGAGTAAGGAGGCGGGACTGCTCTATCTCCATCCTGGAGTCGGCGATCCACTCCATGATCACACCCTGCTCGGCGAGCGGTTTGCCGAAGGCGACGCGGCTCTTCACCCTCTCGCACATCAGCTCCATAGCCCTCTCGGCGACCCCGATCTGACGCATGCAGTGATGAATGCGTCCGGGACCCAATCTCCCCTGCGCGATGGCGAAGCCTTTACCCTCGTCCCAGATGATGTTCTCCGCCGGCACGCGCACATTGTTGTAGTTGACCTCCGCGTGCCCATGCGGCGCGTCGTCGTAGCCGAAGACGGGCAGCGCGCGCTCTATCTCCACGCCCGGAGCATCGAGCGGGACCAGGATCATTGACTGCTGCTCGTAGCGTTTGGCCTCCGGGTCCGTCTTGCCCATGAAGATGGAGATCTTACAGCGCGGGTCCGGCGCGCCCGTGGACCACCATTTGCGCCCGTTTACGACGTACTCGTCGCCGTCCCTCTCGATCCTGGATTGGATGTTGGTCGCGTCCGACGAAGCCACGTCTGGCTCGGTCATCGCGAAGCACGAGCGGATCTCGCCGTTGAGGAGCGGCTTCAGCCACCTCTCCTGCTGCTCGGGCGTCCCGTAGCGGACCAGAACCTCCATGTTCCCCGTGTCCGGGGCGTTGCAGTTGAAGACCTCCGGGCCGATAGGGCTGCGGCCCATGATCTCGCACAGCGGCGCGTACTCCAGGTTGGTCAGGCCCGCCCCGAGGTCCGAGTCCGGTAGGAAGAGGTTCCAAAGCCCCGCCGACTTGGCCTTCTCTTTTAGCTCCTCCATGATCGGCGGTATGCTCCAGCGCTCCCCGGAGGCCGCGTGCTGGTCCTTGTAGGTCTTCTCGTTCGGGTAGACGTACTCGTCCATGAACTCGGTGAGCTCTGCCCTTAGCCCCTGCACCTTCTCAGAATAGTCGAAGTCCATCTTTGCTCTCCTCTTGGCATTGACGTTGGGTTAGATCCGGCGGTACGGACCTGCTGTTACCTTCCCCGTTTTGCGAGTATCCCCGGCGGCAATTCTGGCATGGTGTCGCGGCTCTCGCAAGCAGCTTCCGGAGAGCTTGACCGTGGTTCGAGGTGTCAATATAGTAATCCAACAAGGGAGATGCTGGTAGTAACCCGGTGGATAGGGAAAGGGAGTTGCTATGCGAAGAGGTGTCTCTGCCGGACTGCACCATTGGGGACAGGCCGTTTCAGGTGTTGTCCTGGCCCTGACCGTTCTCTGGGTGCTCGCGGCTTGCAGCGCCGGTGAGGCCCCGGGTGGGGGCGACCGTCTGAGCATCGCGACCGGGGGGACCGGCGGGGTCTATTTCGTCTATGGCGGGGCTCTGGCGGACCAGATTACCCAGAATATAGAAGGGGTCGAGGCGACCGCCGAGTCTACCTCCGCTTCAGTGGATAACATGCTTCTGATCGCCGACGAGAGCAGCGATATAGCCTTCACGCTCGCCGACACGGCGGGCGACGCCGTCGAGGGGAGGGAAGATTTCGAGGAGCCGGTCCCCGCTCAAGCTCTGGCTCAGCTCTATACCAACTACACCCAGATCGTGACCACCTCCGGCTCCGGCATCAGGAGCGTGGAGGATCTCAGGGGTAGGAGCGTCTCCTTGGGCTCACCCGGCTCCGGGACCGAGGTTATAGCGCTCCGGGTGCTCCGTGCGGCGGGCATAGACCCTGACTCGGATATCGATCGCCAGCAGCTGGGGGTTGATGAGTCCGTAGACGGGGTGCGTGATGGTACCATAGACGCGTTCTTCTGGTCTGGCGGCCTGCCGACCGGCGCCGTAACCGACCTCGCTACGACCGACCAGATCGTCCTGCTCCCGAGCATCGATTACCTGGACGCTCTGCGGGAACAGTTCGGCGAGGTCTACCAGGAAGCAACAATCCCCGCTGGCACCTATGAGGGGGTTGACCAGGACGTCGGCGTAATCGGGGTTCCCAACTACCTCGTCGTCAACGAGTCAATGGACGAGGAGATGGCCTACGACATAACGAGGCTTCTATTCGACCAGCAAGACGCCCTCGCCCAGGCCCACCCCGAGGCCAACAACCTCAACAGAGATACGGCCCCGCAGGTCCCCCCACTGGAGCTTCACCCCGGCGCCCAGCGCTACTATGACGAGGCGGGCTAGTAGGCACTCCCACAACGTTTGATGCGCGCGTCGAGTCGGCGGCTCCTAACCGTGTTAGGGGCCGCTCTGCTTATTGTCGGGGCTGCCTTCTCCGTTGACTTGGGCTCCTCGGTGGTCGTCCGCGACCCCGACGGCCGGATAGTTGCCCAGTCTCCGCTCTCCGATTCGGAAAGCTTCAAAATCGAGTATGTCCACTCCTACTACAAGACTCCGGTGGTCGAAACCTTCGTAGCCGAGCCGTCCTCGGGCTTCAGGCTCGACGCTATCTCTTCGACCAGCGAGGCGGTGCTCGACTACTACGAACTCGAAGGCGCTCGGAGCGCCGAAGATCGGTGGCTGCGCCTCACGCCGAACAGGGCGCAGCACTTCGAGGTGCTGCCGCTGATCGGCACGGCGAAGGGCCGGAAGACCCTCGTCCTCCCGGATCACAAGATACCGCTCTTCAGCGATGACGCACGGTCGGTTCACCTCACCCTCCGCGTGGAGCGCTACACACCTATCACAAAGATCTTTGGACTGTTGAAGCTGGAGAGCCGCTCGAACTCTAGCCCGGCTGTGTCGGAAGGCTTACTTAGTACGGCTGAAATTGTAACTTATTTGACAAAAATAGACTCTCAAACTATTCTGGATTTCCAGGCAGGGAAGGATGAAAGATGTCTGATGAACGCGAACGCATAAGGCTCGAAGACGAACATGTTGCCTATGATGCCGCGCACGAGCATCTAGGAGAGTTCGAGGATGAGGAGAAACCGGCCCGGAAGGTCAGCGGATTTCCGAAGCAGCTACTCTCTATCGGCGGGATGGCCCTTTCCTGCTACGCTCTTTACTGGGTGCTGAATCCTGTCCCGGCTCAGTTCTACCGCACCAGCTTCCTTGCGCTCGCGCTCGCGATGACGTTCCTCCTCTACCGAGCTTGGGGAAGGTCGCGTACTGAGCAAGAGGAGCGACGTACAGACAATCCGGGCATCACCGACTACCTGTTCGCCGTACTCTCCATCGTTGCGCTCGGGTACACCCTCGTTGTGTTCGACGAGTTCGTCCGGCGCGCCGCGCGTCCCGAAGCGCTAGACCTTGCTTTCGGCATGATAACTATTCTTCTGGTCCTTGAAGCGACGCGCAGGACCGTTGGGTGGCTACTGCCAGCCTTCTGCATCGCTTTTATGGCCTACGCGTACCTTGGTGCCCTGATCCCAAGCTGGACGAATCTTGGCCATGTAGGTTACGGACCGAACCGGATTATCGGCCAGACTTACATGGGGCTCGAAGGGCTCTTCGGCATACCGCTAGACGTGGCTGCGACCTACATAGTTCTCTTCACGATCTACGGTGCCGTTCTCGAATATTCGGGGGCGGGCAAATACTTTATAGACGTGAGTTTCGCTGCCTTCGGCAACTCGCGCACGGGGCCGGGGCGCACCACATCGCTCGCTGGGTTTCTTCTGGGCACCGTTTCGGGGTCGGGGGTAGCTACGACAGTCACCCTGGGATCGGTCACGTGGCCTATCCTCCGCCGGAGCGGATACCCGAGAGAGGAGGGCGGTGGGCTCCTCGCCGCCTCAGGTATCGGGGCGATTCTTTCGCCCCCAACTCTGGGGGCGGCGGCCTTTATTATCGCCGAGTTCTTGGGGGTGAGTTACCTTGAGGTCTTGCTGTACGCTCTGATTCCCTCGCTCCTGTACTATCTCGGAATCATCCTGGCCATCGAGGCCGACTCGCGGCGTTTCAGGACGCAGGGGGTCGAGGTGGAGACGCCGCCCCTCGGCTACCTGCTCTGGCGCTACGGCTACCACTTTAGCTCGCTCTTTCTAATCGTTATCCTCATGGCGATGGGGCTAACGCCCTTTAGAGCGGTCTTCTACGCGACGATTGCCGCCTTTCTACTCTCGTTCTTGAGCCGGGAGCACAGGATGGGACCGCGCAGGATCTGGGACGCTTTGGCCGCCGGGGCTAGGGGTGTTCTCCCCATCGCCGCGACGTGTGCGGCCGCCGGGATCATCGTCGCCGTGGTGACTTTGACGGGGCTCGGGTTGAAGCTCAGCTCAATAATCATTGGGCTGGCAGGTGGCACCCTGTTCTTAGCCGCGCTATATTCGGCGATCGCGATTCTGGTGCTCGGCCTAGCCGTGCCGGTTACCGCCTCGTTCATCATTGCGGCCGTTATCATCGCTCCGGCTTTCACGGAGCTCGGTGTACCACAATTCGCCGCCTACATGTTCATCTTCTACTATGCGGTGCTCTCAGAGGTGAGCCCGCCGACCGCTCTCTCCGCCTTTGCCGCCGCGGCTATCACCGGCGGCAACGCCTTCAAGACGATGATGCTGACCTGGAAGTACACTCTGCCCGCCTTTCTGGTCCCTTTCGCCTTCGTCCTCTCCCCGAACGGCGAGGGGTTGCTCTTGCAGGGCTCGCCGTTGCAGATAGGGCTGACCTTCCTCGTCTCCGCCGTGGCCGTGTGCTCTCTGGCTGTCGCCACCGGCGCGTGGCTCTTCGGCCCGGCGCGCGTCCCCGAACGCGTCCTGTGCGCCGCAGCCGGTCTCCTGCTCCTCTACCTGGAACCCTTCTGGGTCGGGCTCGGCGTGGGCGTGCTGGCTTTAGGCATCACCGTACACCTAGTCGGGCTCCGCGTCTCCGGCGGAACGGCAAGCTCCAACCCCGAACCTGCGACCAGGATAACGGATGCCACCGGAACCGACACGGACGCTAAACCAGAGGGGTCGCGAGTCGAGCGTTTGGATTAGGTTCTGCGGATCAGTTCGGACCCTTCTTACAAAGCCGCCTATGCTCGTCTGTAAAGAGCCTCGTACGCGGTAGTGTGCAGGCTGATAGTCGCATACGTTAGTTTTAGAGCCTGCTGGACGGCCCATGAAGCGTGGTAAGCGGGTCAACCCCCGAGGCCTAGAAAGCTAACCAAACTCTCCAGCTCTCGCAGCGTCTCCTCGTCCAAGGCCGGGGCGGGGAAGCGGACGTGGGAAGAGGGTATCGCGCCGCGCATCTTGAAAACCTCCTTGCGGATGCCAACGCCTCCGACCCCAAGTTGGGCTTCGAACCGGATCAGGGGCAGGTAGCGGAAGAAGTGCTCCCGCGCCTCGTACTGATTGCCATCCGCGAACAGCTCGTAGGTGCGTACCAGAATCTCCTGGTAAGCGAAGCCGGTCATGATACCGGCCGCGCCGCGCGTCAACTCCTCATAGAAGTACACCCCACCCAGACCGCCGAAGATGCCTGCTCTCTTCTCCGACTCTTCGATCCTCCCGAGGAGGCTCGTGATCTTGATGGTAGTAGGCGCCTCTTCGAGCTTGACGTACCGGCACCCCTCGACCTCGTTGAGCACCCGCGCGATGAAGGGGGCGGGCATCGTGACGCCCGTGTTGACCGGCTCGTCTTGAACGACTACGGGAAGGGAGACGGACTCCGCGACCAGCCGGTAGTGCTCGAAGACCAGGTCGAGGTTTCTGACGTTGTTAGGAGGTGCAATCATGATGGCCGTGGCCCCGGCGCTCTCGGCCTCGCGAGCTCGCTCTATCGCCACCCTCGTAGCCGCCGACGAGCACCCGACTATGACCGGAGCGCGGTCCGCAACGGCCGTTATGTAGCGCTGCATGACCGAAGAACGCTCATTGTCCGACAGCTTATGCGCCTCGCCCATGATGCCTAGTACTGTCAGGCCGTGCACCCCGGAGCCGAGGTAGAGATCGGTGAGAGAGTCTATCCCTCCCAAGTCCACGTCTCCCTCTTCAGTAAAAGGGGTCAGGGTTATGGTGCAGACACCGCTCAGAGACATGAACGCAGTATATCCTGGTTCTCCAGACGTAGGATCAAGCACTCGGGAGATTCAAGTTTGGCGATGTAGAAGGCTGTCTCATCAGAGGCGGTACTCGCGGCGTGAAGCATAGCCTCAAGCCATTTAGCTTTGACAGCCTCGTTCATCTCCCTCTGGACATAGAAAGGGCCCCTTCGAGAAGGGGTCGTGAAAAGGTTTAGCTGTGGTTCTCTAAGTCAAGCTACCCAGTGGAGCTTTCGTACCGACTTATCCTGTTTCCGCTAAGAAGCGCCCCCGCTCTTTATCTACCTCTGCTCCTCAAGGGTCCCGATCCTTGATGCGGCCAATTAGCCAACCCACCACCGCCCCGCAGATGGGTGGCAAAGCTCCGTAGAGCCCTATCGCCAGAGGGAAAGCTAAGAAGTAGACGACGCCATCCGGTTGCCATGCTGAGCCGAACGCCTCCAAGGTGAGCGGGCCCACGATACCGAACACGTAACCCAGAGGCGCAGCGAGCAAGTAGCCGACCACGACAACTGCTCTTCCCCAACGGCTCTCAGCTCGCCTTAGTAGGGAGACCAGTACCAGCCCGGAGAGCACCCCCACGAGGAGGAAGCCCAGCACTGCGGCGGCTATCTGCTCACCGCCTCCCGGCAAATCACCGAAGCGCACGAAGGTCACCCCAAGGGCCACGAGTGGCCAAAGGCTGGTAATCAGGATAAGACGAGCGTACGACGGACTCACAACGAACTGCTCGTCTTTATATACATGGGCCCAGTAAACCACCTCCTTCCGGTTTTCGGCGTTAAGATGGCTTCCGCCCTTGGCGTAGAGAGTCCTGCAAGCTGTCTAGGGCTAGCTGATCCGCTCACGGGTGGCTACTCCTCTAAGCCTTCATCGCCTCTTCATGTCCACGAAAAAGCGGCCCCCAAAGGAGCCATTTGGCACATCCTCGATCTCATACTCAGGTTACGTATTTTCCTGATCTTCTGCCATTTCGTCCTTAATCTCCAGCGGGGGTGATCATTTGGATTGGCAAGTAAACAAACTTGGCCTGCGCCGGTACACGGGCACTCGCGTCTAAACCTCTCGGGGGTTGTGGAGATTCTGCAGGCAGTTGAAGATTCAGAGGCGGGCTAAAAACAGGGTTCAGGCGAATGCAAAATGGACTAATATGGACGGCAGGCATGAGAGGAGGGCTTTACGGTGTATGACTTCGCGGTGATCGGGGGCGGCATCGTTGGTCTCTCGACCGCCTGGACGCTGTTGCGGCGCTACCCGGGCGCGGGGGTCGTGGTACTGGAGAAGGAGGAGACGCTTGCCCGGCACCAGACGGGCCACAACAGCGGGGTCATCCACAGCGGCGTCTACTACAAACCGGGGAGCATGAAAGCTCGCTTCGCCAGGGAGGGCGGGACTCGTCTCGTGGAGCTTTGTGAGGAGCATGGGGTGGCGTACGAGATCTGCGGCAAGGTCATCGTAGCCACGGAGCCGCAGGAGATACCGCGCCTGAGGAACATCTACGAGCGGGGCATAGAGAATGGCTTGACGGTCGAGAAGATCGGACCGGAGGAGCTGAAGGAGCTGGAACCGTGTGCGACCGGCCTCGCGGCGTTGAAGGTGCCGAGCACCGGTATCGTTGACTTTGTTGGCGTCGCCGGAGCTATTGCGAAGATGATCTCCGGTGAGGGAGGCGAGTTGCGCGTCGGCTCTGAGGTCACGGGTATCTCCGAGACCGGGGATAGGGTGGAGCTACGTACCTCCGACGACAGCATACGGGCGCGGGTGCTAATAAACTGCGCCGGGCTCCACAGCGACCGGGTAGCGGCGCTCGCCGGGGTAGAGACGCGGGCGAGGATCGTACCTTTCCGCGGCGAATACTATGACCTCGCGCCGGGGAGCCGTTACCTGGTAAAGAACCTCATCTACCCCGTCCCGGACCCGAGCTTCCCGTTCCTGGGCGTCCACTTCACCCGTAAGATCGAAGGCGGCGTGGAGGCGGGCCCGAACGCGGTGCTCGGTCTCGCCCGTGAAGGGTACAAGAAGACCGACCTGAAGGTGAGGGACCTCGCGGAGGTGCTCTCGTACCCGGCGTTCTGGCGGCTCGTTAGCAGGAACTGGAGAACGGGGGCGGGCGAGGTCTTCCGGTCCTTGAGCAAGAAGGCGTTCGTACGGGGTCTGCGACGGCTCGTCCCGGAGGTCGGGGAGGATGACCTCATCCCGGTCGAGGCGGGCGTGAGAGCGCAGGCGCTGATGGAGGACGGCACGCTGGTAGACGACTTTCTTATCGTCGAGGGGAAGCGAAGCGTCCACGTCCTGAACGCGCCCTCGCCCGCTGCAACGGCGTGTATCCCTATAGGAGAGGCTATCGTGGACCGCGTCCCGCGCCATGCGTCCCCCGGTACGCCGCGGAGCGGGCGTTGAGACTCGCGACGGTAAAGGTCGGGGGAGGCGGAGAGATCGCCGCCGTCGTACTAGAGGACGGCGTGGCGTCGTTGGGCGCGATTAACGACCTGCTAAACGCCAGCTGGCCCACGGACCTACTCTCACTGCTCGAAGAAGGACGCGTCGGGGACTTGCGGTCTTGGCTTCGTGGTCTCGGCGAAGTTGCGCGGGAAGAGCTGGCGGACGTTGTGATCCCCTTCGACCGTGTCGAGTACGCGCCGCTCTACCGTCGTCCGCGCAAGATCTGGGGCATAGGTTTGAACTACGTCGAGCACGCGGGCGACCTCAGCGAGACGGCGCCATCCGAGGAGCCGGCGAGCTTCATGCGCCCGGACACGACCATTATCGGGCCGGGGGAGGAGATACTGCTTCCCGAACAATCCGAGCGGGTAACGGGAGAGGCGGAGCTAGGGTTGATCATCGGCCGCGAGGCGAGAAACCTATCCGAGAAGGATGCGCCGTCGGTGGTAGCGGGTCTGACGACGATACTGGATATGACGGCTGAGGACATCCTGCGCAGAAACCCGCGCTACCTGACCCGCGCGAAGAGCTTCGATACCTTCTTTAGCTTCGGGCCGCAACTCTTGACGCTCGACGAGGCGGGGGAGATCCCGGATCTCAAAGTCGCCACCGTCCTGAACGGTGAGGTCCAGCGAGTGAACGCGGTCTCCAACATGACTTTCTCGCCGTGGTCCCTCGTCTCGTTCCACTCGAAGGTGATGACGCTCCTGCCGGGAGACATTATCTCTACCGGCACCCCGGGGGCGGTACAGATCCGGGAGGGCGACGTACTCTCTTGCCGCATAGACGGCTTCGAGCCACTCTCCAACCCGGTGAGCAAGGGATAGCCCAAGGTCCGCTGAGCGGGCTGCAGTGCAACGAGCAGAGAGCCTCGGGTTTGGTAGGGAAGACTCGCCGCCGAGTAGAGAACCGAAAGCTGCTCTCTCACTCTGCGGTGCTTGGAGAAGGCTGCGAGGTGCTTGGCCATCGTCGCTCCAGCAGCCGACTACTTGATGAGAAAGCTCTACTCGTTAAGGGATAGGCAGGTGCTCTAATAGAGCGTTGCCGTGCTACGATCTTTTGATGCTCCGCGCTACGGTCGAGATAGTCTTCGGACCGCCATCTTGCGCTCTTTGTAAAGGTAGTCCGTGGCGTTGACGGGAGATGTTTCCACGGGACGGCGGGCCGTGCTGCTCGCGGTCTCGGTCGCCACATGCGGCGTGATACCAGCCTTTCTGACCGGCGGGCTGGCGGTCCAAATCCGAGACGAGCTAAACTTCGGAGAGGGGGCTTTGGGGCTCGCGGTGGCGGTCTTTTTTGCCTCCTCCTCGCTTGCCTCGTTCCTCTCCGGGCGCATCGTCGAGCGTATCGGATACTCTTTGGGAATGCGCGCGGCTGTCCTCGCGAGCGCCGCCTCACTCCTCGGCGTCGCGTTGCTGGCCCGCTCTTGGCTCGCCCTGATCCTCTGCCTCGCCTTTGGCGGCTTGGCGAACGCTATCTCTCACCCGGCCACGCATCTCTTTATGGCTCGGAGGATCTCTCAGGGGCGTCAGGGGCTCGCCTTTGGCGTGAAACAGGCCGCCATCCCTACGGCCACCCTGCTCGCCGGCCTCGCCGTGCCTGCCCTCGGGACGACCATCGGCTGGCGTTGGGCCTTCGTCGCCGCCGCTGCGCTCGCCCTCGTGGTCTTACTCCTGGTACCGAACGGAGGTTCGGCTACCGGTCTGCGCCGTCCCAGAGACAGGGCGATACGCACCGGCGACGCGCGCCTGGGACCGCTTCTCCTGCTCGCGCTCGGCATGGCGTTAGGCTCGGCGGCGGCCAATCCTTTAGGGGCCTTTGTAGTCGAGTCATCCGTAGCTGGCGGCATCGAGGTTGGTACGGCCGGTCTGTTGTTAGCCGCAGGGAGCGGTGTTGGTATCGTTGTACGGGTGCTGCTAGGGTGGCTCACCGACCGGCGGGAGGGGGGTAGCTTGAACCTGGTCGCCGGCATGATGGTTTTGGGTACTCTGGGGTTCCTTCTGCTCGCGGACGGCGGGAGATGGGCTCTGGTGATCGGGGTGATGCTCGCCTTTGGGGCCGGTTGGGGATGGCCCGGTCTCTTTAATTTCGCCGTCGTCAAGACCAGCCCCGGCGCGCCCGCGGCGGCTACCGGGATTACCCAGACCGGCGCGTCGGGCGGCGCAGCGATCGGACCGTTGGTCTTCGGCCTGATCGCGGAGGGCTCTTCCTTTGGTACGGCCTGGCTCGTCTCTGGCGCCCTTGTCTTACTCGCCGCCGCGGCGATTCTCGTCGGACGCCGCATGCTCCTTCGCGACCGCCGCGCGCAAGACCGCGAACGGCTCGCCGCGCTCGATGCCTCGTGAGCAAAGGGGTCTGGACCTCACGTTGTTGTGTGTCTCTAGGGCGCACTCGCAGCATATAGTTCAGAGTTCTCTACGAGGGTCTGCGGGGTGGTCATACGTCGAAGATTGAGATAAGCTATCTCTCTAATAAGAGATGTACTCCTTGCGGAGACCGTTCTAGGGAGGATGTTGCGGCTTGGGGGGGACCCGTTGGAGTTTTGGCGAGCAGAGGGCCTACGGCAGGGTGGCTGAAGCTTCGCCAGCAGGCGGAAGGATAGGCGCGGGGTCGGGTGAGTAAGAGGAAGCCCGGTTCCGGCTTGAACAAGGTCTGTGCTACGAGAGGGACGGTACTTACCTGATGCGAGAGCTTGAGCGTCAGAAGAAAGAATATTGGGCGGAGCGGGAGCGTATCCGTGAAGAGCTCAGCGTCGAGCCGGACGATCATGAATCTCCGAAAGACGGCTCGTACGACAAGCGCAAGGAGGGCAAGAACAGAAAGAGGAGGCGCCTGCTCTTCTTGCTCGTTACAGGCATGGTCGCCGCTTTCCTCTTTCTGAGCTACTCGCCTACCGGCAATGACTGGCTCGTCCGGCTTACCGGCGCTACCGTCCAGCCCGCAGAAGAAGAGCAGGCCCCCGAGACGCCGGCCGCGGACGAAGATCCGCAGCCGGTCGAAGAGGAGCCGCAGCCTACGGAGGAAGAGCCGGAGACGGCCGCTTCCGAGGCGTCCGCTACGGAAGAGGAGCCCGTTAACGTCTACGCCGCGACGATGACTACGAAGGTCAAGGACTCGCTGGCCGACTTACCCGAGCGAGTGTACGTGCCGAACGTTATTGACGGTACCATTACCGTAATAGACCCCGAGACTTTCGAGATCGTAGACTCCTATCCCGTCGAGCAGCTCCCGTTCCACGTCACCCCGTCCTGGGATATGACTCAGCTGTACGCGGGCAACGAAGAATCGAGCACGCTCACGGTTATAGACCCGGAGACCGGTCGGCCTTCGGGCACCGTCGAAGCCGCCTTCCCCTACAACCTGTACTACACCCCCGATGGGAGCAAGACGATCGTGGTCGCCGAGCGTCTACAGCGGATAGGGATCCGGGATACGCAGACCTGGGAGCTTCTGGGTAGCGTCTACATCCCGTGGCCCGGCGTCGACCATCTCGACTTCTCCGCCGACGGCAGCTACCTCCTCGCTAGCAGCGAGTGGAGCGGGGTCGTCTCGAAGGTAGACGTGAACAAGATGGAGCTGGTCGATTACGTCGAGGTCACAGGCGCCCTTCCCATAGACATAAAGCTCTCCCCCGACGGCGAAGTCTTCTACGTGGCAAACCAGGGCAGCATGGGCGTCTCCGTTATCGACCCTGACACTATGGAAGAGATCGACTTCATACCCACGGGCGAAGGAGCGCACGGGTTGCAGATCTCTAAAGACACGAAATCCATGTACGTGTCAAACCGCATGGAAGGCACTATCTCGGTAATGGACCTGGAGACGCACGAGATCATCGATACGTGGGTTACCGGAGGCACTCCCGACATGTTCCAGCTCTCGACCGACGGACGGCAGCTCTGGGTCTCCGGGCGCTACGATGGCGCGGTCTATGTGCTCGATACCGAGACCGGAGAGTTGCTCGCGACGATCTATACCGGCACCCAGCCTCATGGCATCGCCTACTTCCCGAATGCCGGACGCTTCAGCCTGGGCCACAACGGCGTCTATCGCTGATCGAAGCAGTTAGCTATAGGGTGAGGGGCAAAAGAGGGCGTGCCCGGTGCTACGTCCTACGGTACATGGCGCAGCAGCACCCGGTAGCAGCTTGATGTTTCGTTAGGTCGCTTGGAAGGTTCTTACTTCTCTGTAACCTGACCAAAGCCTCCGCCGCCCGGTGTCTTGACCGTGACCACGTCCCCTTCTCCGAGCTCCCGGCTCACCTTCGGCGGCAACTCTTCTTCGTTGAGTAAGTTCTCGCCGATCGCGCCGGGCTCCCCGCCGTTCGTACCCCGCGGCGGATGGCGGCGGCGGTCGGTGAGGAGGGAGAGGCTCGCGGGTTCGAGTACCTCCACCGAGCGGACGACCCCGTCCCCGCCCCGGTGCTCGCCCGCGCCGCCGGAGCCGTAGAGGATCTCGTAGCGCGTCACGCGCATCGGGTACTCCATCTCGAAGGCTTCTATTGGGGTGTTGAGGGTGTTGCTCATCCCGACATGAACGCCTGAGGGCCCGGGCCCCTTGCTGCTCGCCCCCTGGCCGCCGCCTATGGTTTCATAGTAAGTCCAACCGCGACCGCCGATGATGGTGTTGTTCATAGTTCCCTGTCCCTGCGCCGGGAGATCCGCGGCGCCGGAGAGGGCGGCGAGCACGGTGTCGGCGATCCGGTTGCTGGTCTCGACGTTGCCGGCCACGACCGCGGACGGGCTCTGCGCGTTCACCAGGCTACCCTTCGGGGCCTTTATCTCCAGCGGGGCGTAGGTGCCGGCGTTGGCCGGGATGTCCTTGGGCAGGAGGACCCGCAGGGCGAAGTAGCATGCCGAGCGCGTCACCGGCAGGGGACAGTTCACGTTGCCCGGAACCGCCTCGGCCGTACCGGCGAAGTCTATCGTTATGGAGTCGCCGCTAATGGTGACCTTTGCACAGACCGGAATGTCTTCGTTCAGTATCCCGTCGCCCTCCATCGCGTCTTCGGCCTTGTAGTCGCCGTCGGGGAGGTCGCGGATGGCCTCGCGGGTCCTCCGCTCGGCGTAAGAGATCACCTCGTCGAAGGCGGCCAGCACGATCTCTTCACCGCGGCGTTCGATCAGTTCCCCGATACGCTCGTCGGCGATCCGGTTGCCCGCTATCTGCGCCCGGAGATCCCCCCGCCGTATCCCTGGTGTGCGGACGTTGGCCAGGAGGAGGTCGAGCACGTCGTCCACGTACTCCCCGCCCCTGACCAGCCGGACCGGCGGGATTATGATCCCCTCCTGATAGACCTCTCGCGAGTCACTCGGCATGGAGCCCGGGCGCATCCCGCCCACGTCCGAGTGATGCGCCCGCGTCACCGCATAACCTATGATCCGGCCTTGCCAAGTGATGGGGGAGACGAGCGTAATGTCCGGCAGGTGCGTCCCCCCGGAGTAGGGGTCGTTGATGGCGAAGACGTCCCCTGGCTCAGGGTTGCGCCGCATAACCGCGGCGACCGCCTCCGGCATCGCGCCGAGATGGACGGGGATATGCTCGGCTTGAGCGACCATCCTGCCCCTCGCGTCGAAGAGTGCCGTCGAGCAGTCGCGCCGCTCCTTGATGTTCGAGGAGTAGGCCCCGCGGATCAGAACCGCCCCCATCTCCTCGGAGATCCCTGCTAGCGCGCTCGCCAAGACCGAGAGGGTCACGGGGTCCAACCGTCCGTCGCTCATCTCTTCTCCAATACCAGGGTCCCGACGTTGTCCACGGCGCCCCGCCAGCCCTGATGGACGACGCAGGTGGATTCTTTGAACTCGACGATTGCCGGTCCCTCCACGCTCGTGCCGTGGCCCATTCGTTCCCGATCCAAGACCGGTACCTCCATCCACTCGCCGCCGAAGTTGGCCTCCCGGCGCTCTCTCTCCGCGTCGCCTTCCCGCGTCGGCTCCTCCAGTTTCGGCTTCTCCACCGGCACGGTGGCGGTGAGACGTAGGTTCACTATCTCCACGCCCTCGTCCTCCATCCGGTAGCCGTAGCGCCGCTCGTGCGCGGCGTGGAAGCATTCCTCCAGCTCCTCTACCTCGAAAGGTCTCTCGGCTTCGACCGTAAGTTCGAAGGACTGCCCCCTGTAGCGCAGGTCCGCCCGACGGGTGTACTCTGGCTCTTCGAGGTCCTTCGCGGCCGTATTCTCCATGTCTCTGAAGGTCTCCTTGAGCTCCATGGCCTTGACGTCCTCGAGGTTTGCAAGGTGCGGGCGCACATAGTCGTGGCGCAGGTCGGAGATAGCGAGCCCTAAAGCGCTGAGCACCCCGCCCGCTCGGGGGATGAGCACGGTATTCATGCCGAGCTCCTCGGCTAGCGCGCAGGCGTGCATCCCGCCCGCCCCGCCGAAGGCCAGCAGGGCGAACTCCCGCGGATCGAGGCCGCGCTCGATGCTGATCACGCGCAGCGCCCGTACCATCTCCGCGTTCGCGACCCGCACGATCCCTAAGGCAACCTCCTCCGCCTCTAGACCGAGCTGCTTGCCCAAGGAAGCGAGCGCCTTCTCCGAGAGATCCCGCCTCAACACTACCTCGCCGCCGAGCTCTGCGCCGTTTTGCAGGTACCCGAGGTAGAGGTTCGCGTCGGTCACGGCGGGCTCCTCGCCGCCCTTGTCGTATGCGGCGGGTCCAGGCTCGGCACCTGCAGAGTGGGGCCCAACGCGCAATGCTCCGCCCGCGTCGGCCCAGGCGATCGAGCCGCCTCCGGCGCTCACCGTGTGCACGTCCACCATCGGGAGCTTTATCGGTACGCCGGCGATGATCGTCTCCGTGGTCGTCTGCACCTCGCCGCTCACGATGGGCGCAACGTCCGTGCTCGTCCCGCCCATATCGAACGTAAGGAGGTCCCGGTATCCTCCCAGCCCCCCGACGTAGGCCGCGCCGACGACCCCGCCCGCCGGTCCCGAGAGGACGAAGGCGGCGGCGTCGACGATTGCGTCCTCTATCCGCACCACCCCGCCGGCGGACTGCATAACGGAAGGCGTCGGCGCCCCGGCATCCTCTACCTTGCCGGCCAGGTTCCTGAGGTACGCGGCGAGTTTGGGGGCCAGGTACGCATCGGCGGCGGTCGTGGAGAACCGCTCGTACTCGCGGAACTCCGGCAGCACCTCGCTGGAGAGCGAGACGTGCACGTCAGGGAGCGCCTCCCGCAGCGCTTCCCCAACCCTCTTCTCGTGTTCCGGGCGCATAAACGCGAAGAGCAGGCACACCGCGACCGCCTCAACCTCCGCTTCGCGGATGGCGGAGACTACTCTCTCCAGGCTCTCCTCGTCGAGAGGAGAGATCTCTCCCTCCGGTCCCATCCTCTCCCTCACGGTGAAGCGCAACTCGCGGGGGACCAGGGTCGGCGGGCGGTCCTGGGTTAGGTCGTAGAGTGAGGGACGGTTTTGGCGCGCGATCTCCAGTATGTCCCTGAACCCTTCGGTCGTTACGAGCGCCGTCCGGGCGCCGCGGCGTTCGAGCAGCGCGTTGGTCGCCACCGTCATCCCGTGGGCGAGGGCGAAGATCGAACCCGTCTCTACTTCCGAGGCATCTAGGGCGCTCATCACGCCTTGAGACTGGTCCCGTGGCGTAGAGGGGACCTTTGCTGTCAGGATGTCGCCGCCGCCAAGTGCTACCAGGTCGGTGAACGTGCCGCCTACGTCCACGCCGATTCGCGTATTAGTCATGCGCTCACCCCCTTTGCTCCGCGACGAGCTGGCGTTCCTCGGGCTCCTCCTCGTAGATGTCCTTGCGGAAAGTCTCCTGCGCCAGGGCGTAGCACAAGA
>CADCVD010000170.1 GCA_902806055.1 uncultured Rubrobacteraceae bacterium
TAGCCCAGTCAATGTAGTACGCATACTACGCGCCAACCGAGGGGTTATTACACCACCTCCACCACCATGAAATTGGGCTTCCTGTGTACACAGGAAGCCCGTAGCGATAAAGGGGCGGGAGGCCCCTGCCTCAAGTGGGGCTCCGCTTTCGTCCGCGTTACTAGTGGTCTTCGCTCGTGATCCTGTTTACCTCTTCATCCCTTGCAGCGTCAGTAAGCACCCCACGACTCGCTAGATCGTTTATTTGCTGTATTCGTATAAGCTGGTTGTGTGTTAGTCCCCCAGGCGCTTCATGAGATGGAAGAGAATCGTGGGGAGGCGGTGGTTGCTTGGGAAGAGCCACTGGGGAGTCCGGGTAACTATCCGAATGATCGATACCGAGTATCCACCAAGGGTGGGATCCGTCAAAGTGTCTCTTCTCCCATTGGTCAGTATGAGGATTCCAAACGATCTCACCCCTTACTATTCCTAGATATTCTCTGTCAGTCAGTTCATTAGCCACTATGGCTTCCCTCCTTTCCTGCTGCCGCAGTTAAAAACGTTGTCGATCCGCTTCCACTTCTCCGCAGAAGCCTTTGACGACGGCATGGTATCTGGTCGAAGTGCTCATGCACAAGGGCATGGCATCTAGTCGAACTACTCGTGCTTACCTACGGCACCGACTAGCTGAGTAGTACGATAATACTTACCCACCGGACTGCCGTTAAGGGATTCTCAGAAATCGACTACCTCCTAAAACTGTGGGTAGGGCTGGTCTTCATGCGAGGGCTTTCCGTCCCCAAACCTGGAATGTAGGCGCAATGCTCATTAGGGTCCGCTCGTCGTCTGCGAATGCCTGCAAGTCGGCGACGATGGTGTCAACTTCGATGCTGGTGGCCAACTCGGCGCCGAGTAAAGCCTCCCGAATGTGCTCTATCGTCACCTGCGCAACCCGCTTGCCCTCGCCCTCGCGGAAGGTGGGCACGACTAGCTCGACCTGCACGTCGCTCAGCCCAGCGTCTAACGCCATGCCCATCAAGCGCGGACCAATCGCCGGGTCTGCGCCTTTGGCGCGCACCACGGCTTGGTAGAGCTCTAAATACCGGTCGAAGGCGGCGTTGGGTGGGTAACAGATGTGGCCGGGGAAGAAGACGTCTTCGACGGCCAGCAAGCCTCCGGGTCGCAGCGCCCGCACCATGGACTCTAACGCCCGCTCCGGGTGCCGCAGGTGCGACATTAAGTAGCGGGCGTACGCGAAATCGTAAGACGCCTCCTCGTTCAACTCCTCGGCCTCCATGTGGCGGAAGGTCACCGGCAGCTTTGAGCCATCGGCTTCCTGTTGGGCCAGCCGTAAGATTGACGGGTCGAGGTCGATACCCACGACCTCCCCCTCTGATCCGACGAGGGCGGCCATCTTCAAGGTTACGGCGCCGCCGCCGCAGCCCAGGTCCAAGACGCGCATCCCGGCTCGCAAGCCGGCGGTGCCCAGCAGCCGCTCGGTCGTGGGCCACTTGACCCGGTTGATGAGGCGCAACCGCGCCGCTCCGGCCTGCCCTCCACGCAGCACGTAGCTCTCGGGCTGCTCCGGCGAACGTCTCGCGTCTGTTCTCTCTTTATACTCCTTGCTCCCTCTCGTCGAGGCGTTGCTCATCATATGCGCTGCTCCTTTCGTGGTAGCGGTTTTGACCATTACGGATTGCGACTAACCCGCTAGGCTGTGATAGGAACCGGCCGCGACGGAGGCGACCCCGCTGACGGCGCGGCTCTGAAATGGCGCGGGCCGGTCGGTGGTGGTCCCGTCGCCCAGCTGACCTACGTTGTTAGCGCCCCAGGCCGCGACCGTCCCGTCCTTCAGCAAGGCCAAGCTGTGGCCTGTGGTGGCCTGCCCGCCGCAGGCGGCGATCGCCACTAGGATCAAAGCTGCCAGGCTTACCGCCATCAACACCGCTGTTAGCGCCCCGAAGAAATGGTTCGTCGTTCTAGTCATTGTTTTCTAGTCCTTTCTTAGTGGGGGCGGGAAAGGACTAGAGGAGACCCGCCCCCGGATGTATACACTCCGACTATGACGCGCATTGGATAGTTTGAGAAATAGGACAATTGCCCATACTTGGTGTTGCATGGGTTGCTACGTGCAGTTGCTTGCAGACGCTATTCCCCGAGATGCTGAGAGTTGATACGCCTACTCTACTAAGCACCATCTCCTCCTCTTCCTTCTCCTGTCTTGGCAGCCTCCGCTGCTGGGCTGTTGCGTCTTTAGAAGGAGAACTATGGCGCTTCCTTTGAGGCAGCACATTGTCAAAACTACCTATTACTTTGTAAGGGGGTACCTATTTTTGCCTCTATTCAACGAGCTGCCTAGAAGACGTCTCTCAGAAATTCGTAGGCAGGATCGTAAACAGATCTGGCTTGTGAGTACCTCAAACTCTGCGATTTCCTTCCCTGAAGCCGGAGCGTCAATACAACATATAGCCGCACTGGATAAACATTGACTGTCGCTCTTGCGGAAAGCCCTAAAGGCAGCCCCTACTCTAGGCCCAAGTCGGTTCAAAGTGGGGATAAGGAGAGGCTAAACACATAAGAAGAGTCAGTAAAACATCGACCGCATCGGGCACTCGCATAGAGAAAGACCCGCAAGACAGAGGATTCCTGTGTGGTCGGTCTTGCGGGTGGTACTTGGGGATGCAGTCGATAACGGCCGGCTTGCGAACGGTGGTGGTAGATAGTATCGACCGCATAAAGGACCTGCAAACGTACGCTTTATCACCTGTGCGGACGATGCGGTCGATACTTTGCGGGTTTCTTCTGCAGGCGTTGGGTGTCCTGACACCTTCTTTCGAGAAACCCATCGGCGGGCTGGGAGTAGACCCTCCTCAAAGCCGCCTGAAGTGCCGTCGAAGCCTCAGCTTGAGTCGCAGCGCTCCAAGAGGCCATCCAGGGTAAACAAACGCTTAAAACGGCTTCAAGCTGTGAGCACTACCAGAGGTAACCCAAACCTAGCTCTAGATGCGTCTCCTTACCCCTTTAGCTGATATTGCTCCTTGACCCTTGACAACTTCGTAGGTTGAGTCATTGTCACAGTAGACAAAATTTAGTGTGGATTGCGGGACAAGGAGGTTGTGCGGTGCGAGAGCCAGAGTACAAGTACACCATAGAGATATTCTGGAGTGAAGAGGACGGCTGCTTCATCGCGTGCGTACCCGACTTGGAGAACTGCGCAGCCTGGGGCGCGAGCTACGAGGAAGCCTTGGCTCAGGCTCATCTAGCCGTCCAGGCGGATCTCATCTCCAGGCGAGTGTTCGGAGAGTCGATCCCCGAACCGAGGCAGCGGGTTCTAGCTCAGCAATCGATGGGCTAGCACTCAACCCAGCCAGGGGTTTGGAGGTAAGGACCTTTTCAAAGCCGGCTAAGGCCATTGAAGCCGCAGAGCTCACTCTTATGCGCCCTGGGGCCCACGCTTATTAGCAAGCGCTTATAGGTTGCGTACAGTTTCGCTAGACGTCATCATTTCGGTGTACCGGCGGCAGAGGGTAGATCGCCTACGTGCAACACCGGTCAAATGTTATACGAGGATCATTGGAGGAGTTTGCGGTAGCGGTAACCGAGCAGTACCTGAAGCCGACGCTCGAATTGATAGGAGCGGACATACTCGGTACGGCAGTAGCCCCTACCGCGGCAAGCCTGGGCCTCCCAGCCGGAATCGTGCTTATACGGGCGGCGCTCGGCTAGTTCCTATCGAAGGACCTGGAGCGTGGGCTCGAAGAGACGCAGGAGAAGCGGCGCAAGGATGAGCCGGGGCTGTAGCTTGCACGAGCAGGGAGGCGAGGCTGTTGTGTTTACCCACGAACTAGAAATTTGAAGGACTGTTCGTAAGCGAAAGGCAGCGACCACGAGAAGGCGCACAGAATCGGGCCAGTAATGGTGCCCTCAGATCTTTAGAAAATTGTTCGAGATGACCGATCTAAACTACTTCTTGTTCCGCCTCACAAACGGTACCTTGACCAACCCTGTGCTGGATCTATGCGCGGCTTTCTTAAGCCTTATCAACGACTACGGGTTGGTCTGGCTGGTGTTACTGGGAGTGCTCGCGGCGCTCGGCGGCAACACCGGTCGTCGGGCCGCTCTGGCAGGGTTGATCGCCTTGCTGGTGGGAGTAGCCTCCTCTGAGGTGCTGAAGAACCTCGTGATGCAGCCTAGGCCCTTCCTCGAGCTCCCAGACGTGCGCCTGCTGGTTAGCCCACCGAGTTCATACTCCTTCCCCTCCGTCAACGTGGCATACGCTTTCGCCGCCTCTACCGGTGCGTCACTCGCCACTCGACGTTTGCTCGGCCGTATACCAGCTTGGGGTTGGGCCTCGTTGGCCCTCGCGGCAGCCATCTCCTACTCGCGAGTCTACGTGGGCGTACACTACCCTAGCGATGTGCTGGGTGGGGCGCTCTTGGGTGTATCTGTGGGTTGGCTTGCCGCGCTTATGGTAACTAGGTTGGGCAAACACGAAGGCTTTGGAAGGTCAACAAATACGCGATGAGGGCGATTAGATCGGTATTTTGCGGAGTTCTTTGTATCGGTAGGATGAGCAGAGTACACTTCTGCGAGAACCTTGTTGGCGAAGAGAGCCAGGACCTCTTTAAAGACGCCTAAAAGGCCATTGATGCCACTGAGCTTACTCTTACGCCCACCTACCTGGCCCTGTTGTCGCTCATCACCCTCGTAGCCACGTATCTGGCCCCTGAGGCGCTCCAGAAGTAGGGCGTCCGGGGAGAGAATGCGTAGGTTAGAAGTTTGGATCGAGGAGGCTGACGCGGCGACGACCACCGGGAGATAGGCGGGTCTTCGGAAGGAAGATCGACCGGCAAGTCCCTGAGCGTGCTACCCCGTACAACGGTGATCACCCCGAGCGGATACGGCTCTTGCCTCCCGCCGCCGGCGCGCTAACGGTATGCGGACTGCCGCCTCGAGCGCGTCTAGAAGATCGAGTACCAGACTCCAGGTACTAGCAGGGCCTCACTACAAACGCTGGGCCGATCGTCCGCATGCGGGGCCGGCCCGAGACGTTCAAAGTTCGCGAAGGTGCAGCCGATAGACAAGAGCAGCCGTCAGCCGTGATGTTTTTGCATGCAGAGGTACCCGACGAGCCTGAGTAGACCTCGCCGGATTTTCGTGTTCGCTCTGCCGTCACCACGTCTCCCGTCTCGCCTCTCTTCTGTCGAGTTGCGAGCGCTGAGCGGGCAGGACTAGAATAGCTCCGGCTCGCGGGAGGGAAGGAGTTTGGGATTGCTTGAGATGCTCGTTACGGTAATGGCCGGTTTCGTCGGCGGCTTCGTAAGCACCTTGGCGAGTAACGGGTCGGCAGTCACCCTGCCCGCGCTCGAGTTCTTTGGCCTGCCCGAACACACGGCTAACGGTACGAACCGGCTCAGCGTCGTCGCGCTCGGGCTCTTTGGGACGGTTGGTTTCTACCGCGAGGGGCTCGTCGATTGGCGAAAGGGTGCTCAGATTGCCGTTATTATAGCGGCGGGCACTGTCCTGGGGTCGCTGATCGCCGTCAGGTTCGGCGAGGCGCTCCTGGACGCTATAGTCGTCGTGGGCCTGCTCGTCGTTCTCGTGCTGCTCCTCATCAGGCCGGGACGCTGGCTCGGGGGAAGAGAGAGTACTATCAGACCCTTCGGGTGGGGACAGGCGGGTTCTTACTTCGCCATCGGCGTCTACGCGGGGCTGGTAGTTCTCGGCTCGGGCTTCTTCATCCTCGCCGCGCTGATACTGCTTACCGGATGCGACCTCAGGCAAGGGAACGCCCTCAAAGCCTTTATTCTGCTCATCGTCGGTCTGCAGAGCCTCCTGATCTTCTCCGAAGCCCGCGAAGTGGACTGGTCCGCGGGTATACCTCTGGCTCTGGGAAGCGCGACGGGAGCTTACCTGGCCGCGCGGTTGGCCGCCAAAGAATGGGCTAGGGCATGGGTCTACCGTTTCCTCGTGCTCGTGGTCGTCCTGGCGATCGTGCATCTGCTGATAGTGGACAACGGACGATACTTACATTATGTCTGACGGAGAGCAGCATGCTGATACGCTCGTGTCTCTACTGGAGGGGTAGGGGAGGCTCGGAGATCAGGGCGATTGCGATAGCGCTCTTCTACGTTATAGGCACCGCCTTAGGAGGGATTACGGGACCCGTTATCTTCAGGCAGCCGATCGGCACAGGTGATCGTGGAACCGTCCTTATAGAGTACCTCGTCGCGGTCCAGGTGAAGCTGACGATTGGGGTGAAGGCGGAGCGGAGATCCCTCGAAAGCGTTGCGGCACCGCTCACCGGGATCCGGCAGCGAACCACCGCTTCCTCCTAACCAGCTGCGAGTCTCACGGCATGAGCCGTCCCTGAACATATCTCCCGGACGTGAGAGCGAACGCTTTAGGGGACGTCCTCTAAGCCTCCGTCTAAACGCTCGATTTCGCGCCGCATAGACAGTCAGCGAGCCGTTTATACGGCGTGTGGCGTCCCTTCGAAGCGAGCTTTTCCTGCTTGGGAAACGGGGTTGTATCCGTACAATTCTAGTACGGCTTTTCGGCCTGTTAAAGGAAACGGGAGAGGAGAGAAGGATGGGCAAGAGGGAGCGTTACGAGCCGGGGACCTTCAGCTGGGCGGACCTGGTTACGACCGACGCGGAGGGCGCGAAGGCGTTCTATAGTAGGCTCTTCGGCTGGGAGGCGGAGGACATGCCGGCCGGGGAGGCGGGCGTCTATACGATGCTCCGGCTCGACGGCGACGACGTCGGGGGGCTCTACGAGATGGGCGCCGAGCAGCGCGCGCAGGGCGGGTCCTCTTACTGGTTCTCCTATGTGACCGTCGAGAGCGCCGATGCGGCCGCCGAAAGGGCGCGCGAACTCGGCGGCACGGTCCACGGTGAGGCGTTCGACGTCCTCGACTCCGGGCGGATGGCGATCATAGAGGACCCGACCGGCGCGACGCTCGCGGCCTGGGAGCCTCGGGCGCACATCGGGGCCAGCCGGGTCAACGACCCCGGCTGCATGACCTGGAACGAGCTTCAGAGCGGCGATCCCGAGACGGCCGGCGCCTTCTACTCCGGGCTCTTCGGCTGGGAGACGCAGTCGATGGAGGAGGACGGGAAGCTGGTCTACGTGACGATCAGCAACGCCGGTTCGATGAATGGTGGCATCATGCCTACAGAGCAGCAGGACGGCGCACCTTCCTACTGGCTCCCCTACTTCACCGTCCCCTCGTCGGAGGAAGCGATCTCCAAGGCGCAAGAGCTTAGCGGCGAGGTATGTGCCGGGCCGCTCGATATCGGGGCCGGAAGGATCTCGGTCCTGCGGGACCCCCAGGGCGCGACGTTCGCGATATACGAAGGCGAGACGGACGACTGAGATCGGCGGCGCGAGCCGCCAGACTCTCGCCGCCAAGGTTTTACGCAGGTTTAACGACAGACGCGTGAACTTATCGGTTTCTTTAGTTTAATTAGTCGGTACCTCACGTCCTGAAAGGTGTCACATGGCAAACGGCAGACCCGCCATACTGGCCGAAGGTTTGGAGAAGAGCTACGGCGAGACCCGCGCGCTCGACGGGCTCGACCTGCAAGTCGAGGAGGGGACCGTCCTCGGTCTCCTCGGGCCCAACGGCGCGGGCAAGACTACCGCGGTCAGAATTCTCACGACGCTCCTCAAACCCGACGCCGGACGGGCGGAGGTCGCCGGGTACGACGTGCTGGGGCAGGCCGGCGAGCTTCGCTCGCGCATCGGGCTTACGGGCCAGTACGCCGCAGTCGACGAGTACCTCACCGGGTGGGAGAACCTGGAGATGGTCGGGCGACTCTACCACCTGCCGAAGAAGACGGCCAGCAAGAGGGCCGATGAGCTACTCGAACGCTTCGACCTGACGGACGCCGCCTCGCGGATGGCGAAGACGTACTCCGGCGGGATGCGCCGCCGCCTCGACCTCGCCGCGAGCCTCGTCTTCTCCCCGCCGGTATTGTTCCTCGACGAGCCGACGACCGGCCTCGACCCGAGGAGCCGCCTCGCCATGTGGGAGATAATCGGAGAGCTGGTCTCGGGAGGGACGACGCTGCTCCTGACCACGCAGTACCTCGACGAGGCCGACCGGCTCGCCGATCGCATAGCCGTCGTGGACACGGGGCGGGTGATCGCCGAGGGGACCGCCGACGACCTGAAGGCGCGGGTAGGAGGCGAGCGGTTGGAGATCATCGTTACCGAGGGCGCCGATCTCGACTCCGCGGCCCGCGTGCTCCAGCTTCATGCGAAGGGCGGTGCCGGGGGGACGGGAGGCGTGAGCGTAGACGCCGACCGCCGCCATGCCAGCGCGACCGTCGAGGGCGGCGCGAAGCTGCTCGCCGCCGTCGTGCGCGATCTCGACCGAGCGGGCGTACAACTCGACGATCTGGGCCTGCGCCGCCCCACGCTCGACGACGTCTTCCTCGCCCTGACCGGCCACGCAGCCGAGATAAAAGCGGACCCGGTCGGCGCGGGACGAACGAGCCGTCAGGAGAAGGAGACCGCATGAGCACCTTCGTCAACCCTCACAAGCAAGAGGCGTCGCCGTCGCGTCATGGCAGGCTCTACTGGGCCGTCGCCGACGGGCTGGTCCTCGCCAAGCGAAACCTCGTCCAGATCCCTCGCATCCCCGAGCTGTTGGTCTTTGCGACGATCCAACCGGTCATGTTCGTGCTCTTGTTCCGCTACGTCTTCGGCGGGGCTATCGACGTAGGCGGCATCTCGTACGTGGACTTCCTGATGGCCGGGATCTTCGTCCAGACCGTCGCCTTCGGGTCTATGACGACCGGCATCGGTCTGGCCGAGGACCTTCAGAGAGGGCTCGTCGACCGTTTCCGCTCGCTGCCCATGGCGCGCTCCGCCGTTCTAACCGGCCGGACCATAGCCGACCTCGCGCGTAACGCGTTCGTCGTGGTCGTGATGCTCGTCGTCGGCCTCCTCGTCGGCTTCCGGCCCGAGGCGGATCTCGCGGGCTGGGCCGCCGCCATCGGGCTGTTGCTGCTGTTCAGCTTCGCATTCTCCTGGGTCGCGGCGACGATAGCGCTCCTGGTACGGAGCGTCGAGGCGGTGCAGCAGGCCAGCTTTATCTGGCTCTTCCCGCTGACCTTCGCCAGCAGCGCGTTCGTGCAGACCGACGGCATGCCCGGCTGGCTCCGGGCCTTCGCCGACCACCAGCCCCTCACGCAGGTTATCGACACGGTGCGGGGCTTCCTTCTCGGCCAGCCTGTGGGCTCCGCCGGCTGGCAGGCCCTCGCCTGGTGCGTCGGCATACTCCTCGTCTTCGTCCCGCTCTCAGTCTCGCTCTACCGGCGCGCCACAGCACGTTGACGTGAGCTATGCGTTGCTCCCATAATAGGCTATCTTCTGTAACTCTCTACTAACGGGCGAGGCGATCGGCTGCCCTGCTACCGAAGTCGCCTCACCCGCGTCCGGCAGGCGGCGCAGGACTACCTGTGCGTAGCTAACCACCCCCGGTTCGGTCGCCAGCAAGTCAGGAAGAAGAGGCGAAGAATCCCGAGAGTCAGGACCGTAACGCGGACAGCGCTGCGCTGCTGGAGAGGGAGATGGGAGGCCGGAAGAGAGACCGCGGTGTATGCGCGACAGTTTGGCAACGTGCCGATCAGGGTATCCCCGCGTCGCGCCTAATCTGAGAGGCGATTATGATAGACGAAGGAGTTGGACGATTTTGAGCGCAGTTCCCAGCATCACCCTCAACGACGGCAACGCCATTCCGCAACTCGGTTTCGGGGTCTTCCAGATCGAGCCGGAAGACACTGTAGAGGCGGTAGGGTCGGCCCTCGAGGTTGGCTACCGGCACATCGACACTGCCGAGATGTACGGCAACGAGAAGGAGGTCGGCGAGGCCGTCCGCGCCTCCGGCCTCGACCGTGGCGACATCTTCATCACCAGCAAGCTCAACAACGGGTTTCACGAGCCCCAGGACGCTCGCGAGGCGTTCGACCGCACGCTCTCCGATCTCGGCTTCGACTACGTGGACCTGTTCCTCATCCACTGGCCGTTGCCCACCCTCTACAACGGCGACTTCGTCTCTACCTGGAAGACGCTCGAAGAGTTCCACCGCGACGGCCGCGCCCGCTCGATCGGGGTGTCTAACTTCCAGATCGAGCATCTGGAACAGTTAGCCGCCGAGACCGACACAGTACCGGCGGTCAACCAGATCGAGGCGCACCCCTACTTCACCAACGACCGGGTGCGCGAGCACGGCCGGGAGCACGGTATCGTCACCGAGGCGTGGTCGCCGATCGCGCAGGGCGGGGTGCTCGAAGACGCCGCCATCACCCGGATCGCCGACAAGACCGGCAAGGCGCCGGCGCAGGTGGTCTTGCGGTGGCACGTCCAGCGCGGCGATATCATATTCCCGAAGTCGGTGACGCCGTCGCGTATAAGGGAGAACTTCGAGCTGTTCGACTTCGAGATCGAGCCAGGCGACATGGATGAGATCACCGCTCTCGACCGGGGCGAGGACGGCCGCACCGGTCCGAACCCGGATACGTTCGCCTACGTCCCCGGCTGATTCGTCTCCGAACAGGCCGGGAGCGCACATGGCGGGAGAACAGCAGGGGCTAGAGAATCTCTCCGTTTCTGCCAGGTTTTGCTGCAGCCATACGTTCGCTATCCGTAGCCTTATTTCTTCCTGGAAGAGTCGGAGGGCTTCAAGCACCCACACATTCGCGCGGTGGCTAAAGACGCTAACTACCGAGACCTAGCCGGGCGGACCTTCCCGCGAAACACGCGGCTCCGTCGCGCTTCAATCGCTACGATGCCAGATCGTCACCGGGTGCCATGACGTGGATGGCGGTTTCGGGGGCGATGCTTGAGAGGTGCTCCCGTAGCTCCTCCGGGGTGCCGGGCAGGGGAACCGGAAACGGGGAGGTCCCGTAGTGCATCGGGACGACGTGGCGGACGTCCAGGAGGCGGGCGGCGTGGGCGGCCTCAAAGGGGCTCATGAGGACCTGGTTGCCAATGGGCAGTATGGCGAGGTCGGGGTGGTAGAGCTCGCCGATAAGCCGCATGTCGCCGAAGATGCCGGTGTCGCCCGCGTGGTAGAGCTTGAAGCCGCTCTCGAACTCCACGACGTACCCGCAGGGCTCGCCGCCGTAGACGACGGTACCGTCCTCTTCGGCGATGCTCGAAGCGTGCAGGGCGTCGACCACCGTAACCTGGATGCCGCCGACCTGGACGGTGCCGCCCTTCTGCATCGGCATCACGTTCTCGATGCCCTTGCCCATGAGGTAGGTCGAGATCTCGAAGTTCGCCACCACCGTCGCCCCGGTCTGCCGGGCCAGGGGAATAACGTCGTCGAAGTGGTCGAAGTGACCGTGGGTGACGAGGATTGTGTGGAGCGCGTCGACTTGCTTGAGGCTCTCCGGGGTCTGGGGGTTATCGGTCAGCCAGGGGTCTATGATTATCTGCTCGCCGCCAGCAGTTGCGAACCTGAAAGTTGAGTGCCCCAGGTAAGTGATCCTGGTGCCTCCAAGCATCTCGTCCACGGTCTGTCTCCCCCCGTTGCTCGGAACGTGTCGTTCGGAGTGCTCTCCGATGTCAGCAGACAGCTTACTTCATATCCTATGGGACCGCCCGAGCTCGGCACCATCCTGCCGGAATGGGCCTCTGCGTCGCCTGCAACGAATCTACCGCGAGCCGAACCTATGGCACTCCAAAAATCTGTCTACTGACTACTTCCAGGGATGAGGCCGCATGCGCAGCAGCACAGGGGAGAGGGATGTTTATGCGGATAAGCGCCGGGCATGCCCTGGATCGCCGGACGCGTCCGAGGTGTCTTTCCGAGCCTCGAAGGTTAGATCGTGCCGTTGCTGGTGGTGCTGTGCGGCATCATCCAAACGCCCGGCCGAGGCCGCAGGGTCCCTCTAGGGTTCGCTTTAACCGTCTGGCCGGACATGAGGTCCAGCCGGTAGCGTTGCATGACCATTGCAATGACCAGGGTCGCCTCCACGAGCGCAAAGTTGTTGCCGATGCACTGGCGCGGGCCGCCCCCGAACGGGAAGTAGGCGAAGCGCGGGCGTTCGCCACCGCTCTCGAGGGCGAAACGCTCGGGGTCGAAGCCTTCGGGGTTGGGCCAGAGCTCGGGGCGGCGGTGGGTGACGTAGGGGCTCAGGAAGAGGCCCTGGCCGGCTGGGATGGGGTAGCCCCCGATCTCGTCTTCCTCGACGGCGATGCGAGAGACCATCCACGCCGCCGGGTAGAGCCGCAGAGTCTCGTCTATGACCATCCTCGTGTAGGTCAGGTTCGGCACATCCTCGATACCGGGCGTCCTCTCCCCTAGGACGCGGGAGACCTCCTCGCGCACCCCGCGCGCGACCTCGGGACTCTTGGAGAGCAGATACCAGGCCCACGCCAGCGTCACGGCGGTCGTCTCGTGCCCGGCGAGGTAGATTGTCGTGACCTCGTCTCGGATCTGCTGGTCCGACATCGTCTCCCCGGTCTCCTCGTCGCGGGCCTCCATGAGCATGCCGAGCAGGTCGTCGCCCCCTTCCCGACCCGCGCGGCGGCGCTCGCGGATGATGCGGTGGACGGCCTCGTCTATAGTAACGAGGGCCTTCTCGAAGCGGCGGTTAACCGGCAGGGGGAGTCGGGTCATCCACAGCGGGATCACGAACCGCGCGTCGATCCCCGAGAGCGCGGTCTCGAAGGCGCGGGCGATCCTCTCGCCTTCCTCCCCGACGTCCGAGCCGAACATGGTCCTGACGATGATGCGCTGCGTGAGCAGCGTCATCTCCAGCGCCGCGTCGAGCGGCTCACCCCCGGCGGCCCTCGCCTCCCAGCCGTCCAGCATCCTCGCGGTCTCGTCGGTCATAGCCTCCGCGAACCCGGCCAGGCGCCGGCGATGGAAGGCCGGCTGCATGAGGCGGCGCTGGCGCCGCCAGAAAGAGCCTTCGCTCAACACGAGCCCGTTCCCGAGCAGGACCCTGACCTTGCCGTACCCCTTGACGTAGTTCTTGTAGTTCTCCTGCAGCACGTGCCTTACGTGCTCCGGGTGGCTCAGGAGGTAGTACCGCTCCCGGCCCAGGTCTATGCGCGTCACGTCGCCGCCCTCGCGCGCGGCCTTTATAAGCGTGGCAAGCGGCTGACGCTGGAACTGCGGCAGGTTTCCAACCAGCGGATAACCCTTGATACCGGGAACCCCGGTCTCGACGCGGAGCTTCGATGCTTCTTGCTGCAAGCTCTTCTCCTCTATGCCCGTAAACAACGGTATGAGGTGACACTAGCACTGGCTCGCGCTCGGCGGAACATACGCCTGTTAAAGGCTTAACAAGAGGACATGAGAGAGGTACGTCTGCCCGTAGCGTTTCTAGTAAGAGATGCCCTCTTGCAGCAGGTTATCTAAAGCTTCGGCTGGCAGGGAGGGTGCTTGCGGCGACGCCCGATAGAGCGTTTGCGCCCGCCGGGCGGCGCTCCGGGTCTAACGGGCGGAGCTCTCTCCCTTGTACGCCTCGAACTCGGGGCCGAGAGACGCCTCGAAGATGGTCTGCAAGGCCCGCTCGCCGCCGGCCTCTGGCACGAGGAAATTCGGCTGAGCCTTGTCGAGTATCAGGAAGGGGATGGGGCGGGCCTGTACCACGCGGTCTCCGTATAGGGTGATCTCCACGAAGATACCGGTCGAGGTCTCTTCAGACCAGGACTGGTCGAAGAGGAAGTTTCCCGTCCCGTAGAAGATAGGTTTGCCCCGGTACATCTCTATACCCTTGGGCCAGTGGGCATGGTCGCCGACGATGAGGTCGGCACCCGCGTCCATTACCGCGTGCGCGAGCTCGACCTGCCCCTGTTCGGGGGTCGCGAGGTACTCGTTGCCCCAGTGCGGCATCACGACGAGTAGGTCCACCTCAGACCGCAACCGCTCTACGTCCTCCAGCATGACTTCGGCCTGCAGGGGCGCGGTGCCGGGGACGGACTCCGTGGCCCAGGACCAATCGTAGGAGGGGACTCCCTGGTAGTTGAGGACGCCGACCCTCGTCCCGCCAAGGTCGAAGACCATCGGATCTCGCGAGGAGGCAAGGTCCATGCCGGCTCCCGTGTAGGAGATCCCGGCGTCTCGCAGGTGTTGCATGGTCTCTATGAGCCCCGGAACCCCCGCGTCGAGGATATGGTTGTTGCCGATCGTCACGCCGTCTATGCCGGCCTGCCCGAGGATGGGCAACAGACGCAGGTCGCCGGTGAACGTCGGGGCGTCCGGGTGCCAGACCGCGTCCTCCACGACCGGATTCTCGAAGTTTGCAAGGGTGAGGTCCGCGCTACTCAGATACTCCCTCATCCGGCCCGCCCCGCCCCGGCGCTCGGCCGTGAACTGATGGATAATGCCGAACTCCGAGGCTCCGCTCTCTTCGGCCGTGCGCCCGGTAACCGCCGCGTAGCCGCCGTCGAGCGGGAAGTCGAGCCCCATATCCTGCTGGATGACCGTATAGTTCTGCCCGCGGTCGAGCACTATGTCTCCGGCCACTACTATCCGCCGCAGCTCTCCGGTGTCCATGTTCGTCGCGCCCTCGGGCCTGAGAGGGTATCCCTCCGGGTAGGCTGCGCCCGGTTCTAGCAGGGTCTCGCCGTCCACCATCAACGCCTTGACCCGTGGGCCGACCTCTTCCAAGGGCACGAGCCCGAGCGCCTCCGGGTCCCGGCTCACGCGGTCCACGACCGCCCCGGCTGAACCTGAGCCCTCCAGGTCCGAGCGGCCGAGCATCTCGTTCGCCGCCTCCGAAAGCCCTTGAGGAACCGCCAGCTCCATGTTCTGTGATAGCTCCTCGATGCTCACGTCTCGCCGGGACGAGGTGAGGTGAGCGATCGGGACTAGAGAGCTCTGAGGCTCGGAGGGAGAGGTCTCGGGAGAAGATGAGGCAGTCTGAGACTCGCGCGGTTGCGTCTCGCTTGCTTCGTCTTGCCCGGCTTGATCTTTGGCCTGGTCGTCCGAGCACGCCATCGGCAGCAGCGTCAGGAAGACGAGGGTGATCGCAATTGCCAACATCCGGGATGCCCTCTCCAAAGGTGAAACTCCTCCGCGCCGATCTCTACCAAACTTCTCAACTCTACCAAGACCGGCGAGGGATCTCACCCGATTTCTTCTGGGACGTTGCCTGCCGATGACCGGAGGGTGGCCGGTCGACCGTAGAGCGTTTAACCTCACAAGACCTAACTCGTTCGCCGTGCTCATCCGGCGGGCACCCACATGGTTCGAATAACAGGCGTCCGGCGCGTGGTCGGAGCGCGGGCGTTTCGCTTGTAATCCAGGCGTCGTTGTAGCGGACTCAGGCAGGGCTCCTCCCGGTCTCTTGAAGGAAGCCGAATTGCAGCATCTCACTAAAGTTTTGGCATGTTCGCGCCGATAACGTAAGAGTTCTTGGCATCAGTAGAAAGGCAATCGGCGTAATGGTTATTCCCATCGTCTCCCGCTCGGATCAACCGGAGGTTTCTTGCTACTCCGTTTGCGCCGGAGGTCTGCCGGGAGAGGACCATTGGGGTGCGTGCGAGGGAGACCGGAATGGCCGATAAGGACAAAGCGAACGCGCGGTTCGCGCCTCAAAGCGCCTCCTTACCGAGTCTTTTGTCCTTTCTTACAGCGGATTGCAGTGATGATGCGCCGGGTATCGTGCAGCCATGAGAGCATATTCGACGGACCTCAGAAAGAAGATAGTCGAGTCGGTATAGAAGGGCGTCCCCAAGAGCGAAACCGCCCGCCGTTTCGGCATTCACCGGGCAACGGTCAAGCGTTAGTGCAAGTAACTCGATGAGCGTGGCACCCTTGAACCGAAGAAGGCTCCCGGCAAGACGCCGAAGCTGGACGAGAAGACAAGAAAGCTCCTTTTGGAAGATCTCGAACACAGACCTTGGGCCACCCACTCTCAGAGAGAGCGCAGTTCCTTTTTGCTCTCTGCGGGGTGAGAGTAAGCGAAGCGACGGTTTGCCGGGCGGTAGGACGTCTGTGTAGGAGTCGAAAGAAAGATCCAAAGGGGCACAGCGGAACGAGACGAGTTCTTGAAGCGCCTATGGTGCATGGAGGTCGGCTGCGTCGATCCCAGACGCTTGGTGTTCGTAGACGAGATGGGAACGCATACCACCTCCCTGGCTCCTGTGTATGCCTACGCGCCCATAGGCGAGCGAGCGTTCTTTGAGATCCCGAGAAATCGCGGGACGAACACTACTACGCTGCTTTCAAGCCTTCATGTGGAAGGGATAGGACCTTCTATGGCCGTAGAAGGAGCGAGCACCAAGGAGGTCTTCGAAACCTACGTGAAGCACTTTCTGGCCCCCGCCCTGCGAGCGGGTCAACTCGTGGTGATGGATAACCTCGGAGCCCATAGGCCCAAGAGGGTAAAGGAGTTGATAGAAGATAAGGGTTGCGAGTTACTCTACTTGCCGGTCTACTCTCCGGACTTCAATCCGATAGAGGAAGCCTTCTCGAAGGTCAAGCACATCCTCAGGAAGATCGGCGCCCGCACCAAGGAGGCTCTGGTCGGGGCGATGGGTCGAGCATTAGGAGCCGTGAGCACCGAAGACGTGTGCGGCTACTTTGCTCATTGTGGATACCGAACTCCGGCGCAGTAACTGTGAAAGACGCTGTGAGTTGGTGATACTAGGCGTCGAGCACGCAATCGGAGAGGGGGCTGCCGATGCAGATCAGACGCCAACCTCGCTCCAGCTCGTCGTCGTCGAGCGCGAAGGCGAGGTCTTGGTCCATCTCGCCCTCCAGTTGACGCGTCTTGCATGTGGTGCAGGTTCCGCTGCGACAGTCATAGGGGAGGCGCATCCCGGCATCCTCGGCTGCCTCCAGGATGTACTCGTCCTCGGCGCAATCGATCGTTACATCCCTGCGCTGAAAAGTTACCTTGTGAGTCTTCGCCATCTTTCCTCCTCCTATGCGAAAGGCCCCGACCCCTGTATGCGGGATCGGGGCCTAGGGTAGCTCCTAGTTCCTACAGCTCTTTTGCCTCGAAGTCCTCAGGCGGGGCGCCGCAGACGGGGCACTCCTCAGGTGGCTGTATGCCCTGTAGTTCCTCGTGGCATACCGTGCAGACCATCGTAACGGTCATCGGCGGGTGCGGGACCTCGCCTTTCTCGGCCTCTATCTTCTCGCCCGTGTTGCGGGCGAGGTCGGCGATGGAGACCTTGCCGGTTATGACGTCCTCCATCGTGGTACGCGCCCCGGAGAGCGAGTCCTCGACGAGCGCCAGGTCTATGTTCGCGACGCCCCGTTCGCGGGCGAGGTTCTCGGTCATGTTGCGCGAGATGTTCCGCATGAAGCCCTTCGGCGCGCGTTCGAGGCGCTCGATCGCCTCCGGCGTCCAGGCGAAGTCCTTCGAGCCGCCCTCGGGGACGAGCGCGTCGGCCTTCTGGAAGGAGCTGTGGTCGATCGGGCACTTTGCGCCGGTCGTCTTCTCGACCTGCTGCTTGGCGTGGCTGACCGGACAACTGCCGCCCGTGACCTTCGGGGCCTCGCGTCCGGTCTCCTCGCGGTACTGCTGCTCGACGTACTCACGGGTAATGGTCGTGTAGCCCTTCTTCAGGGCGCTCTTCTCTACCCTCGCCTTGACGCGGCGCTGCTCCTGCCACTCATCGAGCCCATCGAGGAGGTCCTTTGCCTCGTCGGTCCAGTGCAGCTCGCGGCCGTCGTAGACCTCCGAGAGGTTCAGGTCGCCCTCAGAGACATCGGCCTGCGTGATCTCCGCATCGACTGCGTGGAAGTGGGTGGGATCCGAGCCGCAGACGGGGCACTTCGCGGGCATCCCTTTCGCCACGTAGCGGCATACGTCGCACTCGAAACGGTCCCTACCCTGGGCGGCGCGACGGATCTCGTCTTGCACCTCTGCAGAGACGCCTTCGATGTCACCCTGGTCCTCGGACTGCCCGAAGCCGCCCGCGCCCGCCTCGAAGATCTCTTCCTTCGTGACGTGGCCGTTGCCGTTTCCGTTGGCCTTTTGGCCGTTGCCGTTGACAGAGCCGTTAGTACCGTTGCTCTTGGCGGCATCAGCGGTGCGCTCGTCGAAGTCCTTGAAGAGGGAGTCTATAGGCTTGTCCTCGCCCATCGCCTCGGCCTCGCGCATCTGGTCACCGATCGCGCGCATCGACTCCATCGCCCCGGGAGGCAAAATGGTCATGATGACCTCGTCGATTACAGTCGCGGTGATGACAGTGTAGCCTTTCTCGATCGCGTAGCGCAGGATGGCGCCGGTGGCCATGCCGACGACGAAGCCCGGCACGCGGTCCATCCGCTCCAGGGCCTCCTTCGTCCACGTCATGTGCTCGGCGGCGGTGTACAGGTCCGGGGCCTGGTACTCGTAGTTACCGATTAGCACGTTCGTCGGCAGGTAGCGCATCATGTTCTCGGTGTTGCCGCCGATGTCCATCTCGTCGTCGGAGTGGTAGCCGATGCGGCCCATTACCACGAGCGTGGGCTCGACCTCGTTGACGTACTTCATCGTCTGCTCGAACGGTTTGCCGGCCAGTAGCGTCGTCTTCAGCTCGACGCCCTCGTCAGCGGCGATCTTCTTGGCGACCTCCAGGTGGGCCGTGTAGATCTTCGCGAGCCCGGAGTCGATGATCTCCTCGTGCAGCTTCTCCTGCTCCTTGAACCGGAAGACCTTTTGAGCCTTGCTGGAGAGAACGCCTGCGATGGAGTGGAACATCGCGTAGTGGAAGTACGGGTCGAAGACGCTGATCGCCTCGACCGTCCCTCCGAACGCTCGCGCGAGCTCTATCGCCCGCTTGAGGCCCCCGAGCGACTTCGCCGAGCCGTCTACCGCGACGACGATGTGCTCGAACGGGTTCCGGTCGAGGTCTTTGACGATCAGGGTATCGGCCTTGTTGAGGCGTCGCACGATGCGCTCGGTGACGGTGCCGAGCACGGTGTCCTTGACGGCGGCCATGCCCATTGCGCCGATCACCACGAGGTCGTAATCGTTCTCGTTCACGTCCTCGACGATGACCTTGAAGTTCTTGCCTTCGAGGGAGCGGCGCACCAGCTCGACGTCGTACTTCTCACAGAGAGGTTCAAGCACGTCTATATAAGAGTCGGTAATTATTTCGAGGCCCTTGGTGATGAGCTGGTCGTGGATCTTGCGCTGCCGCTTCATCTCGTCTTCGTCGCGGAACTCCTCTGGCAGACCGCTCTCCATCTGCCGGAAACGCACGTCGTGCATCTTGGCCGCGTAGGCGTGACAACCCGCGACCCGTCCGCCGAAAGTGCGCGCCACGTCGACCCCGATGACGCACGCCTGGTTGGAGTAGTCCGAGTTGTCTACCGGGACGTAGATTTCTTTGTACATAGACCCCGCTCCCTAGCTCTTAGGACGCCTGAAACGTATCAGCTGGTTTGCGCGCATGACAGCGCCGCCTCACGCCTGCGTAATGTACCCTCATACCCCCCGAGTAGCAAATAAACCCGTTCACAGTGCGAGTCGGATTTCCCATTAACTCTGGCAAAACCGGCAGAGGTTGAACAACAGCGCTCTGTATGAGAGCCAGTGAGTCGCTTAACGGGAGCTCTATCGGACGCTTGCGGCGAACCTGCGTGAAGCCTCGGGTAAGAACGGGCGCCGCAGCAAACATACACAGAGGTTTCGCGTCCCGAAGATAGAGCGGAGGACGAGCAGATATAGTGGCGTGCCTACGCTTTCACCCAGGCTGTCTTTGACGTGAACCTACTAGACGACGAAGGCGAGCTAGGGGATCACGCAGTTCATGACAGTACCGGCTGCGACTCTGCAAGCCTTCGTAGCATAGCCTCACCCCTCGTGGCACGGCCGGGGGACGGTTCGCTCTTCGTCTCGTATTCTCCCGGCTCACCCTCCGACTCCTGTAGGTACTCTTCATGTCCGCAGCCTTGCCAGGTCGCTTGACGGTACGTTGGCGGCCGCGCACGCTCTGAGGTGAGAGGTTCTCACCATCAGAGCGTTGCTATGGTTCTAAAAAGGGAGAGAACAAGCTGGCTAGAGAGCGCCTTGTACGCCCTCTAGCACCCTCAGTACCACATACGCAATTATGATCACGATGACGACTATGGCCACGTACTTGACGATGACCGCGACCGTGAAGCCACCGTTGCCACCGCTCCCCGAGCTTCCTAGCTCGCGCTCCTGCATCTCTCGCCGGGCTTCCTCACGCCCCTCCTCGTAGTCTCTCCTGCTCAAGATACTCAACTCCCTTAATGCCGTATGTAGCTCGCAGCTTGTGTTTTTCAGGCTCAACCGCTCTTAATACTACTTGAGTTTGTCTTTCACTTCGTCCTGTGGCTGCTGCTTTTGCTGCTCTACTTCGTCTTGCGGCTGCTCTTGTGGCTGCTCTTGCTGCTGTGGCTGTTCTTCGACGTTCTGCTGCGGTTGCTCTACTGTAGCTTCCGCTCCGATCTCTGCTTCTACTTCGGCCTGCGCCCGAGCCATCGCCTGGGCAAATGCCTCTAAGTTGACCCGCGCCTGGGCAAACGCTTGGGCGGTGGCTTGGGCATCGTCAGAACCTTGCGTCTGCGCGTACGCCTCTGCCTCTGCCTCGACTTGAGCCATCGCTTGGGCCTCGGCCTGGGCCTGGGTCTGGACCTGGGCGTACGCGTCGGCCCGGACTTGCGCCTCCGCGTCGGTCTCCACGTTCGCCATGGCTTCTACCATAGCGTCGGCTTCGGCCCGCGCTCGCGCTACAGCCTCGGCCATCGCCTGCGCCTCGGGGTCTGTCTCGGCGAGCGCCTGTGCCTCGGCTTCGGCCTGGGCCATCGCCTCGGCGTAAGCCTCGACGTCGGCTCGCGCGTTTACCGCCGCATCAGCGGACGCCTCGACCTCGGCGAGCGTCTCGGATTCATCTCTCACCCGGGCGGCCGCGTCGGCCATCGCGCTCACCTGGGCCTCCGCGTCGGCGTTCGCTGACGCCTTGCCTTCGCGGTTGGTGTTCTCACGGCCGGTGTTCTCACGGCCGGTGTTCTCGCGATCCGTTTCTTCCGTTTGCTCCTCTCCTTGTACCGCCTCATCTACCGCTTCATCCACCGATCCGCCGCAACCGGCCAGGGTCAAGGACAGGAGCAACGCTCCTATT
>CADCVD010000171.1 GCA_902806055.1 uncultured Rubrobacteraceae bacterium
GGTAGCAGCCGCAGGCTCCCGATACCGTTACCCCTGCTAGGGCGAGAGCAGGCCGGGAGCGACTCGGTCGTCGCGTCGCTGCGCGCCGCCGAGAAGAGCCGGCGCATAGGGGCGGTCCTGCTCCACGTCGAGTCCCCCGGCGGTGACGCGCTCGCCTCCGACCTGATCTGGCGCGAGGTCCAACGTATCGACGCTAAGAAACCCGTGGTCGTTCTTATGGGGAATGTCGCCGCCTCGGGCGGCTACTACGTCTCGGCGGCGGCGAGCCGCATCTTCGCCCGCAAAAACACCATCACGGGCTCTATCGGGGTGATCCTTACGCGCCCCGTCGTCGCCGGCCTTCTCGACAAGCTGAAGATCAACGCTGTTGCAATAGAGCGCGGCGCACGCTCTAACCTGCTCGACCCGCGCCGGGATCCCACCCCCGACGAGCTTTACGTGCTGAACGAGCAGCTCCAGAACTTCTACAAAGAGTTCAAGTATCGCGTCGAGAAGGGCCGGACCCTTGACCCACAAACCCTTGAAGAGGTAGCCGGAGGCCGGGTCTGGACCGGCAGAGAGGCCCTTGAGCGAGGTTTGGTGGACGAGATAGGCGGTTTCAGCGACGCCCTCGATGAGGCCCGGAGGCTAGCCGGTATCTCTGAAGGAGCGCCTGGCACGTTTGTAAAGATAACGCCGCCCCGCGGACCTCGCCTCACACCCGGCGAGCACGCACGAGAAGCCGTGGAGGACCTGAGCGATGCGCTCTCGGAGCTTCGAGTAGCCCGCGTCTGGATGCTTTCTCCGTACGAGGTCTCCGGTAGCTGATAGCATCAGCACGGAGATGAGAAAGGGCGTAGATAAGCGAGCGATGGCAGTGCTCTCCGCCGGACACCTCTTCACGGACGTAAACCAGGGAGCCGTGGCCGCCCTTATACCCTTCCTCGTCGCGGAGCGCGGGCTCTCGCTCGCCGCTGCCGGGACACTCGTACTGGCAGCCACGCTCAGCTCGTCCATCGTGCAGCCGCTCTTCGGATACTTCTCGGACAGCAGGCCGCTACACGCGTTGATGCCGCTGGGCGTCCTGATCGGAGGACTTGGCATAGCGCTCGCCGGGGTCGCTCCGACTTATCCCACCATTCTGGTCTGCGTAGTGATCTCGGGCCTCGGAGTAGCAGCCTTTCACCCCGAAAGTGCTCGCTTCGCCAACTACGTCTCGGGCGTACGCCGCGCTCGCGGCATGAGCCTCTTCTCCGTGGGCGGCAACGCCGGTTTCGCCCTGGGACCTGTCATAACGACCCCTCTCGTCCTCTTTCTCGGCTTACCCGGCGCGCTGCTCCTGGCCCTACCCGCCCTCCTGATGTGCCTGGTACTCTTCTACGAGTTGCCTCGCCTCCTGACGTTCCGGCCAGAGACCGTCGAAGACGCCGGCGCCGAGGGTGAGGGGGAGACGGACCGATGGGGGGCGTTTGCCCGGATGGTCTCGATCGTGAGCATCCGCTCGTTCGTCTACTTCGGGCTCGTTACGTTCGTATCCTCCTACTACATCCAGGTGCTGGGCACTTCGACGGCTCTCGCCAACGCGGCCCTGAGCGTGATGCTCTTCGCGGGTGCTGTCGGCACCCTGACGATGGGTCCGCTCGCCGACCGGGTAGGTCGCCGGACCGTACTCGCGGGCGCGATGTTATTGCTGGCCCCCCTAATCTTCGCCTTCACTCTCTCGGGGCCTCTCACCGGGATGGCCGTCCTCGCCCTCGTGGGAGCGGTCACTATAGGGACCTTTGGCGTGACGGTGGTGATGGGCCAGGAGTACCTTCCAGGCAGGATAGGCGTTGCCGCCGGCGTCACCCTGGGCCTCTCTATCGGTATAGGGGGGCTCGGCGCCCCGGTGTTCGGAGCCGTCGCGGACAGCTTCGGTCTTCACGCGATGATGCTCACCCTCGCCGCGCTGCCCGTGGCGGGCCTCGCACTCTCCTTCACCCTGCCGCGCGAGCAGCGGTCAGGTTAAAACCGCGCTTCCGTGTAATAGAACTACCCAACCAATCTTCCTCTTTTGGGTAGCATAGGCGGAACGAGTTCGTCTTTCGAGAAAGGTTAAGGCCGTCTTTTGAGGATCTTCAACGCTCTCGGCCACATGGCTTACCGGTATCGCTGGTTTGTCGTGCTCGTATGGGGCGCGCTGCTGGTCGCGGGAGCTTTCTTCGCTCCGAATGTCTCCGACCGCCTCAAAGGAGGCTTCGGCAGCGCGAACTCCGAGGCCGAACAGGTTCAGGACGTCATGATCGAGGAGTTCGGCGTCTCGCCTAACAGCCTCACCATAGTCTTCGAGGGCGACGGAATCTCGGCGAAGGACCAGGAGTTTCAGGAGGCGGAAGACAGGGCTCTCGACGAGGTGCGAGAGCTGGAAGAAGTCGAGAACGTTATAGGGTACTCGGAGACGGAAGACCCCAGGTTTATCTCCGGGAGCGGCGAGGAGAGCTATGCTCTCGTCAACTTCAACACACCCTATGACGACGCGCAGGATCTCGTTGACGAGGTGCGGGGGAAGGTCCAAAGCGACGAGCTCACGACCTATGTTACTGGAGCGCCGGCGGTGTATATGGACATCACCGAGGCGAGTAACCAGGACATCCGGCAGGCCGAGAAGTACGCTTTTCCTCTGGCGCTCGTAATCCTGATCGTCGCCTTCGGAAGCCTCGTAGCGGCGGGTATCCCGGTCCTGATCGGGGGCGCTGGCGTGGTCGTGACCCTCTCCGCCCTGTACTTCTTGGCAGGCTTCTATGACATGTCCGTATTCGCTCTCACTATCTCGACCATGCTCGGTCTGGGTCTCGGCATCGACTATGCTCTCTTCGCCGTCAGCCGCTTTCGTGAAGAGTTGGAGAACGGGCGTCCGGTCTCCGAAGCGGTCCCCCGCACGGTCGAAACGGCTGGAAGGAGCATATTTTTCTCGGGCACCGCCGTCCTGATCGGGCTGACGGGCCTCCTCTTCTTTCCGTACATGTTCATGCGCTCGATCGGGGTCGCCGGCGCTATGGTAGTTCTGTTCTCCGTAGCTTCTGCCTTGACCCTCCTTCCCGCTGTGCTTTCTATACTCGGCCCAAACATCAACGCCCTCTCTGTCCGCCGGCGCCGCGCGAGTGGTACCGTCGGGTCCGCCTTCTGGAACCGCAGCGCGGAGTTCGTGATGAGACATCCGGTCTCCGTGCTCTTCGTCGTGGGCGTGATGCTCCTCGTCCTGCTGTACCCGGTGACACACATGAGGGTCGGCGTCCCAGAGGCGAGCGTGCTGCCTGAAGAGTACGAGTCGCGCCAGGGGAACGACATCTTGAGAGAGAGCTTCGACTACGCGAGCCTCACCCCGATCTACGCCGTCGCGACCCTCCCGGACGGCCCTCTGAGCGCCGATGGTTTGGAGGAGATTCAGAGCCTCGGCGAGCGCATCGAAGAGACCGAGGGTATAGATCACGTCGAGAGCATCTATACCGTCGGCGTCGAAGCGGCCGGTCGCCTCGCCCAGGCGCGCCGGGAGGCCGAGGCCGAGGCTGCGACGGGGGTGGACGAGGCTGTTGACGCGCAACTCGCCTCCTTGCGTGAGCGGTACGGATCCGTGCCGCCTGGAGCCGAAGACCAGATACGCGCGGAGGCTGACGCTCGGGCTTCGGAGGAGCTGGACGCGCAGGTGCCCCGGCTGCCGGACGGCATCTCTGACGATGGTACCGTGACCCCCGAGGGCGTGGCGAACTTTCTGAATCTACCCGAGGCCAGCAACTCCGAGGAGCTGGAGAACGCCATACGTAACTACACGACCGGCGAAAAGGCGATTATTCAGGCGGTCACCGAGGACAGCCCGTATACGGAAGAGGCGCGGGATGCGGTCGGGGAGGTGCGAGCTCTGGACACGACCGCGGGCACGAGCCTGCTCGTCGGCGGGCTCCCGGCCGGTCAGAGAGACTTTATCTCAAACCTGTACGGGAACGCTCCATACGCTGTAGCCTTCGTTCTCGGCGTAACCTACCTTGTCCTGTTTTTCACCTTCCGCTCGGTCTTTATCCCGCTGAAGGCAGTGATAGTCAACATCCTGAGCCTCACCGCTAGCTTCGGGGCTATGGTCTTTGTATTCCAGGACGGCAACCTCTCCGGTCTCTTGGGCTTTACGCCTTTGGGTTTCGTAGAGGCGACAGTACCTATCTTAATGTTCTGCACGATCTTCGGGGTCTCGATGGACTACGAGGTCTTTCTACTCTCGCGCATTCGCGAGTCTTACGAGCACGGCGAGTCGAATGCCGCGAGCGTCGCGAAGGGGCTCGTCGCAACCGCCGGCATTATTACCTCGGCGGCCGCTATTATCGTCGTCGTCACCGGCGCGTTCGCCTTCACCGGCATCACCACGACCAAGGCCATCGGCCTCGGCCTGGCAGTCGCCGTCTTTGTCGACGCGACCGTCATACGCGTTCTACTCGTCCCGGCTACCATGCGCATACTGGGTGACTGGAACTGGTGGCCTGGCGGCCG
>CADCVD010000172.1 GCA_902806055.1 uncultured Rubrobacteraceae bacterium
TTCTAGCCCCTTGAGCAGCAGTAGGATTTCTTCATGCATAGTAATATCCCAGCAATATTCTCTCGGTGCACTTATTCAGGACCGGCACACGAGTAGTACAACCTCCAGTGCATGGATGAGCTCACCAGCCACCAGGACAAGGGATGTGGCGAAATCCCAAGCCTAACCTCTATCAGATGCGATTACTTAGGCACTAGACCCAAAAGTTAACGCGTAAGAGCGGCCAGGCTATACGTGAGTCGGTAGCAGCCGCTGGCAACCTCATGGTCAATTCCAATTGCAACAAGGGGTTGCTGAGCCAAGGCTTCCTGGATCTCCTCTAAAAAGAGGTATCGTGCTCATTGGGTGCCGCATAGAAGAAATCGACCTCGCGACCGAAGGTCTAGTCCAGACAGCGGAGCATATTCCTCTCCCCCACCCCCGCTGAATAGCCTCTAAATATTAGGCACTATGCGATGTGTTCTATGAGGTGTACGGTCCGGCGGTCCGTCGCTGATCTCCTCCGGTCGGATAGGTCTAGGATCGCAGGGGAGGAGCGGGCCACTTAGCTCTCTGCCGAACTTTTGAGAACGTCTTCAAAGCGAACTACTGAGACCCCGGCACATACGAGGTTGGTAGGATTCAAGAGCGCACAGCAGCTACGCTAGCTTCAGCTCGATCTCCTGCTCCTGGCGCAGCGTGGCGGAGAAGCGCACCTTCAAGGCGTTTTGTAACTTTGATTCACCCTCGGGCGAGGGCAGGCTGGGCCTTATACTTGTGGCGATTCACCGTGAAAGACAAGGATGGGGAAAGGAGTTCTCATGGCGACGCTGCACGTGCTCAAGGTCTTCGTCGGCAAAGGTGGTATCGGCGGCAACCCGTTGGGAGTGTTCCTCGACGGCAGCGAGGTGCCGGAGCCTCTTCGCCAGGAGGCTGCGGCGGACCTCGGTTTCTCGGAGACGGTGTTCGTAGACGACCCAGATGGCGGTGAGCTGCGCATCTTCACGCCGGGGGCAGAGCTCCCGTTTGCCGGCCACCCCCTCGTTGGTACGGCTTGGCTGCTCACGCAAGAAGGAACGGCACCCTTGCTCTTACGTCCGCCGGCGGGCGAGGTTCCCGTTAGGATCGAGGACGACCTCACCTTCGTCTCCGGGAGGCCCGAGTGGGCACCGCCCTTTGAACAAATCGAGCTAGTCTCTCCCGCCGAGGTGGATGCGCTCGAGGCCCCCCCCGACGGTCACGACCTCGCAGGGGTGTGGGCCTGGGAAGACCAAGATGCCGGCTACGTGCGTGCTAGGGTCTTCGCGCCACGGGTGGGCATAGAAGAGGACGAGGCGACGGGAGCACACGCCGTCAGGCTAGCCGCCCGGCTAAGCCGGAGGATAACAATCCGGCAGGGCAAAGGATCACTAATTTTCGCTGAACCACAACCTGATGGAACCGTAGAGATCGGGGGTCGTACCGAGCTCATCGAGGTGCGCAAGTACAAAGGAGGACCTTTATGACGGAAGAGATCCCGAGAACTTTGGAGAACTCCCCAGTACGGTTGCAGTAAAAGGGCCGGGAAGCGCCTCTCGACCATCTCTTTTTTGTCTGTAGATGCCGCTTTTTGCAGGTATTTTCTAAGTGGACGATGCCCTATCGAACCAGCGACCCCCTCCTTGTAAGGGAGGCGAGGGTGGTTCCCACGCATTACACAGGCTTGCGCATTACTTTTATCTAAGCGGCATTCTCTTCCCTGCCTTGCCCTCTATTGCAGGGTGTTGCGTCCGGGTTAGGGTCAAACTATGGTCAAGCGGGGTCAGGTGGTGTCAGAAGTTCGTGGATTACACGTCGCCGGTTCCTTGGCGCTCGACAGGCGAGTAGGAATGGGGACGGCATACCCGCAACCGGTCGAGTTCACGCTCGCCTACGCTGTGCAAAAGGAGGCGGTATCTCGATGCCATACTCGGCCCCGATGGTCACGATCCTCTCCAGGTTTGACTGGTCCTCCAAGACGAGCGGCACCTCCTCACCGGTCACTGGCTTACCTACCTCCTTGAAGAAGCGCTCGTGCAAGCCTCCCGGTGTCTGACTTACCAGCATCCTACCCACCACCTCACTGACATTCTTGTGGGTGTGCAAGTTGCCCCTGGGGACGTAGATGAGCGAGCCCGCGCTCGCCCTTAAGGTGCGGCCTTCTACTAGGAACTCGTACTCTCCTTCGAGCACGTAGAAGGATTCGTCCTCGCGGTGCTGGACGTGGGCCAGGACCCTGCCACCGGGCTGCGTGGTGGCCTCGAAGAGCGAGTATGCCCCGCCTGTCTTCTCGCTCGTCGTCTTACACGTCACCAGCTCGCCGAGCACCCATAGTGAGCGGCCTTCGCCCGGAGGGATGTGTGCGATGCCCTGCAGCATCCTTTCCTCCTTCGTGTTCACAATGACCTAGAACGTAGGGGACTGCGGTTTCTCTACTGGGCTAACTCTCGGTCTGCCGCTCCGGCACAGGAGCCGCGCCGATCTGCCCCATCATGCCTAGTGTGTCCCAGTTGGACCAGCTCTCCACGATCTTGCCGCCCGAGATGTAGTCGGTCTGTGTTCCCGTAAACGTCACTTGGTTGCCTGTAGCGGTCACCCCCATCATCTCACTCTGGTGCGTGCCACTAACCCTCCAGCGGGTCGCTACTTTGCCTCCTTCGGCCACCTGATCCTCAATGGTGACTCGCAGGTCGGGGAAAGCGCTGTGGCTCCACGCTATTGATTCTTTGACGCCTTCGGCATCCACTTGTCCGGCCTCGCTGGAAGGATCGTGGACGACAAAATCAGGGTCAGCAAGCTCATCTACTACATCCGGATTCCCCTGTCTGAATATCCCCTCGAGGAAGCGGCGGACGATGGCTTTGTTCTCCACAATCGACATAGGACTCTATCTCCTTTCTTCTAGATGGATTTCCGTGTTCGCAACAGGCCGTGGTGGACGCTTATTCATCACGGCTTGGCATCGGTCCTCGCCCTTTACAACAGCAACATGAAAGCTAGAAAGGCGACTAAGCTCATGATGCTTCTTACCGTGTGCAATCTCCCCCAGCGGATTAGCAGTCGCCGTGCTAGATCGGGGTTCTTGTCTCCTATAGCGGGATCGAGCAGCTTGTTGTTGGTCGGGAATACGACGATGAGCGTGTAAGGAATGACGGCTAAGAGAAGCCCGCCAACCAGCCACCATACACTTGTCCCCATTAACCAAGCGGCGAGCGCGCTCAAGAACCCAACCGCCGCCAGTAACGGCTGCACCACGGCAGCCCTCTTGTAGCTAGGGCGCCACTCCGTTAGGGCTGCGGCAATGTCAATCCGGTTTCGGGCCGGCTGCTCTGCTAGATCGATGTAGATCGCGCCACCAGCGAACAAACCCGCCGACAAGGTAGCAATTATTTCGAGTAACATGCGCGCTAACTCCCTTCTCTCTTCGCTACCCGATGATCACAGGGTTGCTGCCAGGGCGACCGCGACGAACGACGCCACCGCGACCATCGAGCGGCCGAGGTTTCCGCGAAACCAGCGCGCGCGCATCCCGTCGATCGCTTTCGCCTCCTCAGGCGGCGTCGCTACGATGCGTCGTTGGAGCGGCACGAGAAACGCGAGCGACGCGGCGAGTATCACGGCGAAGCCCACAGCGCCCACCGACGCGAGCACGCGCGCCGAGCCGTCGGTGGTGAGGGTGAACCCGGCTGCCGCGACGATCGCCGCGACCAGCAAGGCGGGTTGCACTTTGTCCGTCCGGCGGAGCGTCTGCTCGAAGTCGCCGATGAATTCCTGCACCGGCATCCGCCGCCAGATCGGCACGCGGGACCACGCGAATGTCACGGCGCCGCCAGCGAACAATCCGCCCGCGATCAGCATGAGGCTTGCCCAGGTGCTCATCTCTTAAGTCTCCTTTCATCTCTTGTCTTCTTTCGGTCGTCACGGGCGCGCGCGTTAAACGACGCGCACGACCTCGTAGAGAGCCGGGTAGTTGGGAGGCGTGCCTGCCGCCATCGCCTGAAACTCGGGACTCGTAACAGCCGCCTGGAAGTCCTGCGGAGACTCCCACTCAGCGACATTCACGAAGCGGAACCTTGGATTCGGAGACACCGCGCGGTGAAGCCGGGTCGCCACGAAGCCGGGGCGCGAGCGCATGTAGTCGGCCGCCTGGCCCCAGCCTTCCAGGAATCGATCGTTATTCATGTCCTCCGGCACCTCGAAGGGATTGATGAGTACTAGATTCGTCATCTCGCTTTGCTCCTTTCGTTCTCGTGTTTGTTAGCTTTGTCCTTCAGCCAATAACCTACCTCTTGCCTTCGATCGTCTTATGGCTCTACCTCCTTTCTGCTATCTGCCGCCGCGCTAGCCTTTCGTTCTGGTTTCAGTCTGCACCCCGACGTGGCGACGAACCATGCACACCTCCCACGCACTACACACGCACTTTGAGTGTGTGAGTTTCGGTGGTGCATACCGGTCACTCGCGCTGTCTGCTACCATGCCCAATACCTGGGGAAAGGCACGTTAGGTTCATGACCAAGGACGGATACGCGACGTGACCCGAGGGCAAGACGCCCCGTTCGGTGCGCGGCTAAGGCGGCTGCGGGAGGCCGCAGGTCTTACGCAGGAGGAGCTGGCCGAGAGGGCCGGCCTGACCGCCAGGGGCATCAGTGACCTGGAGCGCGGCGCGCGGAATCATCCCTACCCGCACACCGTGCGCTCACTCGCGGACGCGCTGGAGCTACCCGAGGATGAGCGCTCCTCCCTCTTCGCTGCGGTACCCAAGCGAGGCAGGGGCCGCCCTTCCCCGACGGTCGCTCCGGGATCCGCCTTGCCGGTACCGCTCACCTCGCTCGTGGGCCGCGAGCGAGACCTGGAGAAGATAGTTGATCTACTCCGTCGACCGGAGATCCGGCTGCTGACCCTCACGGGGACAGGGGGCGTCGGCAAGACGCGCCTTGCCCTGGAAGCGGCACGGGAAGCTGCAGGCTTCTTCCCTGACGGCGTGGCGTTCGTCGCCCTGGCCCCTCTGGGCGAGGCCGAACTCGTCGTTCCCACCATCGCACAATCACTGGGCGTGCGAGAGGCAGAAGGGCAGACCGCGCCAGTGGCACTACACGCCCACCTAAGAGATAAGCGACCGCTCTTAGTGCTGGACAACTTCGAGCACCTGCTGGAGGCGGGGCCCGAGGTGTTCGGGCTGATCGAGTCTTGCCCAAGCCTGACGGTACTCGTTGCCAGCCGCGCGCCGCTGCGCGTCAGGGGCGAGCATGAATACATCGTTCCGCCACTTGAGCTGCCCGCCTCCACCCGGGATGCCGGTGTGGAAGAAGTCCTCGATTCGCCTTCCGGCAGGCTGTTGGTGGAGCGCATCCGGGCGGTATCCTCTACTTTTTCACTCACCAAGGCGAACGCGGCCGCAGTCGCCTCCATCTGCTGGAGACTAGCCGGGATCCCACTCGCTTTGGAGCTGGCAGCGGCGAAGGCTAAGTTCTTGGATCCCAAGATGCTGCTCTCGCGACTGGACCGTGCTCTGTCGACGAGCGGGGGACGAGACCTGCCAGATCGCCAGAGGACGATGCGCGCGACCCTTGACTGGAGCCACGATCTGCTCTCGGAGTCCGAGCGAAGGCTGTTCCGGCGCCTGTCGGTGTTCACCGGAGGCTTCACGCTTGAGGCCGCGGAGGCTGTGGGCACGGCGGGCAGCGGCGGGATCGAGGACGTGCTCGAGCAACTCGGGATATTAGTGGAGCAGTCGCTGGTCGTAGTGCTGCCGCCTAAGTCCGGCGGCGAGACGCGCTACGGGATGCTCGAGCCGGTCAGGCAGTACGCTTTGGAGAAGCTGGAGGAAAGCGGGGAGGCTGGGACGGTCGGTCGCAGCCACGCCGCGTTCTTTCTCGCGCTGGCCGATCGGGCGCATCCCGAGTTGTTGGGAGAGCGGCAGGTCGAGTGGCTGGAGCGTCTAGAACAGGAGTACGGCAACCTAAGGGCCGCCATGTCGTGGGCCGTGGATGCTGACGACGGCGTGACTGGTGTGAGAATGGGTTGGACGCTGTGGTACTTCTGGTGGGCACGCAGCTATCACCGTGAGGGGCGCAGGTGGATGGAAGAGGTGCTGAAGTGCACTCTTTATCCGGCCTTGCAAGGCAAAGCACTCGTCGTCGCCGGCACCTTGGCTTACGGCCACGGCGACTACGAAAGGTGCGGGAGATATTCAGAAGTCGGTCTTGAGCTGTCTCGGCAGGTGGGAGACGAGCTAGGAGCGGCTTGGGCCCGGGTGGGATTGGGACTGTCGGCGATGAGCGAGTCCGATTACGAGGCGGCCACGTCTCACCTGCAAGAGGCCCTGTATTCTTTCCGCCGATTAGACGAAGGCTACGGCGTGGCCCACGTGACCACCTTTTTGGGGATGGTGGCGCTGATGCGCGATGACCAAGGCCAGGCGATACCCATGTTCGAGGAGGGGCTTGCGGTGGCCCGCCGGATAGGAGATAGGTCCAGCGCCTACATCTCGCTCTACAACCTCGCGCAGGCGGCGCTCTCCCGCAGCGACTACGATGGGGCCACGCTCCTGTTCGAGGAGGGCGTGGCCCTCTCCGAGCAGATGAGGGACCGGGCTAACGTAGCCTATTGCCTGGAAGGACTTGCCGTGGTGGCCAACGCGCGCGGAGAGGCGGAGCGCAGTGGGCACCTCATCGGCGCGGCCGAAGGGTTGCACGAGGCGGTTGGAGTGCCCGTTTACGTGTACTACAAGCCCCACCGCTCGATGTATGAGCGCACAGTGGCCGCCGTACGTACCTGGCTGGGCGAGGAGACCTTCGAGGAGGCGCGGGAGCGAGGACGGGAGATGACTTTCGAGCAGGCGGTGGCGTATGCCCTTAAAGCAGAAGAAGCCTCGCCTGCATAAGCAGCGAGTGGTACAGCGATCGTAAAGTCTGATAGAGGAAGGTAAGGATACCTTGGGCCTCATGAGGCCCCAACACGACCCTGTCTAAGACGCAGAAGACAGCTTAATCCTCTGCCGACTTCAAGCCACGATGCCTTTATCGTTAAAAGCGATGCACTCTGCCATCACGCGACCATTCAACCAAGAGTGCCACTTCGGCGGGTTGCGGTAAGTTAGCTCCGGCCTTAGGGCCCGACCTCTCTGCGCTCTGAAATTTTCTCTACAAATCGGCACAAAAAAGAGAGACGACGAGCGGCTCGAACCGCTGACCTGCTCATTACGTGAAGGCGGTTTGGCGTTGCGGAGGGTTGCACGGTCTTGCAACCCCGCATAACTAAGACCTTGCGCCAATAGGCGAGTAGCGTATGTATCAACGAGCGATTACATGGAAGGCAGTTTAATCATCGGAGGGTTGCAAGTTGTCGGATGGCACTTCCCTATTGGTGCGGCCCCTAAGTAACCTCGCGTGGGCAGTCGCCTCCACATCGCCGGTGGGAGAAGAGCCGATGTCCTCACTTATCTGTCCGTTCTCTCCTTTGCGGTGACCGCTTGAGCCGCGCGGTGCACCATCTCCTGGGGTAGCAGACCTACCTCGGCGAGCTCCTGCAGCTTGTCGGTCGAGGCAACGCGGGCGAGGGCTTCGGCCTGGTGCCGGCGCAGCTCGCGACCACCTTCGCCCACTCTGCGGTCGAGCTCTTCGAGCGAGGTGATCGCCTCCTGCTCCCACCGGGCGAACGTCTGCTTGACGTCTTCGACCGCCTCCTCCTCGATCCCCGGCATGCGCTCGAGCTCTTCGAGCGCCTCGCCCGCTCGTCGCGCGGCGAGCCGCCGGGCGCTGGCTTCGGTGTAGGCGATCTCTTCCGGATCCTCCCCCGCTGGCTCGGGCAGCCATCCAGTAAGCCGCTGCGCCAGACGGTCGACCCTCGGTCGCTCCCGGCGCCGCAGTGCATTCCCCGATGTTCGGTCCAGCCCCGCCTCCTCGATCTGGTCGTCAACCTCGTGCAGCAGGGTGCGCGTCGCTGGGGGTCGCAAGAGGCCGACGTCGCTCAGGTGTTGGTAGGTCTCACGCTCGACGAAGAGGCCCCGACGCGTGACGACCTGGCGCTCCTCTTCATCGTTAAGCTCGATAAGCTTAAGCTCCTCGCGCGTCGAGTGTTCGGCGTCATCGAGCTGTGCTGAGATAGTAGGATCTTCGAGGTCCAGGTCCTCGAGACGCTCGCGGGCCGCCTTTATGCCCGCGAGGCGCGCGACGCCTGCCAAGAACCGTTCGGGGCGGCTCGGCTCGTCGAGTCCTAGGCGGTGCACTAGCGTCCCAATCGTCGTGGCGTTGAGGAGCAATGTCGTGAGCACGACCCCGCCCGTCATCGCGACGAACGTCTCGCGTTCAGGTAGTGACTCCGGCAGGGCGAGCGCGAGGGCGAGCGCCACCCCACCGCGCAGCCCGCCCCAGATCAGAACCGCCTCGTTGCGCCTCCCCAGCCGCGGTATACCCGCGAACCGCTCGAGCGCCGAGACCAGCGGCACGACGGCCACGGCGCGGGCGACGAGCACCACAAGGATCGCCAGAACGATGGCGCCAATGTTTTCGACTATGAGATCCGGGTCTATGGCGAGGCCGATCAGCAAGAAGAGCAGCGCGTTGGCTATGTAATCGAGCGACTCCCACAGCTCATCCCAGGCCTCGCGGACCTCCGCTGAGGCACGACTCGGGGCTAGCCCCCCCAGCACGAGCCCCGCGGCGACCGCCGCCATGACCCCCGAGAACCCGAGCACATAGTCGGCCAGCACGAAGCCGCCGTAGGCGACGGCCACCGAGAGCGCGGCCGCCGCGAGACGGTCGAGCCAGGGTAGAACGAGGGCGGCGAGGAACCCTACCACGGCTCCGATCGCCGCCCCGCCGAAGAATACGCCGAAGAAGCTCACGAGCCCACCAACAAAGCTAGCCTCGCCCCCAAGCGTGATGGCAAGCAGTATATTGAACAGCACGATCGCCACACCGTCGTTTAGCATGCTCTCGCCCTCGACCAGCGTAAGCAGACGCTCCGGAACGCCGAGCTGGCGGAAGATGGCCACCACTGCAACGGGATCAGTCGCCGAGATGAGCGCGCCAAAGAGCAAGGCGGCCGTAAGGGGGATGGCGAGCCCGAAGTACAGCGCGAGGCCTACGAGCACCGCCGAGATACCGAACGCGATGGTGGCCAAAACGAGGATCGGACCCAGGTTGCGGAAGAAGGCGCGGGTAGAGATGTCCAGAGCAGCCGCGAAGATCAGCACGGGCAGGAAGAGAAAAACCAGGACCTCCTCGAACGTTTCGCCCCTTAGGGGATTCTCGATCCCCAGGGGCTCCCCGAGCCAAGCCGCAAGGAAGCCTACGACGGTGAGCACCACGGTGAGCTGGAGGCGCACGCGGCGGGCGAGCAAGCCGAGCAACACCGCTCCGGCGAGAAGCACCGAGATCTGAAGCACCCACTCTGGCAGGCTCATTGCGCCTCTCGAGTCATCGGCTGCCGCCCTGCTTGGCCGCACCCATGGCCCGCCCCTCCTTTCGTCAGGCTGTAGTTAAGTTTACAACGGGAACACTATCCTCAATGAGTTGGGTGTTAAGTTGAAGCTTAGAAGCTCCACCATAGGTCACGGTCGTCGAGAAGGTCGTCTCTCCCAGCGGTAGCGGGTCCAGCCCTCCCGAACGAGCCGCCTGACGATGATGACCGCGTCCGAGAGAGCCATCCAGAAGTCCACCACCCGTCCCCGCCGCTCTGTGCACCACGCCAGCTTCTTGTGGGCGTTTTGCCAGGAGTTGGTGCGCTCTACGACCCAACGTTTCGTGGCGCTTAAGGGCGCGGGTTTGCCTTTACCGGAGATCTCGGCGACGAGGCCGCGCTCTAGCAGGCGCAGGCGGGTAGCCTTCGAGTCGTAGCCGCCCAGGTGGACGACCACTCCCTCCGGCAGCAGGCCGGGCGTCCGGACGGCCTCCAGGGTAGGGACCAAGAGCGGCGAGTCGTGGCGGTTGGCAGCAGCAGTCAGGGCCCCGAGCGGTATGCCCCGCCCGTCTACGGCCACTGAGCGTTTTATGCCTGCCTTCCCCCTGTCCACCGGGCTTCTGCCCGCCTTCTCCCCGCCGCAGGGCGCCTTGGTGATGCAGCAGTCCACGGCCACCTCGGAGAGCTCCAGACCGATCATCCGATCGTAGGCTTCAAGCGCCATCTCCCGCAAGGCGTCGACCACCCCGGCCAGGATCCACTCGTCGCGCCGGCGCCTAAGCGTGCTCGCAGAGCATCCCTCGTCGGCGATCTTCTCGTAGGCACAGCCGAATACCAGGACCTGCACCAGTTTCTCGAAGACCGCCCTGTCGGGGATGCGGGGACGGTGACAACCGAGCGGATGGTCTACCTCCCTTTCCGGCAGCAGAGCCGTGAGCTGTTCCCAAATGGGCTCGATGATGTATGGTGGGAGCGCGGGCACGGATACCCTCCTTCGTCGGGAAGCTTCGAGAACTCCCCGGATGATGGAGCATCCGTGTCCGTTCTAAATTCGGACGCATTACCTATTGGCGCAGCCTCTAAGCCGCTTTCTTTTCTCTGCATTGCCCCATGTTGCACCGTATTGCGCTCCCGATGGTATCAGCGTGGTATCAGAAAGCCCCCGGTGATTGCCGGGGGCTTTTGTCCGATCGAAGTATTCCGCTTACTTATCGGTTTTTCTAAGTGGGTGATGCTGGGTTCGAACCAGCGACCCTCGGGGTCGTGCGTATCTGCCCGATCAAGCCCTCGTGGTTAGGGTGCGAGCGCACATAGGCTACTCCAGGATGATTCGGCGATCGGCGGCCAGCTGTGCATAACGCCAGAAGCCGGCATCCAATTCGGGACGGCGCTCCTCGACGACCGCAGCGTGTGCAGAATCTACAGCGACAATGTGGCAGAGGGCAGAAATATAGGTAGTTGGGAACCTATAGTCGAGCAGGGCATAAAGGTTATAGGAATCGATGCATACTAGGTGCGGGGGTGTGCTGTTTACCTCTCCGTCACCTCAGCCCTGCTAACACTCAGGTAGATCTCTTGGCTCTGCAACAGCGCAGTCTCCGGGTCCGCGGGAACATCTCCTAATAGTGTCCAAATCCATACGTCTCTCGAGTCACTGTTTTAGGCAAGGCTAGGACGCGTTCTTGATCTCGCGGTTGAGCCACTCCATGAGGGTTTTGCGGCTCTTATGTTTCTTCTCGTAGGATCGAATCTCCTTTAATTCGCCCACTGAGAGTCCGCCGAGTTTCTTTTTGGCTTCCTCAACGGACAGGTCGTCGTAGCCCTCAACGGGCAAGCCCTCTTGCCCTCCCTTGTTGGCCTTCGTGGTCGTGGTACGTTGCTGCTGGCCCTTCTTGGAGCTCTGCTCCTTGCGAGGCGTATGATGGTCCAGCTCACGTCCCTCCTCGGGACTCGTATTGTTCTCGGCCCCTTGTGGTGGGCGGCGCACCTTCTCGTCTTTTATCCTGACACGCCTGAGGGATCCACGACGCTCAGTCTGATCGTCGATGTCAATCTCCTCTTTGCGAACGTCCCTCTCGACGACCTCCTCGTCCTCGACTACGTCCTTTCGGAGGCGCATCTCCTCCTTGAGCACCGGGCGCTTCTCGACGACGACCTCCTCCTCGGTGACGGGCACGGAAGACTCCACTTCGCCGATCTCGACCTTCGGAGCCTTCCGGCCCTCAACCGGCATCTTCTTTACTTCGACCTCCTCGCGTCTCCTGGGCACTCGTATCCGCTCGCGGTCCGTGCGTACACGCTTGCGGACGTTCACCCTACCTGCCTTACGCTCGCGGGTGCCGACCCTGAGCTCCTCCTCGATCCTCTGCATTCTCAGCTCGTCCTCGTCGGCGAGGCCGCTACTGTGCTGCCCGCCTGCGTCGTTCGCAGTCGCGCCGGTCTGCCTCTCGGAGCCTTCTCCACGCCCGGGGTAGGAACGCTTCCGATCGGTAGAGTCACCGTAGGTACCCTTGTCCGCGGAACCTTCTAGACTGCCCAACCCGTAGAAGCTACGAACCCGCTCCTCGTGCTCGGGCGTTACCTCCTTATCGTGATCGAAGGCGGGGCCTTCTTTAACCTTGCTCTTCGGTCGCGAGACCTCGACAATGCGCCGCCGCTCATCTATCCGGATAGCATCCATCGGGATCAGGGTAGACTTGGTGCTCAGAAATTCCGTCTTCACGCCGATGTACTCGGGCTCGTCGCTCTCGTCTACGAAAATGACGTCGACATTTCCTATCTTTTCGCCGTTGCGGTCGTAGACCTCGTAGCCCGCATAGTGCTGCTCTAGTTCTACGAACCTGTCGCTGCGCTGCCCAGCCAAAGCGCGCACCTCCTCAGTAGTGTTCCGGGCAGTCGCTACTGCCCGCCCCCCTACTTTCACGTCAATGACACGCATACCCGCCGCGCTAACGAGTAAACGGGCTTCACTAAAAAACGTTGCCGGAACCCTGCAGGGTGTGGTTCTAGAATAATGCGAGCCCCGAAGGACCTCGGCCCGGTTGATGCTGTTAGTCTCCTATACTCCGGTAGGTATCTGTGTCGGGGTCGAACTCGACGACGCCCTCCGCGTCCATTTCGGTGAGCACCTCGCGAAGCTCCGCCAATACGGCCTCTTTGAGAATGCGCTCTCGCACTTCGGGTTTATTAACACCCTCTTCTATCTCCGCAATCATCCTCGCAAAGTCTTTTAGCGGCACGAGGCGCGGAGGATCATAGGCGGGCTTATATATCAGCTCTTCGATGCCCCCGCCCTCAAGCTTACTAATGATCGTCTCGGTGGTAAGCTCGGCTACCACGGCTTCCTCGTCGCCCGCCAGGGCCTCGAACGCTTCCTCCGCGTCCTCAAAGACAATCGGCGCTTCGCCGTGGGCTAGAGGCGCGTCGTCCTTTAGGCACAAATAGAATTTCAGTTCCTGCACTGCTACTCCTTCGAAGTAATGGGCCGGACCGATGATAGCCCCGGCCCGTTAGCTCCTACGAACTATTTATTCAAGGCCGCCGAGAGTCTCGCGGACTGTGAGCTCCGAAGCTTGAGGGCACCGGTCTCCGCTTTGGCGATCTCACCCGCAGAGATCCCCGAAAGTCGGGCGAGCTCCTGGCGACCTAAACCCTTCCTCAATCTTCGCCTCCGTAGCTGTTTTCCGTTCATCTTCTCTCCCTTCAGTAAGGGCGCGTAAGCCCCGCCGCCCCGCTGGGGTCCTATACTCCCGATCCGCTAAAAAAGCTCTCCGGGACGTAAGTGTAATTTCCCGCCGGCGAGGTGCGCGTACAACAGAGGACTGGAGAAGAAAAGCGGCGGTCCCCGAAAGGAGACCCCCGCCGGAAGGGTAATAATAGGTATTCTAGTCTACGAAGGACCGGAGCCCCAATAAAGAGCCCGGCCTTCATGCTATGGCTTGTGCTGCCTCTCTTAGACAGGGGTGACGTTCTCCGCCTGCATGCCCTTCTGGCCACGAGTCGCCTCGTAGGAGACCTTGGCGCCCTCCTCAAGGGACTTAAACCCGCTGCCTGCTATCGCGCTGTAGTGCACGAAGAGATCATCGCTCCCATCGTCCGGGGAGATGAAGCCGTAGCCTTTATCGCTGTTGAACCACTTGATCGTTCCTAGGGGCATGTCCTGTAGCCCGCCTTTCTTTCCCCTGGCTTCATCACGATAGAAATGCCGTCGAGAGGGCGCTTCACAGTTGCCATAAAACCCAACTTCCACTGCGTCCACACTATAGCAAAACCAGGGCCGGAGCCCACTATAATCGCTCGGAGTGAATCTAGCTCTCCCCCGGTCCTATAGAGGTAGAGGGCCGGGGTGTTATCAGTTCCGGCCCTCGCTGCTTCTTGCCTCAGTACTGCGTGCCCGCTCTTTCCTAGCGCTTCTTCTCTTCGCCTCCCAAGAGCTTGTCCGTGACCCCACGTACCGGTTCCGTGACTCCGCCAACCGCATCCGTGACTCCGCCAACCGTATCCGTTACCTGAGATCTTGCTCCCGTCGCGTACTCGTCGGCCCCCGCGAAGTCCAACATGACGCAAGGCACGTCCCCAACGGTCCAAGCGTCGTGTCCCGGAGGGAGCTCCTATACCGAATTGATGGCCACGACTGGGCGAACATGCGGAGGGCCACGTAGTCGTTGACCGATAGCGAAGTGATCCTGTCGGGCCTCCCCTCTCTCGACGGGCAGTCCAACGCGACCGCCACCGGGCGTATGTTCAACCGTATGATGGCGGTGTTCTCCGAGTACCAGCGCGACGACCTTATCGAGACCATGGCACAGGGTAGGCGGGGTTTGGCTAGAGCGGGGAAGATTATGCCGAGCCGGTACCCGCCCTACGGCTACGAGTACGACCGCGACCGGCGTACGTACTTTGTGGACGAGGGCAGGATGGAGGTCGTCCGGACCCTGTTCCGCATGGTCGGGGCCGAAGGCAAGGCGCTCTGGGCCGTCAAACGTGCCTTTGATGCGGCGGGGTACGAGACCCGGAGGGGCGGGTTCTGGCACGTGTCTACCTTGCGGGACATGGTGCTCAACGACGTGTACAAGCCCCATACCAGGGAGGAGTTGCGGACTCTCGGGGTCAAAGAGGAGGTGCTGGACGGGTTGGACGAGTGCGCCCCCCACGGTGTGTCCTAGTTCAACACCCAGCGCGTCGAGACCCTACCGAACGGCAAGCAGGTAAAGACCCCGCGACCCCGGGAGGACTGGATACCGGTCCCGATTCAAGATGCCGGTATACCCCGGGAATGGATCGAGACCGCACGCAAGAAGATCGAGGACAACGTGCGGCCCTCTAGCGCGGGGCACAGGACCTGGAACCTCAAGGGCCTCGCCTATTGTGCGTGCGGGTCGCGTCTCAAACCCTTCACCGCTCGCCGACCCCACGGCCTGCACTTCTATTATGTATGTGGGGAACACAGGTCAGGCAAAGACCCCTGCCCGCACGCCAAATATCACCCGGCGACTGCGAAGGACGATGCCCTAGAGGATCGCGTCGAGCGGTTCGTGTTGGGGCTGATTGAGGACCCCGGCGTGTTGCGCGAGCACGTGGAAAAGCAGGCGGAAGAGGAGAAGCGGACCTTGGGCGACTCGCGGGGAAGGGTGGAGGCTCTGCAACGTCACCTCACCGAGGTAGATGCCGAGCGGGACCGTTACACACGCCTGTATGCGCGGGGGAAGCTGGACGATGCCGAGTATGATCGATACACCGCCGAACTCGATACCCGCCGCCAAGCCGCAGAGGAAGAGTTAATGAGGCTCGGGGATACCCGCGAGAGGATAGAGTACCTGGAGCAGTTGCCGGAGTTGGTCGAGGCTTATTTGCGTGACCTGCCCGAACTCGTGCGGGGCGCGGGTCTGGAGGAGCCCCGCGAGTACGAGACTACGGGCACGCAGGAGAAAAGCGAGGAGAACCCGCTAGGCGTCTATACCCTCACGCCCGAGCGCGTCCGGGAGCGCACGCCCGAGGAGCTAGAGGAGATCAGACATGAGCAGCAGCGCGAACGGGCCGAGAGGCTGCGGGCGTTGTACGAGGTCCTCGGGGTGTCGGTGGTGGCCCACCGCGACGGCAGCCTCGAAGTGTCCTGGGGCGAACATGGCCGTTGTAAACTCGTGGGCTCAAGTCCGTGAGCCCGAAGACGACGAGGAGCCGCTGACCCAGCTCGTTCGCCCTCTGCACGGCGTACTCTAAAGCGTGGTTGTACTCTGCCCTTTGCGCCTCTTGCATCCAGTACAGGACGTAGTCGCCCTCTACGATTTCCTTTTCGTTCAGCTGCCTTACGCGTTCTTCTTGTATTTCCTTCTTAGCCACTCAGTCCTCCGGGATGCGCCGCTTGCCGCTACACACGGATAACGCATCCAGACCTGCCTGTCTGGGCGAGAAAACACGCCGGGGCGAACTTTGGGGGGAGGGATGATCGGAGTGGTACTCAGTATCCGGAGCGACCCATGCGTGAGTAGGTAATCTGCTTTCCTGCCTCGACGCCGGGCTGGTCGAAGGTGTTCACTCCGTAGAGGGAGCCTGCGATCGCCGTCTGGACCTCCAGGGCGTGGAACAGGTACCCGAGGTGCTCCTCGTCGATGGCATCGATCCTTATTGTGGAGTTGGGCCGCCCGGCTTCGGTGAGCGCCTTCCGGGTGGCGTTGCACTCGACGTTCAACAGCTCGGCCATCGTGTGGCCGCCGAGGTAGCCTACTCCTTCGAGGTCTTTGTAGGCTTCGGGGATGGGCAGGTCGCGCGGGTGCTCTTCGACCTCGACGATCTCGATGACCTTGTCCTGCGGTCCCTCCATATAAAGCTGCACCTGCGAGTGCTGATCGATCGTCCCCACCGCGCCGTGCGGCGTTGAGCCCTTGCCCTCTTTGCCCAGGGACTCCGCCCAGAGCTGCACGAACCATGCCGCGAACCGGTCCAGAGCGTCAGCGTAGGTCATCATCACCCGCACGTTGCGCCCCCGGGCCGTGTCCACGAGGTAGTGGTAGGCGGCACCCTGTACGGCCGGGTGGTCCGCGCCCCTCTCCTTCACCTCGCCGGCGCACTGGGCGGCGCCGCGCAGCAAGGCGTCGACGTCGAGGCCGGTGACGGCGGCGGGGAAAAGGCCGACCGGTGTGAGGACCGAGAAGCGGCCGCCGACGTCGGGTGGGATCTGGAGCGTTCTTATGCCCTCCCTCCCGGCTATCTGTACCAGGTATCCCTCCTCCGGGTCGGTGGTAAAGACCACGCGCTCCCCGTACGCGTACTCGCCCAGGGTCTCCACGAGGGCACCACGGATGACGAGGAAGTTCGCCATGGTCTCGGCTGTAGAGCCGCTCTTGGTGACGACGTTGGCCCAGGTACCTGCCAGGTCCGCGACGTCGAGGATGGCAGAAAGGGTCGCGGGGTCCGTGTTCTCGGCGAAGTGGAGGCGGGGTCCGCCCCGGTCGGCGAGCAGATTATAGAAAGGGTGGTTGAGGGCGCGGTGGAGCGCGGCGGGACTCAGAGCAGAGCCGCCGATGCCGACGTGGACGAAGTCCGTCGCGCCCGAGGCTCGCACCTCCTCGGCCAGGGCCTTGGACGGCTCAGAGAGCTCATCGGTCTCCGGAAGGCGCATGAACCCGGGCGGGTCCTCGAGAAAGGTGCTCATGGTTTCTTCGAGCCTGGGACGCAACTCGCGCAGCTCCCCGTCGCCGATACCTCCCTCTACCTCGACCAGGTTGGTGTAGTCGAAGGCGACATTGGCCATGCTCGCTCCCCTCTGTGGCGTTCCGGAACCTATATCGGGCAGTTTAAGGCTCGTAGCAACGCGGGGCTACCTCGCGAGGTGGCCCCGTCGGAGATTGATGCTACGTCGCCGCCGGTGTTACGCGGATTTGCCGGACGGTTCGAGAAAGGAATCGAGCTTGGCCTCAAGGGCGCGCGAGCGGAGCCTACGTAGTGCGGAGCTCTGTATCTGGCGGACGCGTTCGCGGGTTATGCCGATGCTCAGACCGATCTGCGCGAGAGAGGCGCAACCTTCGCCGTCGAGGCCGTAGCGGCGTTCGATGACGTAGCGCTCTCGCTCGGGGAGGGTAGCGAGGAGGTTGCGGATACAATCCCTCAGCGCGTCCTCCATGTAGAGATCCTCCGTGCAGGCCTCCGTCTCGTCGGCGAGGAGGTCCGCGAGGGAGCCGTCCTCGTCGGAGCCGACGGGTATGTCGTAGGAGACGACGGACTTGCGGGCGGTGAGGGCGCTCACGACTTCCTCGGCGCTCTTACCCACGTGCTCGGAGAGGTCCTCGATGGACGGCTCGCGGCCGGTCGTGGCCTGCAGGTGGTTGCGGGCGCCGTTCACGAGCCGCTCGCCTTCGGCGGCGTGGATGGGGACCCGGATGGCGGCTGCCTTGTTGGAGATGGCCCGGCTTATGGATTGCTTGATCCACCAGGTCGCATACGTCGAGAACTTGGTGCCGAAAGCCGCGTCGAAGCCTCGCGCCGCCCTCATAAGCCCCAGGTTACCCTCCTGGATGAGGTCGGCGAACTCGAGCCCCCGACCCATGTACCCGCGCGCCACCGAGACGACGAGCTTCAGGTTGCATTCGACGAGCTCTTCCCATGCCGTCTCGTCGCCTTCGCTGATGCGCGCCGAGAGCGCCGCCTCCTCGCGGCGAGTCAGGATCCTGTGCCGCCTGGCCCGCGACAGGTACAGGCCGAGAACTTCCAGTCCCGCTCCGCCCCTACCGGAAGCCTCCCGCTCGACCTTCTGCTCCATCTTATCCTCCGTCCCTTCGTACCTATCTTCCTTACGGGGACCAAGATACTCCCCAGCCGGCGGGCGTCATATAGGAAATAGGTCCTATGGGCGCTTGGGCGAATGTCCCGATTGTCCCGGGTCTTTGTCCCGGTTTCCCCGGTTTGTGGCGGCCGGAAGGCCCGCAGGAGGCTTCCGCAGGACCACGCTATAATCTCTCTAGATCACCGTGCGCGCGACGACCGACCACTCCGAACGTCCCCCCGCCCCGATAGGCGAGGTAATAACGCGCCTCAAAGAGGCGTACCCCGACGCGAGGACCGAGCTTCTTTGGGAGGATCCCCTCCAGCTCCTGGTCGCCACGATTCTCTCTGCCCAGAGCACCGACGTCCGGGTCAACCAGGTTACTGAGGGGCTCTTCGAGAAGTACCGCGCCGCAGAGGAATACGCGGAGGCGGACCCTCTTCTTCTGGAGGAGGAGATACGGTCCGTAGGCTTCTTCCGAAACAAGGCCCGCTCCATAAAGAACATGGCCCGAGCCCTCGTCGATGAGCACGGAGGCGAGGTTCCCCGCACGATGGAGGAGCTGGTGAGGCTCCCCGGCGTGGGCCGCAAGACCGCCAACGTGGTCCTGGGCAACGCCTTCTCGGTAAACGTGGGCGTCGTCGTGGACACGCACGTCCGGCGTGTCTCGCGCCGCCTCAGGCTGACCGAACACCAGGACCCCGAAAAGATAGAGCGCGACCTCCTGGAGATGGTGCCTGAAGAGGAGAGGGCGCTCTTCTCGCACCTGCTCATCTTCCACGGCCGCCGCGTGTGCAAATCCCGCAAGCCCAACTGCCCGGGCTGCGTCCTGAACGACGTCTGCCCCTCGGCTTTCGAGGTCTAGAAAGAGAACCTCCTCGAACCACTCTCCGGACAATCCGGTAGAGGGCAAAGCCAAAGCGGTTCTCCACGAGGAGAAGATAGAATCTTTCGCTTTCGAGGGGCAAGAGGGCTCTGGCTCGGAACAATAACTGGTGCCTATTGCAGAGCCGGGCGCTTGCTCGAAGGAAGCGTCACCGCCGCGGGGCGACCGTGGTGCGAAGCCGAGGAGCCTCTTGTCCTACCGTTCGGCCTCGGAGAGGTCTCTGAAGGTTATCAGCCCGCTTGTGAGGGCCTGCTTTGCGGCGTCTGCTCGGGAAGAGACGCCCAGCTTCGCGTAGATGTTGGTAAGATGACGCTTGACCGTGCCCTCCGAGATGCCGAGGCAAGAAGCTATCTGTTTGTTGCTCATCGCCCTCACCGTGAGCAACAAGACTTCCAACTCCCGGCGGGAGAGCGTACCCCTCTCCGATCCCTCCAGTCTGTTCGCCGTGCCGCGCGATACCGACAGAACGACGCGATCCTCGACCCGGTACACGGTGCGCACCGCTGCGACGAGCTCCTCCCGTGTCGCGTTCTTGACTATGTACGCGTGGGCTCCCAGCGCCAGAAGTTTTCGAACCAGGCGGGGCTCGTCGTACATGGTGAGCACGAGCACTTTCGAGGAGGGTGAGGTGCGCAATATTCCCTCTATGGCCCTTTCCGCCCCCATCACGGGCATCTCCACGTCGAGGAGTACCACATCCGGCTTCTCTCTTTCGGCGAGCGCGACGGCCTCCGCGCCGTTTTCGGCCTCCCCGACCACCCACATGTCGTCTTCCGCGGCGAAAATCTCGACCACCCCCTCGCGGAAGAGAGCATGATCGTCTACTAAGAGCACCTTGATCTGGTCGTCTTCTCTCTCCCTCAACGCTGGCTTCCCGGCAAGGGCAGAAGTACCTCCACCCTCGTGCCTTCGTCCGATGCGGACGCCAGGCTGACGGCACCTCCCAGGAGCGAAGCACGCTCCTTCATGGAGGCGAGCCCCGTACCGCCGACGCGGGGTGCTTCCTCTGCGGGTTCGAATCCGCGACCGTCGTCTTCTACGACCGCCCTCACGCGATCCTTGGATATGTCGACCTCGATGGTTATGGTACTGGCTCCCGAGTGCGTTACGGCGTTTCTCGTCCCCTCGCGGATGATCAAGAACAACTCGTCGCGCACCTGGGGCGTGATGAGCGACTCGTCGCCCTCGATCGAGACCCGAGACCGGATGCCCTGGGGGACGCTGAGGTCCAGAAGCTCCGACAGGGCCGCTTCCAGCCCTTCTTCTGCCGACGTCTCGCGCAGCTCCCGCGATAAGCTTTTGGTCAGTTCGAGCGCTTCTTGCGTCGTGCCTTTGGCGAGCTCCAGCCTGGCCTGGGCCTTTGAGGGATCTTTGGTCCTGTAAATCTCGAAAATCTCCAGACTCCTGAACGCCACCATGATGGAGTGGGCCACCCTGTCGTGCAGCTCCCTGCTGATCCTCCGCCG
>CADCVD010000173.1 GCA_902806055.1 uncultured Rubrobacteraceae bacterium
TCGCGTCGGAGAACGGTCTAAGCCCCGTTCGCATCTTTCGAGAGCAGCTCCTGCTGGAGAGACTTCATTCCGTCAACCGATACTCTTACTACCTGTACCGCTTGTTCGATCCCAGCATCCCCTGGGACGAAAAACAGAACTATTTGCTGGATTATGAGGAAGACTATGCTCCTTATAAGGTTCGGCTGTGGTCGCTCCTGGCGCCCGAGAGATACCGCTGCCTCTACGACAACAAGCTTGTGTTCAACCGCTTCTTCGGCTCGCTGGGGTTTCCTCTGGCAAAGGTCTACGGGGTTTACGACCCCGTCCACGGTCTTACGACAGACGGCGGGAACCTCAGGGACGCACCGAACCTCAGAGACTGGCTGCGGGCCTCCGGGGTCCAGGAGTTCGTCTTCAAGCCCGTCGAAGGTACCCAGGGACACAACGTACTGGTCTTCACCGGTCGAGCCGCCGACGATCCCGACAAGCTCTTGGCCATCAACGGCGATGTCTACGACGCTGAACGTCTCATTGCTTCCACGAACGACGACGCTGCGCTTAAGGCTGGCAATCCCGGAGCAGACACGCGCTCATACCTGATCGAGCAACGGATCCGGCAGCACCCGGAGCTCAGGGGACTCGTCGGAGAAGTGCTCTGCTGCATTCGGGTGCAAACTATCGTTACCCTTGAAGGGGTGCCGAAGATTATCGCGGCTGTTCTCAAGCTGCAGCCGAACTCCGTCGGTGTGGATCACCTGATCCACGGCGCGATAGGGGCCTGGGTGGATCTCGACTCCGGCACGCTTGGCAAGGGCCGCACGCGCGCCCACCTCGACTACATCTCCACAATACCGGGCGCCAACCGCCCGTTTGTCGGATTTCAGGTTCCCTGTTGGCCCGAGGTCAGGGACTTAGCGGTTCGCGCGGCGGCAGCGTTCCCCTGGGTCAGGTCCGTAGGCTGGGACATCGCCGTCTCGGAAGGGGGACCCGTGCTCGTCGAAGGCAACGAGCGGTGGTCGACGTCGCTCATCCAGATGCCGGCGCCCCACGGGCTGATGACCGGCGAGTTCAAGGCGCTCTACGAAGCCCTCAGCGAGGGTGAGCGCTCATGATAGAGAATACGCCAAGGATGTCCAGGAACCGGCTCTGCGGACCCAGACCTTCGAGACGCCCTGATGGAACGCTACCCTGCTCAGGGTCTTTAGGCAGCGGCATGTCGCGCAGGATACAGGTATAAGACTCTGAGAGGTATAAGACTCTGAGAGAGGCCCAACCGTGTCGAGGCCATGTGTAGTAGGTCGAAACAAACTCTTCCCCAGCGTGCGCTTTATAGAAGACCCACGCCCGGTAGGCACGCATCGTTGCTCTGGCAGACTTAGCCAGAGGGCCCTGTCCCCGGAAAGCCTACCGGGCGTGGGTCTCGCTTCCGCTCTGATATGCTAGCTTTCAAGGCTGTAGTACGTGCTACTCTGGGGAGAGGAGGCAGGGATGTTCGAGGGCTTCGAGCGCATCCGGGTCGAGACCACGCGAGCGGCTATAAATACCGTTCGAGGAGGCGAAGGACCTCCGGTTCTGCTGCTGCACGGCTACCCGCAGACTCTTGCGATGTGGCACCTGGTAGCTCCTCTTCTCGCCGAATCGTTCACGGTTGTCGCGGCGGACTTGCGGGGCTATGGAGACAGCTCCAAGCCCGAGGGCGGGACCGATCACGCCGGCTACTCCAAGCGTGCTATGGCCCTCGACCAGGTGGAGGTCATGCAGGCTTTTGGTTTCGACTCCTTCGCCGTCGCAGGGCACGACCGGGGCGGCCGCGTCGCCCACCGGATGGCGTTGGATAACCCCGAGGTAGTCACCAGGCTGGCAGTCCTGGACATCGTACCTACCCATCATGTGTTCGCAACGGCGGACAAGGAGCTTGCGTCGGCCTACTATCACTGGTTCTTCCTCATTCAGCCCTACGACCTGCCGGAGCGCCTCATCGGGGCGGACCCTGACTACTTCCTCGGTAAGAAGCTCGGAGGGTGGGGAACGGGCGCGGACGTCTTCACCTCAGAGGCCTACGACGAATACAAGCGTTGCTTCCGGGACCCTAAGACCATTCACGCAAGCTGCGAAGACTACCGGGCCGCCGCGACGATAGACCTTGAGCACGATGAGGCTACTCGAGAGCGCAGGGTAGAGTGCCCGCTCCTGGCGCTCTGGGGAGAGAGCGGCGTTGTGGAGAGGCTCTACAACGTGCCGGAAGTGTGGCGCGGGTACGCCACCGACGTACGGGGCAGGGCGCTGGCCTGCGGCCACTATCTCGCCGAAGAGATGCCTGAGGAGACCGCGGACGAGCTGATCTCGTTCTTCGGAGGCTAGGGTTGGTTAACAGTGGTAGTGCCGAACGCCTCCTCCCTGGCTAGGTTGGATCGCCCCGTGCGCCGTCCTCCCGGCAGACCTCCTCGGTGACCTCGATCTCGTCGGCGGCGTGTTGCCCTCGGCGAGCTCACACATGCCCCGTTGAGCCAGAAGAGCTGCACGAGGCGTTTCAGGAGCCCTCCCCGCCCTTGCCAACGAAAGAACTCCCGAGGCTGGTAAGATGCGAAGACAGGTCGTAATAACGAAAGCTTCGCCGAGAGGCGTTAGGGGGCTTGACGATCAAGACCGAGAAAGCCAGGAGCAAAGGTCTCGCCCCCGGCCCCAAGCTGCCGATCGCGAAGATGCTCTTCGGCAACGGGGGACCGGAGGAGCAGCTCGATTTTCTGCTCTCGGCGGCCAGAGACTATGGCCCCGTAGTCGGCTTTCGCTGGTTGAATCGTCGCTCCCTCCTTCTCGACCACCCCAACCATATCGAGTACGTCCTTAGGATCAACAACCGCAACTACCTCAAGTCTAAGAACTATGATCCGGTAAGGCTGGTGGTAGGCGAAGGGTTGATCGTGAGCGAGGGAGAATTCTGGCGCCGCCAGAGGAGGCTGGCCCAGCCGGCGTTCCACCGTAAGAGGATAGCCAGCCTCGCCTCGCTGATGGTCGACGAGACCGAGGCCATGCTCGAGAGGTGGGCCTCCTCTGCTCGCGGGCGGGGCGAGCCCTTCGATCTCCATCGGGAGATAGGTATTCTAACCTTGAAGATCGTCGCCAAGGCCCTCTTCGGAGCCGATGTCGGAGAGGACGCCGTGGGCAGGATCTCTGAGGCTCAGACCTTCCTCAACGGCTACGTCGACTCCAGAATGGGCGCCCTCCCCAAGCTGCCCCACCAAGTCCCCACCCCCCACAACGTTCGCTACCGTCTGGCGCTCAAGGATCTAGAAGGTATTGTCTACTCGTTGATTGATAGGCGTCGAAGGGATGGCGGAGGGGAGGATCTGCTCTCGATGCTACTCGAAGCACGCGACCAGGAGACAGGTGAAGGCATAGGCGACGTGCAGCTCAGGAACGAGGTGATGACCCTGCTGATCGCCGGCAACGAGACCACGGCGGTAGCGCTCTCGTGGACCTGGTACCTGCTCTCGGGGCACCCTGCGATCAACCAGAAGCTGCACGAGGAGCTAGACGCAGTTCTGGGCGGCAGAGCCCCGACCTTCGAGGACCTGCCCCGTCTCTCCTATACGACAGCGGTCCTCAAGGAGGCGATGCGGCTCTATCCTCCGGCCTGGATCTTCAGCCGCAGGCCCGTCGAGGACGACGAGATCGGCGGCTACCGGGTATCCGCCGGGACTACCGTGCTCATCAGCCCCTACGTTACCCACCGCAACCCCGTGTACTGGGAAGATCCGCAGACCTTTAACCCCGAGAGGTTCGAGGAAGGGCGTTCGGCGGACCGCCCCGAGTTCGCCTACCTGCCCTTTGGCGGGGGGCCGCGAAAGTGTATCGGCGACCGGTTCGCTCTGGTTGAGGGCGTGCTGGTCCTGGCGACGGTCGCTCAAAGATACAACCTGCGCCTCGCTCAGGAACGTAAGGTAGCCCCAGAACCTTTGGTGACCCTGAGGCCCAAGGAGGGTATCCCCATCATCCTCGAAGAAAGATCCTGACGGGCGAGGACCGACGGCCTACAGAAAGGGTTTGCTCCTCGCGACTCAGCCGCAAGAGTCAAGATCGGGAGATAAACAAGAAAGGGGTGGCGCACGATGGAACCTAGCCTCCCCTAGTGCTCAAGGCGAGGCTAGGGTGGTGGTTTCCGCGGAGCGCTCCAATTCTTTGCTCCTCCTCACAATCCAAACAGCACGTTCAACGGCTGAGACGCCAAGACAGCTGTAAAGGGCTCTAAACCACAAGCCCAAGGTCACTTTACTACACGTCCGTAACGTTCCAAGTAGCAACTTTGGTTTGCGCGGTGCGTATCTATAATCAGATAAGGGTTTGTTCAGCACCAGAGAACATAGTTCAGCACTAGGCAAAGGAGGATCTCTTGACTAATGAAACCAAGGGGTTGGGGTCGTGCCAGGTGCGTAGCGGTACGGACCATCCCTGCCAGCGTCCAGCGG
>CADCVD010000174.1 GCA_902806055.1 uncultured Rubrobacteraceae bacterium
AACCATGGCAAGACGAGGAGTAGCAGAATGAATGACAGCTCAAGCACCTCGTCGCAGCCAGCCTCGACGATACCACCCGATGACCCCCGACGAAACCTCACGCATGCGCACCCGGACGAAGACCAGAAGTTGCACCACATCGCGTTGGTGGGCGACACCTACACGGTCCTTCTGACAGGCGAAGAAACCGCCGGCCGCTACTGCCTCATCGATATGCACGTCCCGCCCGGCGGCGGCCCTCCTCCCCACCGCCACGATTTCGAGGAGATGTTCACCGTTCTCGAGGGCGAGATCGAGCTCACCTTCCGCGGGGTCAAATCGGTCGCGCGAGCCGGCGAGACCGTTAACGTGCCGGCTAACGCGCCACATTCGTTCACCAACGCCTCCGAGCGACCAGCGCGGCTGCTGCTGTGCATGTGTACGCCGCCCGGGCAGGAGGAGTTCTTCATGGCCGTCGGCGAGCCCGTCACGAGCCGGACGGCGCCGCCCCCCGAGCTCGACGAGGCCGCCAAAGCGGCGCAGATGGCGAAAGCCGAGGCACTCGCCCCACGGTACCGGACGGAGTTTCTGTGGTCTTAGAGAGTTCGCGGCCGTCACGAGAGTGGATCTCCACGAGCGTCCACGGTCGGCAGCGACGAGCGACTCCTAGATCGGGAGACAGGCAGGCTGAGCGGGAGTCCAAGCCCTGGCTCCGCAAGGCGAGGGAGAGGACGAGCACCCGCGAGCGCCTCGCAAAACTTGAGCTCGTGGCGGACAACATCCGCGACCAGCAGGCGGAGGGCCTGATCTCGATGGGAAAGCTCCGCGAGAAGCTCGATGCGCTGGCGAAGGAGCGCGAGGACCTGGAGTCCCGGCTCGCGGTGCTCGCGGACGGGGAGGCCCGCCTCCGGGAGCTTGAGGAGTTGCCGGGGTTGGTCGAGGAGTATCTGCGCGACCTGCCGGAGCTCATGGGGCCGGAGGTCCGGGTCCGCGAGTACGAAGCTGTGCCCGCCGAGCGGGCGCCCGACAACCCGCACGGCGTCTACACGCTGACACCCGATAGAATAAGGCACCTCACGGACGGGGAACTGGCCGACAAGCGCCTCGCCGCCGAGGCCGCGCGGGGCGCGAGGTTCCGGGAGCTCTACGTGAGGCTCGGCCTGCGGGCTACGGTCCAAGCGGACGGCACCGTGGAGCTCACGGTGGGGGCCACGAACACGAAGGGAGTTATGCCTTGGGACGAATCAAGCTCACCATCCATCACCTCTACGCGGACATGATGAATCTCTACGGCGACCGCGGAAACGTTATCGCCATAAAGAAACGAGCCGAGTGGCGAGACGTACCGGTCGAAGTCGTGGATGTTGGCCTCGGCGAGTCTATAAGTCCTACCCCTTCGGCTGACCTCCTTCTCTTCGGCGGGGGGCAGGACCGGGAGCAGACGCTCCTCGTCGAAGACCTCTCCGGCAAGAAGGGCGCCGACCTTCGGGCTATCGTCGAGGATGGGGGCGTGGTTCTCGGCGTCTGCGGAGGCTACCAGCTCATGGGTCACTACTACGAGACGCCGGAGGGGCAGAAGCTACCCGGACTCGGCGTCTTCGACATGTATACGAGGCCGCGCAGGGAGGACGAGGCGCGTCTGATCGGCAACGTCCTCGCCCGCGTCCGCGCCCCGGAGGAGGATGGCGTGGTCCACGAGGTCGCCGGCTTCGAGAACCACGGCGGTCGTACCGAGCTGGGCGAGGATGCGGAGCCCTTCGCGGATGTGATAGTGGGTTTCGGCAACAACGGCCGCGACGGCACCGAGGGCGCGCGTCGCTTGAACGCCTACGGCACCTACCTGCACGGCTCGCTCCTCCCCAAGAATCCCTGGCTCACCGACCAGCTCATCCTCAATGCCCTGCGTCGCGTGGACGAGAAGATAGAGCTCGAACCGCTCGACGACTCGGCCGAGAGAGCCGCTTTCGTCTCCGTCGCCAACCGCCTCCGGAGGGGCTAGTTAAACCAGCTCCGTAGCTAGAAAGGGCCAGAACTAAGGTGCGTCTCGCGGAGGGCTGCAAGAGAGCCTCCTCGGGGGAGCAAAAAAGATCTCCTCGACGTGGCCTGGTATGAGAAGCGTAACCCCTCAACCTTCCGCGCGTTTCGGCGCTGCTTAGCCTCGGAGCCAGTTCTCCAGTAGTCGAACGTAGCCCTCGTAGTTGTCCCGGTGCACGCCGTGACCGGCGTCGAACGCCTCGATTCTGCCGTCGCTCAACGCGTTAGCGACGGACGTACGTTCAGGCTCGGGGAGAGCCGAACCTCGCGTCTCGCTACCCAGGATGATCAGGGCCGGAACTTCTACCGATCTGGCCAGAGCTTCCAAATCGTAATGTAGACCGTTTCGGATCATCGCGGCTACCGGTCCGGCGTCGCACTCTCGCAGGCTCTGAACGTTCTCTACGGAGTCTTCCTTAGACCACAAGGGATTCTGCGTGAGCTGCTCCTGTTCGAAGGCTTCAGGGACCTCCTTAGCCCGGATGGCATCTGCTTCTATGCCACCGGCGATCTCGTCGAAGTCCGTGCTCTTCGAGCCCGGCGGCTCCTCCAACACTAACCTGTCGACGGCGTGTCTTCGGCAGAGTTCGAGCGCGGTGAGCGCGCCTAAAGAGTGTCCGAGAAGCACGTCTACACGCCCCCCTGCCGGCTCGAAGATCGTCTCGTACAGGTCTCCGGCCAGGTCCTCCAGACGCATGGTCTCGGTAGCACGCGGACTCTCGCCGTGCCCGCGCAGGTCGACCGCGACCGTGCGCCATCCTCTACTCGCGAACCAGGGGCCGACCCGCCACCAGGTGCGCGAGGAAGCTGTGACCCCGTGAACGAGGACAGCGAGCGGACTATTTTCCTCGCCCCAGGTTCTCGTGGCCAGCCTCAAAAACTCTCCACCGCCGGACGAAGGTCTAGTTCAAGGGTCCAGGCGGTTGGATCTTGAGTATGTAGCTGCCAGTAGGCCTCGGCGATAGCGTCGGGGGAGAGCATCGTGTGCTCCTCGCGGCCCGGCGACATCTCACGCACCCTCGGCGTGTTGATCTGACCGTCTATTACGACGTGGGCGACGTGTATTCCCTGCGGCCAGAACTCGCGGGCCATCGATTGGGCGAGAGCCCTCAAGCCAAACTTGCCGGTTGACAGCGCCGCAAACCTGGCCGAGCCTCGCAAGCTCGCCGTCGCCCCTGTCAGGATGATCGTGCCGCGACCTCTCCCCACCATCGACGGGAGCACTTGCTGCGCCCCGTAAAAGGCCCCCGAGCAGTTCGCCCTCAAGCAGTTATCGAATTGCTCGGGGTCGAGCTCCAGGATGCCGCCCATCTGGAAGGCCCCGGCGTTGTACACGAAGACCTCCGGGTCGCCGAGCTCGTCTCTCACCTGGTCGAAGGCGCCAGCGACAGACGCCGCGTCAGTCGCGTCCGTCTCCACCGATACCGCCGTCCCGCCCTCGCCTTCGACCTCCTCGCGCGCGCCCGATAGGCTCTCTTCCCGCCGGGCCATCAGTCCCACCGCGAAACCCTCGCGGGCGAAGCGTCTCGCTATCGAAGCCCCAAGCCCTGGTCCCACGCCCAGGATCGCCGCCACTCTCTCGTTCTCCATGCGATTCTCCTTACTCGAACAGCATCTCGTCTACAACTCTACTCTGACAAACCGCGTTCCCGCCACTACCATGAGTCGATACTCCAGCTTTTCGGGCGACCTTCTACAGGGTACCGGGTGCGAGAAGAAAGAGGGCGGACGGCTGTCGTCGGGTAGCTGCGCAGTTCGCTTTCTTGTCGTTGTCGACGAGGTTCCGCGCAGGAGGAACGAGATGAACCGCGAAGAAGTGACCGAGCAGATACTGGAGGCCAAGAAGGAGCAGGAGTTCACCTTCGAGGCATCGTCCAAAGGGTTGGGGCGCACAAGGTGTGGACCACGGCGGCACTGCTAGGGCAACATCCGATGAGCGCTGAGCAGGCCGCGACCGTGGATCTACTGGGGCTCGACTCTGAGGTCGCCCGGGCTTTACAGGAGATCCCTATACGCGGCAGCCTGGAAGGGATGTGCCGGTAGTAGTAGGGTCTACCGTATCCATAAGGCCACCCGAGTTTACGGCACTACTATCAAGGCCCTCAACAACGAGGAATTCGGCGACGGCATCATGAGCGCCATTACTTTCAACCTGGATATAGAGAGGGCTGAGAGCGGTAAAGGACCCCGCGTCAGGATCACCTACAACGGCAAGTTCCTCCCGTACTCATGGGGTTGAAACCCTCAAAGCCGCGTACACGCCGGCTTGGCCTACGAAACGGAAGGTGTCGTATAGGTTCGTACCGCTTCGAACAGTGTTGTGGTAGCTTGTGAAGAGTTGGCTCTTGAGAA
>CADCVD010000175.1 GCA_902806055.1 uncultured Rubrobacteraceae bacterium
TTCGGGACCAAGGGATGCTGACGCGGACAGCGTATACATGTACGTCCGTAGGCTTGCTGAGGATCTGGTTCATTTGCGGCGACGGCTTAACCTGACCCTTTCTCTCGCAAGCTCGAAGCTTCACCGAGCGGGAACGAGCGGGTGGCTGTTAAAGTGGAGAGTAGAGATAGCGTTGAGCGCGAGCTGTTGCTTCCTGCCGGGAAGGGCGTTTCATCTGAAGGCGGCTATCGGTACAGGCGTCTCGCGTAAGGGGTGCCGGGAGGGCTACGACCCCTGGAGAGGATATGAAGCTGCATAAAGTTCTTATTGCGAACCGCGGCGAGATCGCCATTCGCGCTCTCCGGGCGGGTCACGAGCTAGGGATTCGCACGGTCGCGGTCTATACCCCCGACGATCGTGGCTCCCTCCATCGGCAGAAGGCGGACGAGGCGTACGAGATCGGCGAGGCAGGCCATCCGGTCCGCGCTTATCTCGACGCGGAGACGCTCGTCTCCACCGCGCTGAGGGTCGGGGCCGACGCTATCTACCCGGGATACGGCTTCCTCTCCGAGAGTAAAGCCTTCGCGCGGGCCTGCTACGAGGCGGGGTTGGTATTCGTCGGACCGCCGTCCAGAGTCCTCGCGCTCACCGGAGATAAGCTGCAGGCCCGGCAGGCCGCCGCGGAGGCGGGCGTTCCGGTCCTCGGCGCGTCAGACTCCATCGAAGACCCGGAGAGGGCGCTGGCGGAGGCCGAGGAGATCGGATACCCGGTCTTCGTAAAGGCGGCCGGCGGGGGAGGGGGGAGAGGCTTGCGTCGGGTCGAATACCCCGAACACCTCAAAGCCGCCGTCGAGACGGCGATGCACGAGGCGGAGGGCGCGTTCGGCGATGCCACCGTCTTTCTGGAGCAGGCGCTTATCCGGCCTCGTCACATCGAGGTGCAGATACTGGCTGATGCCGCCGGGGAAATCGTTCATCTGTTCGAGCGTGATTGCTCGGTCCAGCGACGCCACCAGAAGGTGATCGAGATCGCCCCCGCGCCGAACCTTGACCTTAAGCTGCGCGACCAGCTCTGCGAGGACGCTGTTCGGGTCGGCCGGCGAGTAGGTTACCGTAACGCCGGTACGGTCGAGTTTCTCGTCGGCGAGGACGGCCGGTACGCTTTCATCGAGATGAACCCGCGCATTCAGGTCGAGCACACCGTCACCGAGGAGACGACCGACGTGGACCTCGTCCACGCGCAGCTACGCATAGCCGGAGGCGAGACTCTCGCCGACCTTGGCTTGACCCAGAAACGTATGGGGCAGCGCGGCGTAGCGCTTCAGTGCCGAGTGACCACCGAGGACCCGGCGAGCGGTTTTCGTCCGGATACCGGCCGCATCTCCGTGTACCGGTCGCCCGGCGGGGCGGGTATCAGGCTCGACGGCGGCAGCGCGTACGCGGGAGCGGAGATCAGCCCTTACTTCGACTCGCTCCTGGTGAAGCTGACCGCGCGCGGCCCTGACCTGCCGGCCGCCGCCCTCCGGGCGCGACGGGCTCTGGCCGAGTTCCGGGTGCGAGGCGTGGCTACGAACCTGGCCTTTCTGGGAGCGGTGCTCTCGGACCCTGATTTCCTGGCCGGGCGGACGACGACGTCTTTTATAGACGACCGGCCCCGCCTTACCGCCGTCTCGGCTGGCGCTGACAGGGCGAGCCGTCTCCTCTCCCTGCTCGCCGACGTGACCGTCAACCGTCCCCATGGACCGCCACCCCCGGTCCCAGACCCGCGCACCAAGCTCCCAAAGGCCGGACGGGAGGCAGAAGGCCCGCCGGCGGGCTCCCGCCAGGTGCTGGACGAGCTCGGCCCCGAAGGGTTCGCCCGCTGGCTGCGCGAGTCGAGCGCGCTCAAGGTAACCGATACCACGATGCGTGACGCGCACCAGTCGCTACTCGCTACCCGGATGCGCTCCTTCGACATGCTCGCGGCCGCGCCGCACCTCGCCAGCGCCCTGCCGCAACTCCTCAGTGCTGAAGTTTGGGGCGGGGCGACCTTCGACGTCGCCTTGCGTTTCTTGTATGAGGACCCGTGGGAGCGTCTGCATCGTCTTCGGGAGGCCCTTCCGAACGTGTGCCTGCAGATGCTCCTGCGCGGCCAGAACGCCGTCGGCTATACTCGATACCCGCCAGAGATGGTGCGAGCCTTTGTAGCCGAGGCCAGCGTGACGGGCATCGACATCTTTCGCATCTTCGACGCCAACAACGACGTAGGACAGATGCGCCCGGCCATCGAGGCCGCCATCGAGGTGGGCGCGGTCGCCGAGGGCGCCCTGTGCTACACGGGGGACCTCTCCGACCCGGGCGAGAGGCTCTACACGCTCGACTACTACCTTCGTCTGGCCGAGGAGCTCGTGGAGGCCGGTTCTCATGTGCTGTGTATAAAAGACATGGCCGGGCTCGTGCGCGCCCCCGCCGCACGCAGGCTTGTGGAGACGCTGAGGCGCGAGTTCGAGCTCCCTGTGCAGCTCCACACGCACGACACTTCGGGAGGACAGCTCGCGACGTATCTCGCGGCGGTGGAGGCGGGCGTCGACGCCGTAGACGGCGCCGCCGCCCCGCTCTCGGGGATGACGAGCCAGCCGAGCCTCTCTGCTATCGTTGCCGCTACCGACCATACCGAGAGGGCGACAGGTCTCTCTATCGAAGCGTTGGGGGATCTGGAACCTTACTGGGAGGCGGTGCGGTCTCTGTACGCGCCGTTTGAGGCGGGATTGCGGTCGCCGACCGGCAACGTATACCGGCACGAGATCCCGGGCGGCCAGCTCTCCAACCTGCGTCAGCAGGCGCTCGCGATGGGGCTCGGGAACAGGTTCGAGGAGGTAGAGAGGCTCTACGCCCGCTGCGACGCGTTGCTCGGTCGCCTGGTAAAGGTGACGCCGACGAGCAAAGTGGTCGGCGATCTGGCCCTTTACCTGCTCTCGGCCGGGATAGAGACGGACGAACTCGCCGCCAACCCTAACACTTACGACCTGCCGGATAGCGTAATCGGTTTCCTGCGCGGCGATCTGGGAGAGCCTCCGGGCGGCTGGCCGGAGCCGTTCCGCTCCCGGGCTCTCGCCGAGCGCGGGAATCCTTCCGACGAGAGGCTCTCCGAGGAGGACCGCGAAACGCTAGGCATCGGTGGCCCCGAACGCCGGGCGATCCTGAACCGGCTGCTGTTGCCCGGACCTAGTGAGGAGCGAACGGCGAGCGAGGCGCGCTACGGAGACGTCTCCATATTACCGACCAAAGCGTTTCTTTACGGGTTGAACATCGGCGAGGAGCTAACCGTCGACTTGGAGCCCGGCGTCCGACTGTACATAGAGCTTGAGGCGATCACGGAGGCCGACGAACGCGGCATCAGGACGCTGCTGATGACGCTCAACGGGCAACCTCGCCCTATAGACGCGCAAGACCGCTCGCTAGAGCCCGAAGTCCCGACCCGCGAGAAGGCAAACTTAGCCGACGCCGGAGAGCTTGCTGCGCCGATGTCTGGCGTCGTCACGCTCTCGGTCGAGGAGGGCGAGCGCATCAGTGCGGGACAGCAGGTCGGCACCATAGAAGCGATGAAGATGGAGTCCGCGATCAGGTCCCCGCTCGATGGCTCCGTCGCAAGGCTCGCCGTCTCTTCGGGGACGAAAGTCGAACCGGGCGATCTCCTCCTGGCGATTAGAATACAGTGAGCATCCGGGCCCTCGGGATCAGGAGGCAAGCTTAGTATAAGCCTGCTAATCTCCGCTGAAACCTTCGCTCCGTCGGGGAGCGGCAGCAGAGAGAGGCCGGTGAAGTAGAGCTATGAGCCTCGACTCATCGCCCCGGGAGTAGGAGTACGATACGAGAATGATGCCGAAGGATAATTCAGGGTTAGGACAGCTACGTTAGCGAATTTCGTCTCATGCGGGCAGGCAAGATTCGGATCTTCGTCTCGAAACTTGTGACGAGTTAGTAGGGGACTCGGGCAAGGACAACGAGTGGCTGCACGCTGCCGCAATCGATCCAGCTCTCTATCTCAAGGACCTGTAGACAAGTAGGCGTAGTCAGCCTCTCTTCGAGCGACCAACGCTCGGCTCGCCTTGCCCTTTGCTAGAAATTTTGGGTTATCTTGAGCGGGGGATGCTAGACGGTCAGCCTATGCGCCCGGCCTGCTGATGAGCTCTCTGCAAACGTGCTCCGCTTCTTACGCGAGGGCGTGCTTCTTCTCCGGCTCCAGGGGCCTATCTCTTGAGCGGGGTCTTGATGTGTGGCGGTCGCGGGACCCTCATCCAGGAGGCATGCTAACCTAAGTGTTCAAGCCGAGTTGGACGACACTTACAGAACAGGGGGACGGTTGTCCATATATGCGAAGGTAGCGTTAGGCCTATGCGCTTTAG
>CADCVD010000176.1 GCA_902806055.1 uncultured Rubrobacteraceae bacterium
TGGTGACCGGCACGAACCAAAATCTTCAGTGGTGCGAGGAATGCTCCCCTTCGGACGAAGCGTCGTCTCCTTGATCGGAGACTTGCGCCGCGAACTATTCGTGTAGCGCGGATACCAGCAACGGGTCCCTGGTTGCGCACTCCATACGCGCACCGTCTGGCAGCTCCGAGTAGCGGAACTCCATCCTAGTCGTCCTGGCTTGGAGATCTCCGTGAGTCCTGGCATGTCTTCGCTGTGAATCTCCGCCGGATCGGAGAAGTCCCCCTCGCTGAAGTGTGTTGCCGTATAAGTGAGGTCTGCTCTTCATCCTCCGGCCATCGTCCGTTACGCTCTCCACTCCACCGTCTTCGAGGCACGCGAAGACGTGGGTGGTTTTCTCGAGGTCGAAGGGCCTTTAGTGGAAGGGAGCGATTCGCGTATGTGCTACAGTTTGCACATTGAGTTGGGGATTGCCAGCGCAGGAGGAGGCGCACAGCTTTGGATACGAAGAAGACGGCCAAGAATCGGTGGGAAGAGGCCTACGCCGAGAAGGACGAGCGTGACGTCGAGTTCTCGACGATGTCCGGGGTGCCGGTGAAGCCACTATATACGCCGGAGGACGTGGAGGGGGAGTTCGAGGAGAAGATCGGCTACCCCGGCGAGTACCCTTACACGCGCGGGGTCTACCCGAACATGTATCGAGGGAGGTTATGGACCGTAAGGCAGTTCGCCGGGTATGGTTCGGCGGCCGAGACCAACGAGCGGTTCAAGTACCTGATCGAGCACGGCCAGAACGGCCTCTCCATCGCCTTCGACATGCCGACCCTCATGGGCCTCGACTCCGACTCGCCCCTGTCTCTAGGTGAGGTCGGGACCGAGGGCGTCGCCGTGGACTCCCTGGAGGACATGGAGCGGCTCTTCGAGGGCATAGATATGGGCGGGATCTCCACCTCCATGACGATAAACGCCCCGGCACACGTCCTGCTCGCGATGTACGTCGTCGCCGGGGAGAAGCAGGGTGTGGCGCCCGAAGAGCTTACCGGCACGAACCAGAACGACATCCTAAAAGAGTACATAGCCCAGAAGGAGTGGATCTTCCCGCCCGGGCCGAGCATGCAGGTCTTCAAGGACATGCTCGTCTACGCCACGGAGCACATGCCCCGGTGGAACACTGTCTCCATAAGCGGCTACCACATCCGCGAGGCGGGCTCGACAGCGGCCCAGGAGCTCGCCTTCACCCTCTCCGACGGCTTCGCATACGTCGAGGCGGGGATAGAGGCTGGTCTCGACGTGGACGACTTCGCGCCACGCTTATCGTTCTTCTTTAACTCGCACATAGACTTCTTCGAGGAGATTGCCAAGTTCCGGGCCGCGCGGCGTATCTGGGCGAACGTGATGAAGGAGAAGTACGGCGCGAAGGACGAGCGGAGCATGATGATGCGCTTCCACACCCAGACCGCCGGCGTCTCCCTAACCGCCCAGGAGCCCCTGAACAACACGGCACGCACCGCGTTCGAGGCCCTGGCTGCCATCCTCGGAGGGACCCAGAGCCTTCACACCAACTCATTTGACGAGGCACTCGCCTTGCCGACCGAGCAGGCCGTGCGTATCGCCGTGCGCACCCAGCAGATAGCCGCTCTGGAGACTGGGGCCGCCAACACCATAGACCCTCTGGGTGGCTCGTACTTCGTCGAGGCGTTGACCGACGAGCTAGAGCGGCAGGCTTACGATTACTTCAAGCAGATCGACGAGATGGGCGGGGTGGTCGCGGCCATAGAGAACGGTTTCCAGATGCGCGAGATCGCCGAGGCGAGCGCCCGCTACCAGCGCGAGATCGAGGAGAAGAAGCGCCACATCGTCAACGTCAACGTCTACGAGCCCCAGGAAGAGAGCGACGTCGAGACCCACAGGGTCTCCCAACAGGTCTCCGATGAGCAGGTAGAGCGCCTCGAGAAGCTAAAAGAGAGCCGCGACAACCAGCAAGTCGAGAAGTGTTTAGAGGCGATCAAGGATGTAGCCGAGAAGGGCGAGAACACGATGTATCCGACCATCGAGGCGGTCAGGGCCTACGCAACGGTGCAGGAGATCTGCGACGCGATGAAGGAGGTCTACGGCACCTACCGTGAGACGCCGGTAATATAGGGTCAAACAGGATGTAAGTTACACGTGCAGACCGACCTTGACCGAATCCGCTTTATTGGATTCAGGTCTGCGGGAAGCTGCAAGTTCCTCGATGGCAAACTTGCCTTCGAGTTGAACGAGTTCGCTAACTCTAAGAACGTCCTGTATGCCTTCGTCGTAGCTGGGCATCTCATGTACATTGGCAAGACGGTGCAGACGCTTCGGAAGCGTATGGCGGGGTATAGAAGTCCTGGCCCAACACAGCCCACGAACATCAAGAACAACGGCAACATTAGGGACAGTCTCGCTCAAGGCAAACAGGTCGAGATTTACGCATTGCCGGACAATGGGCTATTGCGTTACGGTGACTTTCATGTGAACTTGGCGGCAGGTCTCGAAGACAGTTTAATCCGTAAGCTGAAGCCACCTTGGAACGGGGGCAAGAAAGAACTGACCAACCAAGCGACGCAGCCGGTGAGCTAGAAGTTGCAATTCGGTGTCCGGCTAAAGAGGACGAGGCTTGTGAGCGAATGCGTCGTAATGGGTTTGCTCTATCCCTGGGGGTTTGGAATTGACGATTCGCTCATCGTCCTGGTCCACGAATAATGCTGCGACCGCACATACTTCGCGGCGCAGTTCGAGCACTTTAGCGAGTGCTACCGCGCGAAGCGCCCGCGACAGCTAAAATGGCGGCGAGCCGGCGGTTAAGGAGGGTACTATGGCACAGACTATACGGGTAGTGGTGGCGAAGGTTGGGCTCGATGGCCATGACCGGGGAGCGAAGATCATCGCGCGTGCTTTGAGAGATGCGGGGATGGAGGTGATCTATACGGGGCTCCACCAGACCCCGGAGCAGGTCGTCGAGGCGACCATCCAGGAGGACGCCGACGCGATAGGCATCTCCATCCTCTCGGGGGCCCACATGACCCTCATTCCGCGCATAATAGAACTCCTCAAGGAGAACGAGGCGGAGGACGTGCTGGTCTTCGTGGGAGGGACGATCCCCAAGGGCGATGTCTCCAAGCTCAAAGAGGCCGGCGTGGGAGAGGTCTTCACCCCCGGAACCCCGACCAAGAAAGCTGTAGAGTACCTACAAGAAGCACTCGTAAAGAGTTAGCCGGCCGTCTGCCGGTAGCCGTTAGCAAGAGCAGGAAAAGGCGACAGCCGAAGGCCGATCTTCGGACAAGGAGCGTGGCATGGATTTCATAAACGTGGAGCGCGAGGATGACGGGATCGCGATCCTGACCGTAGACCGGCAGGAGAAGCTCAACTCCCTGAACCCTCAGGTGATAGAGGAGATCGGACAGGCGCTCCTCGACCTGGAGAGTGATCAGCCGCGAGTCACGATAGTCACCGGGGCCGGCGAGAAGTCGTTCGTTGCTGGTGCGGACATCGCGGTGATGAACGAGATGAGCCCCCTGGAGGCCAAACGCTTCGCCGAGCTGGGCCACGCGGCCACGGCGCTCCTGGACCGCAGCCCCGTCCCGACCATCGCCGCCGTGAACGGTTACGCCCTCGGCGGCGGTTGTGAGCTGGCGCTCGCTTGCGACATACGCATCGCCGCCGAAAATGCCCTCTTCGGTTTCCCCGAGGTGACACTGGGCATCCTTCCCGGTCTCGGCGGGACGCAGCGGCTGCCGCGTCTGGTCGGACCGGGGATCGCGAAAGAGATGATCTTCTCGGGTCGGCGCATAAAGGCCGAGGAGGCCCGCATGATAAACCTCGTGAACCGCGTCGTCCCGCAGGGCGAGGCGTTGAGCACCGCGCGCGAGCTTGCCGGAGAGATAGCGGCGAACGGCCCCGTCGCGGTGCGCCACGCGAAGGCGGCGGCTAACAAGGCCCAGGACCTCGACCTCATAAGCGGCCTGGAGTACGAGGCGGACCAGTTCGCCCTCCTTTTCGCCACCGAGGATGCCAGGGAGGGCATGGGCGCCTTCGTCGAGAAGCGCAAGGCCGAGTTCAAGGGACGTTAGGACGGCTGCGCACCCTCCGGTACAGGAGACGAAGCTTCGCGTACGCTACTCCGAGACCGACGCCCAAGGGATAGTAAACAACGCGAACTACCTCTCCTACTTCGAGGTCGGCCGCGTGGAGTGGCTCCGCGCCGCCGGCCTCTCATACAAAGGCCTTGAGGGCCGGGGCTACGGCTTCGTTGTTGTCGAGGCGCACGCCTACTACGAGAAACCGGCCTTCTTCGATGATGAGCTGTCGTTG
>CADCVD010000177.1 GCA_902806055.1 uncultured Rubrobacteraceae bacterium
CCGTGTAGAAGATGACAGAAGGCGACTTCCGTCACCTCTTGGTGGTCCATGGAGACGAAGCCGTGGGTATTGTCTCCATGCGCGACCTCGTGCGCGGCTTGACAGGTCAGTAGTTCGGCGCGCCTATCGGGCCCCACGTCTCGGCGTCACAGAGTCGCAGCGAAGTCGAAGGCGTCGCCTAACCTTGTTCAGGGGAGGGGACGGCTGGCTCGTCCTCGCCCCGCCTCAGGCGGCGCCGGGCGGTCTCCAGGCGGCCCTTCGCCGGTACGTGCTCGGTGACCTTCGCCAACCCGAAGACCGGCATGTTCGAGTAGATTGCCTCGTGGCGGCCCGCCTCGACTACGTAGGTCTCGTGGACGCCCACCTCCCGAACCGTCCGAGCCCACGGTCTTATTGAAACGCCGCCAGGCTGGGAGGTGCGGGTCAGCAACTCGTCCGCCGGACGGAGGACAGCCCGACCACGGCGAGCCGCGCGCCAAAGCCCGCATCGCCGAGGAAGTCCGGCGTGACTGACCGGGACGTCGGGCGGTTCGGGAGGTGGGCGTCCACCTATGACGAGGACTGGCTGCAGCCGCGCTTCTTCGGGCCGGTGCAGGAGGCGACCCTGCACCGAGCGGCCCTCCTCGCGCCGAATCCCCGCCGCGTGCTCGACGTGGGTTGCGGCACGGGGGCGCTGCTGCGTAAGGTGGCGGAACGTTTCCCCCACGCAGATCTGACTGGTGTGGACCCGGCGCCCGACATGGTCGAAGCGGCGAGAAAAGCCTGGTGTGACGATAAACCGGCGCACTTCGTCCGGGCCACGGCCGAGCACCTGCCATTTGAGGGCGGAGAGTTCGACCTTGTCACGAGCACCGTCTCCTTCCACCACTGGCAAGATCAGCAGGAGGGGCTCAACGAGATCGGACGGGTGCTCGCGCCAAGGGGATCTGTGGTCCTGGTCGACATGTTCGCCGTCTCTTGGCTGCGGGTGTGGTTCGCTGTGATCGGGAGGCGTGACAGGTTCCACACGATGGCCGAGACCGAACGGATGCTTCGGTCGGCCGGGCTCGCTCTTGGCGGCTTCCAGACCGTCTTCACAGTCTTCGAGCTCCCGCTGGTCTCGTCGGTCTGGGCGAGGGGGTGGCACTACGAACCGCCAAGCCTGCGACCGCAGAGGAGAGCTCATGATCGTTAAGGGAGTATCGGACAGCTCGGCATGTCGCACGCTCTCGGCCTCCCCGTACCACCGAGGGCCTCGTCCCAGCCAGGTTGTGGCCGAGCGGGGTGAGGGGTTCTTTAGGAGGCTGTTCGGGGGATAGAGGCGACGAGAGTATGGCGGAGTCAGCTGGACGTTATTGTCCACACTGCGGGCAAGCAGTAGGCCTTAACGACCGGGTTTGTCGCTGGTGTGGTGGGAGCAGCGTGCGGACACCAGCCCGGGAGGATACGGGCGTGCCACCTAGTACGTCTTCTCAAGAGGCTTCAGAAGAAGAAGCCCGCGAGAGGAGAGAGATGGGTACACCGCGCTCCTGGTGGCGGAGGCTATTCGGCAGGTAGAGGCAACGGGGCAGCTCTCCCTTAGGATCAACCTATTCTTTGGGCCGGAGCCCCGGAAGACCCCGGCCCGATCGGCCCAGCTAGGTACGGGAACACCCAAGGGCTAACAAGTGCTCGGCAGCCAATACCGGAGTAGTACCGGGCAGAGCGGCTACGTTACTCCGATGTGTCCCCACGGTTGTCCGCGGGTCGCCCCGGACAAGTGCAGGGTATCTCCTCGAAGACGCCGCTATACTCTCATTAGTGTCGCTCCCAATTCAACGGCTCCGTCTGCCCCCAGTGGAGCTCGGAAGGCTAGCCCTACCGCCGGGGGCGTTGTTCCAATTTGCGTGGGCGCACTAGAAGGCGGTAGCGATGTGAAGCTGTATCTTGCTTTTTTCGCGTGCTCCCGAGAGCCCCACACCAGTGGCCATACCCGCCGGGAAGTAGGGTCTCGCGTGAGGTTGCGCGAAACAGTCCTCGGAAGCGGGTCGTGTCGTTGGTAGGCAGCAATAACTCGGTTTGTGGAGGGGTCGCCAAGTGCCGACCACTGCTCCTTGCTACCCAGGACCGTGCCCGGCTCGGTACAATGCTTTGCATTACGCCGCGCTATACGAGGAGATGACGCCGATGCCGCAGCCTATCGATCTCTACTACTGGCCGACGCCCAATGGGAAGAAGGTCCCCATCTTCCTGGAAGAAGCCGAACTTCCCTATAACCTGGTACCGGTCGATATCACGGCGGGCGACCAGTTCGAAGAGGAGTTCCTCAAGATAAGCCCCAACAATAAGATGCCCGCCATCGTCGACCATGAGGGCCCAGACGGGGAGCCCATCTCCATCTTCGAGTCGGGAGCGATCCTGATCTACCTCGCCGAGAAGGTAGGCAGGTTCTTGCCGCACTCCACCCGCGGGAGGTACGAGGCGTTGCAATGGCTGATGTTCCAAATGAGTTCCGTGGGGCCGATGCTTGGCCAAGCCCATCACTTTAGGCAGTACGCACCCGAGGAGATACCCTACGCCGTGGAGCGCTATACCAACGAGGCGGCTCGCCTCTACGGAGTCATGGACCGGCGCCTCTCGGAGGTCGAGCACTTCGTCGGCGAATACTCCATCGTCGACATGGCTGTCTACCCCTGGGTCGCTTCCCATGAGAATCAGGGGCAGAGTATGGAGAACTTCCCGAACCTCAGGCGCTGGTATGAGGAGGTAGGAGCGCGCGCGGCAGTCCGGCGGGCGATGGAAATAGGGGAAGAACTGCGCCGCCCGACAGAGGACCTCGACGAAGAAGCCCGCGACGTGCTGTTTGGGGGCAAGCGGCGTACTTCCTAGGATTGGCTAAAAGAGGATTGGGTGGAAGCCCGGCTGCCGACCGAGGGGAGAGTCGCCAATGGTGACAAATGGGTCTGCGAGCGGCTAGGCCAAACAACCGGCGGACGAAGGTGAACGTCGCGATGGCTGTACTATGAGAGGGGAAGTAGGGGAGGCGTGATAAGTGAACTGCTCAGCGAGTTCGCGCTGTGGATAACGAACCTCGTCTACTCCTTTGGCTACGTCGGGGTGGGAGTCTTGACGGCGCTGGGGTATCTGCATCTGCTGGTCCCGACGCAAGTGGTTCTGCCTCTCGCCGGCTATCTAGTCGGAGAGGGGCGCTTCTCATTCTGGTTAGTGTTGGTCGCGTCGACCATAGGAGGGGTGACCGGTTCGGTAGGCCTGTATCTCCCGGGCCTTTGGCTCGGTGAGGAGCGTCTGCGCCGGTTCGTCGCAAAATACGGCCGATTCGTGTTCGTTGACGAGTCGGATCTGGAAAAGGCGAGCAACATGTTCGAGCGGCACGGTGGCAAGGCCGTTCTGATCGGCCACCTTATCCCAGGGATAAGCGCCTTAGTTTCGATACCGGCAGGCGTCAAGCGCATGCCGATATATGGGGCTTTTATGTTCTATACCATAGTCGGCACCGTCCTGTGGAACGGTACGTTCATTGTTCTAGGGTGGGCCTTGGGCACCAATTACACCCTCATAAAGCAGCATGCCCAGATCGTCGAGTTTGCGGTTCTGGCCCTTATAGCCGGAGGGACAATATGGTTCGCCTGGCGCCGGTGGAAGGCGCGCGGGTGAACGAGGCGCTCCGTCGAAGCAAGGGGGGCAGAGCCCCTTTTGTGAGGTCTCGGCCCCCTTTGTGTACCAGCGCACCCCGCTCTTTTTAGGCTACGACCTTCAGCCGAGTGCTGCCATCCTTTCCGAGCGTAGCGCGGAAGGCCACACCTGGCGTTGTCCTAGTGTGCGCGGACCTCCGCCTACAGTGTCCCGAGCAACTCCCGCCGGCGCCTCCCCGTCAACAGCTCACGCCCGCGTCGGAGTAAGGAGATAGAAGTGTTTCCGACTGGCGTGGGCCTTGCTACCGTTTGATCCCTTTAGCGTGTGTTTTCGCACGAACAAGACTCAAACCCCGGTAGGAGCTCAGACAGCAGGATCGGCGATTCTGTCGAGCCACTCCGAGAGCAAAGCCTGCTCGCCGGGCGTGAACCCGGCCGAGGCTTCGGGTAGGACGGCCTTCAGGGCGACGGCGCGGTTCGCGGCTCGACCCCGAGCGTCTCCTTCCGTCGCCTCCTCGTCGAGCCCGTCCGTTGTGACAGCCGCCAGTACCGCCTCGCGGGTCGCCTCCGAGAACACGAGGTCACGGTCCCCGGGCTCGGCACCAATCAGGGTCAGGGGGG
>CADCVD010000178.1 GCA_902806055.1 uncultured Rubrobacteraceae bacterium
GCGGCGGCCTCCTGGTACGGAGGATAGCTCAGTAGCAACAGCGGACGCTCTAAGAGAGGAAGGGGAGGGCCTGATACAGGCCCTCCTCCCTCCCCTACACTTTGGCCTCAAACGAAGGGCCAGAGCCTCGGTTAGGGGATGCAGAACCTTCCTTATTCACCAGATTGCCGCTAAGACGTTTTCTCGGAAATCCGTATGCAGCCCTCTGTATAGAACTAGTTTATTCTGGCGTTCAAAGACCGGTTTTGCCACCCCCTGGCCTATGCTTCAGTACAAGATGGTGTGGTAGTGGATAAAGATGCGTAGCCGTACATGCCAGGGCTGGAAAATATTCTAGAAGACCGAGTGCGCAGGGCATATGCTGCTCGGTAGCATTGAGCTACACTCAGCACACCTTATTCGTGCTAGCATCGAGTTCCGCATATCTGAACTTGATGTCGCGGGTGATCAGCGTGTACTCCTCTTCGCTCCTTGCTAACGTGTCCACCAGCAAACTGACGGCCTCCGCGCCGTCTCTCTCGACCAGAGTCTCCTCGATGATCTCGTACTCGGGCACGTTCTCCTCGGGCGGCTCAACACCTGCATCATGGGCGAGCGTAACCGGTGAGGATCGCCGGGTAGTGAACGAACAGGCTGCCCGGGAGACCTGATGTAATAAAATACGTAGGTTAGAGGTTCACACACGCGAGGAGAGTGTTGCGTTGGCTGAGAAAACATATGATACCGTCGTCATCGGGTCCGGACCTTCTGGCTACACGGCGGCGCTGTACGCTGCACGGGCGAACCTGGACACCCTAGTCTTCCAGGGATTCGAGTCAGGCGGGCAGTTAATGCTTACCTCGGACGTCGAGAACTACCCGGGGTACAAGGATGGCGTCGCCGGTCCGGACATGATGGACGATCTGGAGGCGCAGGCTGCCCGGTTCGGCGCGGAGATGCGCCCGGACAACGTCGAGCGCGTGGACTTCTCCGAACGACCCTTCAAGCTGTGGGCTGAGGGCGAAGACGAGCCGGTCCTCGCGAAGACCGTCATCATCGCCACAGGCGCCAAGGCGAAGTGGCTCGGACTGGAGAAGGAGCAGCACCTGATGGGGCGTGGGGTCAGTGGCTGTGCTACCTGCGACGGGTTCTTCTTCAGGGACAAGAGAGTTGCGGTGGTCGGCGGCGGCGACACGGCGATGGAGGAGGCCCTCTTCCTCACCCGGTACGCCAGCGAGGTGTACCTGATCCACCGTAGGGATGCTTTCCGGGCCTCCAAGATCATGCTAGATCGTGCCCGCAAGAACGAGAAGATCACTCTCGTCACCGATACGGTCGTCGAGGACATCCTGGGTGAAGAATCGGTCGAGGGCGTGCACATAAAGAACGTGCGGACCGGAGAGGAGAGGACCGTTGAGGTCGACGGCTTCTTCGCCGCTATCGGCCACGAGCCGGCGACGGCGCTCTTTAAGGGCCAGGTCGAGATGGACGAGGCCGGTTACGTACTCCAGAGGGACCACACCATGACCAACGTCCCCGGCGTCTTCGCCGCGGGCGACGTCTCCGACACCCGGTACCGGCAGGCGGTTACCGCCGCCGGCGACGGCTGCCGCGCCGCTATAGACGCCGAGCGCTGGCTGGAGGAGCAGGGTGAGGCCGAGCACGCCGTCGATCCTGGCGTCTGGGCGACTGAGAAGGACGAGAAGGCCGGCGTCTGGGGCGGATAACCTCAAGCGCCGCTCGCGCTCTCTGCTTGCTACGCCCCCGCCGTTCACGGCGGGGGCGTTTCCTGTGTGGGGCTTGTCGCTCGGTTACAGGGTCCGTGCCTGAGTCTAGCCAGGCTGGTTCATGGTGGTTATAGTGCGCTCAGGTATGGCTTAGTGAGACAGGGGATCATTGTGGGTGAGAGAAGGGTAATCCTCCTTGTCGAGGACGACGAAGATCAAGTCCTGCTCGCTATGCGCGCTCTCAGAGAGCACGGTGTCGCGAGCGAGGTCGACGAGGTCGTCGTGGCCAAAGACGGTGATGAGGCCCTCGATTATCTCTTCGGAGAGGGCGAGTATGCTGGGCGCGACCCGGGTGTGACGCCCGAGTTCGTACTCCTCGACGTGGACCTCCCGAAGACCACAGGGCTACAGGTGCTAGAGAGGGTCCGGGCCGACGAGCGCACCGAGCTGGTGCCGGTTATCCTCTTCTCCGCCTCCGACAGACACCGCGACGTAGTCGAGGGCTACAAGCTCGGGGCCAACTCCTACGTCTCCAAGCCTTCGAGCTTCAAAGACTTCTCCGAGGCGATGCGCCTTCTTGGCTGGTACTGGCTCAACTGGAACGAGTCCCCGTAAGGAAGCGCTGGTGCCCCGTCGGCAGCCAGCTGCTTAAAGCTACACCCAAGCTCTCAACGAAGGGATAGCTCTCGCAGCACGTCGCCCCTCGAATCCGAGGGCTATTTGCTACTCCTCAAGTACTCTTCGAACTCCGCCAAGGGTAGACAGTTTATTATGCTCTCCTTCTCCGCCCACGCCCTCCTCGCCTGGGACACGCCGAACTTCATAAAGCTCAGAGCTGTCTCGTCGTGAGCATCGGTGTCTATAGTGATCCTCACGCCAGCGTCCAACGCCTCGCGGATGTAGGGGACGGAGAGGTCGAGACGGTCAGGGTAAGAGTTTAGCTCCAGGGCTGTGTTCGTGGTCTTGGCTTCCTGAATGAGCCGGGATACGTTCACCTCGTATGGCTCGCGGCGATTCAGTATGCGGCCCGTCGGGTGGGCGATGGTGTTGACGTATGAATTGTTCATCGCCCGCACGATGCGCCCTGTCATCGCCTCTTCGCCGACGTTGAAGGAGGTATGGATAGAGGCGACCACTAAGTCCAACTCCGCCAGGAGCGCGTCCTCGTAGTCGAGCGAGCCGTCCTTGAGGATGTCCACCTCCGAGCCGCAGAGCAGGCGTATCTCAGGATACCTCTCGTCGGCGGCTCGCACGGCTTTGAGCTTCTCCTTCAGGCGGGCGGGGGAGAGGCCGTTGGCTACCTTCAGGCTTTGGGAGTGATCGCAGAAGACCAGATACTCGTAGCCCAGAGCGATGGCGGCCTCGGCCATGCTCTCGATAGTGCCCCGGCCGTCGGAGTAGTTGGTGTGGACGTGCAGATCACCACGCACCTCGCCGACCTCGACGAGGTCTGGCAACTCCCCCTTCTCGGCGGCGCGTATCTCGCCGGCGTCTTCTCTCAGTTCCGGGGGGATGTAGGAGAGGCCGAGCCTCTCGTAGAGCTCCGCCTCCGAGGCTATGGGCTCGTAACGCTGCGTCCCGGCCTGGGCCAGGCCGTACTCGGAGATGTTCAGGCCCATCTTCACGGCCCGCTCGCGCAGCACGATGTTGTGGGCCTGGCTCCCGGTGAAGTGGTGCAGGAGCGAGCCGTAAGCCTCGGGCTCCACGATCCTCAAGTCTACCTCCACCCCGCCGCACTTGATGAATACCTTCGATGGTCCGTGCGCCAGAACCTCGTCCACGAACGGGGCGCTGGCGAAGGCATCGGCCAGAGCCTTACCTTCGCTGCTCGCGGCGACGATGTCGAGGTCGCCTATGGTCTCCTTCTGGCGGCGCAGGGAGCCGGCGAGCTCCGCCTCCTCGCACTCCGCCCTACCACGGACGAAACCGAGTACGTGCTCGCCCAAGGCCGTGGCCTCGTCGAGTAGCATGCGGCGCTCGGTAGCATTGTAGACACGGGCGGCGCGCAGTATGCGTTCCTCACTCTTCTTGCCGAAACCCTTGAGAGAGGCGAGCTGGCCCTCTTCCAGCTCGCCTAGCTCCTCGACGCTCGTCACGCCTAGCTCCCGCCACAGCCTGCCCGCCGTGCGCGGTCCGACGCCGGGTAGCCGGGTCACCTCGACGAGACCGGCGGGGATCTCTTCGAGAAGGTCGGCCAGTAGCTGAGGGGTACGGTCTTCGGCGAGGTCGCGGATCACGGCGGCGAGGGTCCCTCCGACGTGGGGCAGCTCCTTTAGGTCTTCGACCTCGCGCACGGGGCGGCCCAGAGCCATCACGGATTCGGCGGCGCGCCTATAGCCGAGGATGCGGTAGTATGCTTCGTCCTTCAGCTCCATAAGCGTTGCGATCGTATCCAGGGCGCGAGCGACGTCGGCGTTTTGCAAGGGTACCTCCTGATATCTCTCCAAAGGGATTATACGTGTCCGCTCGCCGGGATCCCGGAGTAGAATCTCCTCCATGTCGAACAAAGGAGTTCTTCAAAAAGAGATCAGCCAGAGTTTCTCGCGCCGGCTGGGGCTGACGCTCACGGTCGGGCTCGCCGCCGGTCTCCTGATCTCGCTGGGTATCATCCTCCTCTTCGCAAAGATTGTCGAGGACGTCGTAGAGGGCGAGAGCCGCCGGTTCGACGAGACGGGGCTGCTCTTGATCTACGCCAACTCCCCAGCCTGGTTGGACGAGCCGATGCGCGTGGCCACCACCCTCGGCTACTACTGGGTGATACTGCCTCTCCTCGTCCCAATCGCCTACGCCTTCTATCAGCGGGGACGTAAAGTCTCTGCCGCATTACTGGTGACCTCCACCCTCGGCGGCATAGTCCTGACCACCGCGCTCAAGACTGTCGTCCAGCGGGCCCGTCCGGAGCTCTTCGACTCCGGCTACACCGCCTCCTTCTACTCCTTCCCGAGCGTACACGCTACCCTCGCCGTCGGTTTCTACGGTACCCTGACCCTGCTCCTAGCGTGGCATCTCACGAGCTTAAAGCGTTGGGCTGTTGCCGCCGCCGGAGTCATGCTCGTGCTGCTCATAGGCTTCTCACGACTCTACCTCGGCGTACACTATCCGACCGACGTGTTGGCCGGCTTTCTAGCAGCACCGTTGTGGATCAGCTTTATCGGACTGTTCTACTTCCTCTGGCGCACGTTCCGCAGGCGTCCCTCCGGCGAGATTGAAGGGGAGGAGTAGCCGGGTACGGGGTGTTGCCCGGCCGGTGTGTGGAAAAAACCGTCCGGAAGTGATAGCTTCCCCTCCGTGCTCGAAGCAATTCTACAACCGCTCATAGACTGGGTCACGGCTACTATCGGGAGCTACGGCTTGGCGGCCGTGTTCGTGCTGATGCTGCTTGAGAGCATGGGTATTCTGATCCCCTCGGAGGCAATCTCGCCGTTTGCCGGTTATCTGGTCTCGCAGGGCCAGATGGGTCTCTTCGGGGCGGTAGCCGCCGGAGTTTTGGGGAACCTGGTCGGGTCCTGGATCGCCTACTTCATCGGGCTTTGGGGCGGACGGGAGCTGTGGTTTAAGTACGGGCGTTACGTCGGGGTGCGGGCGCACCATCTGAAGATAGCTGAGAAGTGGTTCGACAGGTACGGCGAGCTCGCGGTCTTCGTTTCACGTTGCCTGCCGGTGGTGCGCACGTTCATCTCCTTCCCCGCTGGGACGGCCCGGATGAACTTCCCGAAGTTCACCTTCTACACCTTTCTGGGATGCGTGCCGTGGGTATTCGCACTCACCTACCTCGGGTACGTGCTCGGGGAGAACTGGGATACGGTCGGTCACTTCTTGCACTACCTGGATTACGCGGTTGCTCTGGCAGTTCTCGCGGGCGCCGTTTACCTCTTCCTGCGCTGGCGTTCCGGACGGTCTTCCCGGCTACCTTAGGGCGACCGCGCAGGCAGACCCACTCCGTTAGAATGACATGATGGAGAGCCTATTTCAGATCGTGGTACTGGCGATCCTGGGGCTCTTCGGAGGGGTGCTCTCTGGGCTCGCGGGGGTGGGAGGCGGGGTCGTATTCGTACCCACGCTCGTGTATGCGGCGGGATGGGACATCAAGGAGGCTGTCGCCGCGAGCCTGGTTATCGTCATCTTCAGCTCTCTCTCAGGGACGGTCCGCAACGCCCGCAGCGAGGACCCGGTCGAGTGGCGGCCGGCTCTGCTCCTCGCCGCCTCGGTAGCGCCAGCGTCCCTGATCGGGGTCCTTATAAGCACTATCTCCCCGACGGCGCTGGTGCAGTTCGTCTTCTCGATAATACTCCTTGTTCTCGCCTATCCTACGGGCCGGGGCCGTGCCAGCGGGCCTTCAGCGGCGGGCAAGGGGATGTCGCGCCCCCTCGTCTCGCTTTACGGGGCGGGCATCGGGGCGCTCTCGGGGCTCGTGGGGATCGGGGGCGGGGTCGTGCTGGTGCCCCTGCTGATGCTCGGCTTCGGGCTATCGACGAAGCGCGCGATCTCGACGAGCCTCGCGGTGGTCTTCTTTACCGGCATTGTGGCCTCGATCGGGTATATATACGCGGGCTTCAGCGACCTTGTAAGCCTAGCGCCGCTGGTCGTGGGGGCTATGACCGGGGCGTGGCTAGGGGTGCGTTTGCGCGACCGGCTGCCGGAGAAGGCGATACGGCTCGGCTTCGCCGGTTTCATGGTCGTGACCGCGTTGCGTACCCTGAGCGACGCCCTAGATATACTTTAGCTTCGTGGTACGTGTGCACGAGCACCCGCTCCTGGAGAAGGTTGAGGCGCTACAATTTCCCTTGGGGGACTACGCCGTCTTTGGCAGCGGCCCGCTCCTGGTCCACGGCCTCGTTGAGAACATCAACGACGTAGACTTGGTGGCCCGGGAAGCGTCTTGGACGAGGGCGAGGACTCTGGACCCTGTCCTCGTGACGCCGAAGGGCGACCCCATCTTGAGGCTCGGGGACGGCGAGATAGAAGACTTCGCGGGATGGTTGGGGATGGAGGTAGGCGCCATCATCGACGGCGTCGCGATCGTGGGGGACTTACCCTTCGCGCAACTGGAGGACGTACGGGCGTTCAACCGCGCTCTCGGACGCCCGAACGACCTGGGACACGTCCTGCTTTTCGAGGAGCACCTCCGCGGTCGTACGTCGGGGCAAAGGCTGCAAAATCAATAGGCGGATGGGTTGGTTTTGACAGGCATGGACAAGAAGTCGCGCACGGTTCTCTTCTCGATCTCCTCGAACGCTATTCTGCTAACTGTAAAGCTGGTGGCCGGCTTGCTGACCGGCTCGGTGAGCGTCCTCTCCGAAGCCGTCCACTCGGCGACCGACCTCGTCGCCTCGGTTGTAGCTCTCGTCGCCGTGCGACGCTCGGACTCACCCCCGGACGAGGACCACAACTACGGACATGGACGTTTCGAGAATCTGGCCGGCGTCTTCGAGGGGTTCGTGCTCTTCGGGGTGGGCGGTTGGATCCTCTACGGTGCGGTGGACAATATCGTAAACGGCGCGGAACTGGAGCTTTTGGGCCTCGGCATCGTTGTAATGGCCCTCTCGGCGGTAGTGAACCTGTTCGTCTCCGAGTGGCTCCTGCGGGTGGCGCGCGAGACCGACTCCCGGGCCCTGGAGGCCGAGGGGTACAACCTGCGCACGGATGTCTGGGGCGCTGCGGGCGTGGCCGTGGGACTCACCGGCGCTCTCGTTACCGGCTGGACGATACTGGACCCCATCATCGCGGCGCTCATAGGGGTTGCGGTCCTGTGGACCGCCTTTCGCCTCGTCTCACGCAGCACTCGCGTCCTGCTCGACGAGAGCCTACCGGAGGCGGAGCTTCACGTGGTCGAGCGCGTTATCGCGGAGTATGCGCACAGCGAGACGGCGATCCGGGGCTTCCACAAGCTCAGGGCGCGCAAGAGCGGCCCTCAGCGGCACATAGACTTCCACCTGCAGCTAAAGGCTGAGACCACACTAGGAGAGGCGCATAAGATCTCCGATACCCTCGAAGAGAGGATAAGACGCAGCCTACCAAACTCGGACGTTCTCATACACCTCGAAGATGACCGCAGCCTTGCCAACGAACCCGCCCGCTGAGAACCTTATGGCCTCCGGTGCGGTATCCTGAACGCCTGTGACCGAGAGACACTCTCAGCAGAACTTGGAGACCGCGCCCGAGGGCCGGTACGGGCCCCGCTCACCCAAAAAGAGCGGGGGGGTATTCGAGTTCGTAGTAATACTCCTCGTCTCGTTCGCTCTCGTCTTCGGCGTCGTAAGGCCTTTCATAGTGGAAGCCTTCCGAATCCCTTCGGAGAGCATGGTACCGACGTTGGAGATCGGGGACAGGCTCTTCGTCAACAAGTTCATCTACCGCTTCACGGATCCCGAGCGGGGCGACGTCATCGTCTTCAGGAGCGTCGAGGGAGGAGAAGAAGACCTCATAAAGAGGGTCGTCGCCGTGCCGGGGGACACCGTCGAGGTACGTGACGGGACGCTCTACGTGAACGGCCAGCCCCAGCCGGATGCCTACGTCAACCGGGAGTTCCCGGATCGCAGCTACTATGGGCCCACGACGGTCCTCGAGGGCCGCGTCTTCGCGATGGGCGACAACCGAGCCAACTCCCGGGACTCGCGTTTCTTCGGGCCGGTGCCCTACGAGAATATAGAGGGCGAGGCGTTCCTGCTGTTCTGGCCCCCGGGTAGGATCGGACCGCTCTGATGTTGAGCGAGGAGCGCTCCCGGGAGGAAGAGCTCCCAAAGAGCCGGCGCGAGCTACGCCGGCAGCGGCGAAAGGAGAAGGGCCTCGCCGGGCTTATCGCCCGCCGGCGCGCCTCGGGCCGTTCCAAAAAGTCAGCGGAGAAGATTCCGTTCACAGAGGCGGTTCCGAAGAGCCGTCGGGAGTTGCGCGCGCAGCGCCGAAAAAAGAAGGGTGGCGGTCCCGCCGAGTTCATCCTTACGATCATCGTCGCGTTCGCGCTGGTCTTCGGCGTCGTGCAGCCGTTTATAGTCCAGGCCTTCCGAATCCCTTCGGAGAGCATGGTGCCTACGCTGGAGGTGAAGGACCGGATCCTCGCTAACAAGTTTATCTACCGCTTCAGCGAGCCGGAGAGGGGAGATATCGTCGTGTTCGATAGCCTCGAAAGTGATGACGATAACACGCTCATCAAACGCGTTGTAGGGGTAGAGGGTGATGAGATCCGCGTCCAGGGTGGTCTGCTCTTCGTGAACGGAGAACCACAGGAGGAGCCCTATCTGAACCAAGAGGAGACGTTTAGAGGATACTACGGGCCCGCGACGGTCCCCGAGGGCCATGTGTTCGTCATGGGCGACAACCGCGGCAACTCAGCCGACTCGCGCGTCTTCGGCCCCCTACCGTTAGACAACGTAAAAGGCGAGGCGTTTCTACGCTTCTGGCCCATCTCGAAGATCGGCGGACTCTAGTCTCCGCTCTTCGCTACAAGCGGTCTGTATGGCTCACACCCTGAACGCGGGACGCCGGAATAAAACGGGCGTGCCGCCGTTCGGCTAGTTGTGCAGGGTTACACGGGCAAAGGTCGCCTGCTCCCTGTCGAAGCCGGACCCTAGTCCACGATCTGCGCGGTCAGGCTGCGGGGATCGAAGTAAGCCATAAAGCGCCTGACCTTGCCGTCCTCGATCTCCAGTATGCTCACGCCCCCGTAGGAGACGGTCTCGCCGCCCTCGGTACCCTCGGTGGTCCACTCCAGGGCGGCGTGTCCTGCATCATCGGCGAAGACGTTGCGGAATTCAGACTTCATCTGGTCAAAGGTGTTGCGGTAGTTCGTCCAGAACTCGCGCAGGCCCTCGTGGCCGCTGAAGGTCTTCGGCACCGCGACGTTGCCCACGTCACAGTCCTCCGCGTGGATCTCTACCAGCCCCTCCACGTCCCGGTCTTCTTCAAGCCTCCACAGCGCTTCTTTGAACCTCTCCGCAACCTCTTGAGACAAGAACTCCTCACCCCTTACTAGAACAACCGCAACCTCTATAAGAACACGCAGATCATTCTACCCGGAGCCCGCGTCCCCGAACCGTAATCCGCTTGACTTTACGAACGCTTCGCGTGGCGCCAAGACTCGGCAACTCCCTCCGGAGAGCGTCGAACATCTCTCGTTACGCATTTTTTCACCGGACTCGCCAGACCCTCTCCGAACGTCTATCTCTAAGTTGTATTGAGGGAGTTGACCGCCTCAATGACAGCGTCAAGCCCCGGCGCTATTTGTGACGCCGGGGCTTGAGTCCGAAGGGTTGGCCAGCGTTTAGGCTGTGCGGCTCGGCTTCTTGAGCATGTCAGCGGTTAGGTAGAGACTAACGCCGAAGTAGTAGACGAGGTAGACGAGTGAGAAGGCCAGGAGGAGAGTGCCGGGGTTCGGCATCTGAAGGAGTATGACTATGTAGCTCACGAGCCAGAGCGACGTGAGCGTCAGGTTGAGCTTGCGGAAGGTGAGCGTGCGGGACGGGTAGACGTACCGGATCGGGACGAAGACCAAGATCGAGCAGACGATAAGGATCGCGGCGACCGTCCAGACGCCGGCGTCGAAGATGATGGCGTAGAACGCTACAACGTTCCAGTAGCTCGGGAAACCGAGGAAGAAGTGATCGGTCTCGGCGCCGTCTCCGGTCTTGGCATCCACCCGGCAGAACTGATAGCTCGACGCGAGTATGGGGAGCGCTGCCAGGACCACGCCGAACGCGCCGCCTGGGAGGTAACCCGTGCTCCACAAGAGGAGCATCGGGGCGAGGACGTAAGTCATGTAGTCCACGATGTTGTCCAGGAGGCCGCCGTCGAAGGAGGGCAGAAACTCCTTGACGCGGAAGCGGCGGGCCAGAAGGCCGTCGGTGCTATCTATTACGAGGGTCGCCAGGACCAGCCACAGCGCCAGTACAGCGTTGCCGTTGTAGGCTGCGATAAGGATCAGGAGCGTCAGCACCGCCCCGCTCGCGGTGTATAGATGCACTGCGGAGGCGCGCAGGCGCAGCCAGTTCGAGACCGGCGCCGTACTCTCGGCGGCCACCGTACCTTCAGCGTTGATGTCTTCCATCCGACCCTCCCTTCTAAGCTCTATGTCGTATGGTCTGGAGCGCATCATAGCAGCCATATATCCCGGTATGCACTAAAGCTGCCAAACCGGGATATTTCAGCCGCGCGGAACCTCTTCTATGTCTACGGTCTGGATCTCGTCCCCCGGCTCGCGGTCTAACTGCGGATCGCGCTCGCGGATGGCGTTCACGAGCTCCATACCCTCGACGACCTCTCCGAAGACCGCGTGCCGTCCGTCGAGCCAGGGCGTCGCCATATGCGTGATAAAGAACTGCGACCCGCCCGTATTTGGTCCTGCGTTCGCCATCGAGAGGACGCCCGGCTTGTCGTGCCGGAGGTCCTGGTGAAACTCGTCCTGGATCCGGTAGCCGGGCCCTCCGGCGCCGGTCCCGGTCGGGTCGCCGCCCTGAACCATGAAGTTCTTTATGACCCTGTGAAAGGTCGTCCCGTCGAAGTAGCCGTCGCGCGCCAGGAAGACGAAGTTGTTTACCGTCTCCGGGGCCTTGTCCGCGAAGAGCTTTGTGCGGATGGGACCTCTCTCCGTCCTGAAGGTCGCGTAGTAGTCGTTATCGGGTGAGATGGTCATCTCCGGCGGGCTGTCGTAACTCTTACTCTGGGCCATGTGATCCTCCTAATCTTTTGCGTCTCTTCATGCTAACCGATAGGACGGCAACCGATATGTGAGCTAGTTCCATCTCCCGTTCTACGTCAGGCGCGGCGCGCGGATTGTGCGGGGGAAGGTCTGCCGCCAGGATATACGGCTCTCTAGCGGTTACGCGTCTTACTCCGTGCTCGCCTCCAGGGAGCGGATGCGGTTGATAGCCGCCGCCATCTCCTGCGGCCGGGGCAGGCTCAGCTCGCCGGGATGACCCCGGAAGTTTCCCAAAGAATCGAGACCATCTCTCTCTACCGAACCGAGCGTCCGGCGTACGACCTCCTCGACCCCCTGACTCTCGCCCTCAGAGGCGAACTCGCCGATGGCGCGGGCTATAGCCTCGGTCTGGCCGGCCTCGGCGAGCTGCTCCAGGTACGAGAGATCCACCCGCTCGCGGCCCAACTCTATGGTGCTCGAGCCCTTGCTTCGCGCGGTCTCCCGCTTACCGCGTCGGAGGTCTATGGAGGACGCCCGGACCCGGCGGCCTCTCGGAGGACGCGCCTCTCCGGTATGCGCGGCGCCCGGTACCGGGAAGCTCTCGCGTACCTCGCGGGCTCGTTCCGTCGCGTCGTAGGTCTCGTAGTCTTCCATCAGGATCACCCGGTCCGCCACGTCCAGGTAGTCGCCGACGCCTCCGGCGACCACTATCGTCGAGATGTTCAACGAGTCGTACAGAGGACGCACGAGGTCTATGAACGGGGAGATGGGCTCCTTGTTCACCAGCTTGCGCATACGCTCGTCCCGAACCATGAAATTGGTGGCGCTCGTGTCCTCGTCTACGAGAAGGAGTGAAGTCCCGATCTCGAGCGCCTCCGCGATGTTCGCCGCCTGGGAGGTCGAGCCCGAGGCGTTCGGGGTCGAGAAGTTCATCGTCGAACGGCCGCCGGGGAGCTCCCCGATCATGCCGGAGATATCCACCCCCGCCACGCTCCGCCCGTCCTCCGCCCGGACTTTCACCGAATCCGCCCGCGCGACCACGTATTCGCGCCCGTCCCCTGGCGCGTGGTCGTAGACTCCCCACGCGAGCGCGGAGAGCAACGTGCTCTTCCCGTGGAAGCCGCCGCCGGCCACGAGCGTAACTCCTTCAGGAAGCCCCATCCCCGAGATAGAGCCGCGGTTTGGTAGCTCCACGGTTGTTCGGAATTCCTCCGGGCTCTCGAAAGCCACGGCTCCCTCGCGCAGCGGCCGGTCGCTCGCCCCGCTCTCGCGCGGCAGCACGGCCCCGTCCGCCAAGAACGCCACGAGACCAAGACCCGGCAGCTGCTCGCGCAGGTGGTTCGCATCCTCGACGGTCTCGACGTGCTCTCGGGCTCTTGTCTCGTCTACCCCGGCGGGCGTTAGAGCCTCGCGTACTACTCTCGGCAGCTCCTCCAGCAGCATCGCTTTCGCCGCCCGGGCGTCCACCGTCCGGCCCCGAGCCGGGAGTCCGGCGGCCATGCGGGCCTCGACGTATCCTTCTGTCACCACCATCGAGGTGCGAGGCAGGACGACCTGGGAGGTCCGCTGTATCTCGATCCGTCCGCTTCCGCCCGAGCCCCGGCTTCCCCTAACCGCGCGCCTCAGCACCTTCTCCACCGAGCGCGTCAGGAAGTCCTCGAACGCCACCCGGCGAACGGGGTTGCTGAAGAGCATGGAGTCGAAGCGATTCTGGGACGTCCGCACGCGTATAAGGGACGGTGGGGCGAACGGGTCCCGCTGCACTTTATCTATAAATAGGGTGAAGCCTTCGAGGTCGTAGGAGCCCTGAAGGTCCTTGTAGGCGCCGTAGCCCTTGCGGCCTATACGATCAAAGATGGATCGAAGACGCTGCATGTTACGCGAGCTTGTAGAGCGGTTTGTCCGAGCGGCCGCTCTTGTGGATCTCTATCTTCCCTTCAGCTTCTAGCTCGTCCAGCGCGTGCCGGATCTCGCGCTTATCCTCTCCCAACAGCCTGTGCCAGTCGGTCGTAGAGTAGAGGACTCCGTTTGGGAGGGCGGTCAAGACCTTGAGTATCCTGGTCTTCGTCTCCTCCACCGGCTAGTCGAGGCCCATCCTGGTCCAGGCGTCTTGGAGGGTGGAGCGAGCTGCTTCGCGCGCCCTCTCGGCCCCGGCTTCGAGGATCTCGTCCAGCTCCCGCGGGTTGTCTAAAAGCTCGCGGGTCCGGTCGCGTATGGGGGAGAGGCCCTCCACGACGACCTCGGCGAGGTCCTTTTTGAGGTCGCCGTAGCCTTTGCCCCGGTACTGTTCCTCGATCTCGGGTATGGGAACGTCCGTCAGCCCGGCGTAGATGTCGAGAAGGTTGGTAATCGCGGGCTTGTTGGGGCTAGCGGTGATCTCCGAGCCGGAGTCGGTCTTGGCCCGCCGGATCTTACGCCGCACGACATCCGGCTCGTCGAGGATGGCGACGTAGCTGCCCGCGACGGGCGAGCTCTTGCTCATCTTGGCGGTCGGCTCGTCGAGGGCCATGACCCGCGCTCCTGTCTTCAGGATCATCGCCTCCGGCGCGACAAAGGTCTCGCCGTAGAGGTGGTTGAAGCGACGCGCGAGCGTCCGCGTGAGCTCCAGGTGCTGTCGCTGGTCCTCGCCGACCGGCACCAGATGCGCGTTATAGAGGAGGATGTCGGCGGCCATGAGCACCGGGTAGTCGTAGAGACCGACGCTCGCGGACTCGGCGCCGCCCTTCTGCGCCTTGTCCTTGAACTGCGTCATACGCGAGAGTTCGCCGAACCGCGCCACGCAGTTGAGGAGCCACGTAAGCTCAGTGTGCTCGGAGACACGACTCTGGCGGAAGATCACGGACTTCTCCGGGTCGATGCCGGAGGCCAGGTAGATCGCCGCGATCTCCCGGATTTTGCTCCTCAGCACCTTCGGGTCCTGGGGCACGGTGATCGCGTGCAGGTCCACGATACAGAAGTAGTTCTCGTAGCGCTCCTGAATCCCAACCCAGTTCTTCAACGCCCCGAGGTAGTTGCCGAGGTGCAAGTTGCCGCTCGGCTGTATGCCGCTGAATACTCGCTGCCTTGTCTGCATAGACTTATTCTAGCGTTCTGGAGCAGGTTCGTCGGGGCTGGAGGCTTTGCCGCCGCCGGCGCCCGCCCCGACCAGGTAGAAAGCCGCGCTGATGAGCAGGACGCCCCCGATGAAGTAGACGACGTCCGCCGTAGCCAGACAAGCTGCTCCGACCGCTAACACCACCCCGGCTACGACCGCCACGAGCACCAGCAGTCGACTCCCCCACAAGAGGCGCTCGATAGCCCCTCCCGGAGGCTTCGACGACCGCTTCACGCCGGGACTCTAACAGCCAAAGCTCCGTCTCGCCATCGAGTAAACGTCCGGTCTCCCAACCTCTCTCTACCTCCCGCGCTACCGAAGCGTAAGGGGACCGGAGGTTCGTGCGCAACTGTTGGTGTATCCTTCTGCTTACTAGTAAAGAGGAGACGCGTTGTGCAGTTCGAAGAAGCTACTCATACCGGTGAGCTCGCGCGGTAGTGCCTGAACTCGTTCTCGGCCCGCTGCTACGTTACGCTGATTCCTCCGAGGCGACCATCTGGGTCGAGACGGATGGTCCTTGCGAGGTCGAGGTTCTGGGGTATCGCTCCCGCACCTTCCACGTCGAGGGCCACCACTACGCCCTGCTATGCGTCGCCGGACTGGAGCCGGGGGGCGTTTACGAGTACGAGGTCCTTCTTGACGGTGAGAAAAGATGGCCGGAGGCCGGATCTCCTCTCCCGCCCAGTATGATCCGAACTCTCGATCCCGAGGCGTCCCTGAAGCTCGTCTTCGGCTCGTGCCGCATCTCCGCCCCGCACGAGCCGCCGTACACGTTGAGCATCGAGGAGGACGAGCGGGGCCTCGGGGTAGATGCTCTGTATGCGATGGCGATGCGGCTGACAGGAGAGCCTCCCGAGGATTTGCCGCACGCGCTGGTGCTTCTGGGGGATCAGATCTACGCCCACAAGCCTCCGTTCGACACGCTGGAGTTTATCCGTTCGCGCCGCGATACGGATAAGCCGCCCGGGGAGGAGGTGGCGACCTTCGAGGAGTATGCCCGGCTCTACCGAGACTCGTGGAGAGATCCGGCGATCCGGTGGCTCCTCTCGACCGTGCCCAGCGCCATGATCTTCGACGACCACGAGGTTGCCGACGACTGGAACGTCTCCGAGGCATGGGTCGAGGAGGCGCGGAGCTACCCGTGGTGGAACGACCAGATCCACGGCGGCCACGTCTCTTACTGGATCTACCAACACCTCGGCAACCTCTCTCCCCGCGAGCTAGCCGAGAACGACCTCTTTCAAAAGGTCAGGGCCGCCGAGGACGCAGGTCCTCTGCTACGCGACTTCGCCCGCGACGCGCATCGGGAGACCGCCGGGACCCGCTGGAGCTTCCACCGGGACTTTGGCGGCACCCGACTGTTGATGATCGACTCGCGCGGCGGGCGAGTGCTGGACAACGAGCATCGCTCGATGGTGGACGCCAGCGAATGGGAGTGGATCGAGGAGCACGCGAGCGGGGACTTCGACCACCTCCTGTTCGGCACCTCGCTCCCAGTAATGCTCGGCCCCGGTATGCACCACCTGCAGGCCTGGAGCGAGGCTGTCTGCTCCGGCAAGTGGGGGGAGCGGGCGAAGGGGTGGGGGGAGAGGATAAGGCGCTCTCAGGACCTGGACCACTGGGGCGCTTTCCACGAGTCTTTCGATAAGCTCACCGCCCTGATCCGGGCTGTAGCAGCCGGGGAGAAGGGCCAACCCCCGGCCTCCGTAACCGTGCTCTCCGGCGACGTGCATCACGGCTATCTGGCCGAGGCGGAGTTCCGCGACGAGGGCGTACGGAGCCATACCTACCAGGCGGTCTGTTCCCCTTTGCGCAACTCCCTGCCCGGACAGAAGTCTCGCCTGCAGAGCGTCTGCTGGACTAAGCTGGGCGAGCTCGCCGGCCGCCTCCTCTCCCGAATGGCGGGGATCGGTAAAGAACAGATGAGTTGGCGCATGACCCATCAGAAGCCCTGGTTCGAGAACCACGTCGCGACCCTTGAGATGGAGGGCCGGCGGGCTACGGTGACCTTCGAAAAGGCTGTACTGGAAGGCCCCTCCGGGGAGCCGGCCCTGGAGAGGATCTACGAGCGCCGCCTAGTCTAGAGCCTATTTGCCGGGGTTCGCCGCCGGTTGACCCGTAGCCTCCTCCGCCTCTTCCTGCTGGTCCTCTTCGCGGGCGTCCTGCGAGAGGCCCCTGTACAGGGACCAGCACATGGCGATCATGATAAGCGCGAACGGCAGGCCGCCCAGGATCGAGGCTCGCTCCAGCGCTTCGAGCCCCCCGACTACAAGTAGGATCGCCGCGATCGCGGCCATCGCCGCCCCCCACACCAGCCTGATCACCCTGCTCGGGTTCAAGACGCCGCCGGCGGACATCCTGCCAAGCACGATTGTCGCCGCGTCAGCCCCCGCCACAAAGAAGATAAAGATCAGCAGGATCGCCACCATCGACGTAACCAGGGCCAGCGGGTACGCCTGGAGAAAGGCGAACAGCCCGATGGCCGGATCGCTTTGTGCCGCCGTGCTAATCGTTCCGCCAGATTGGCGGTCTTGATCTATCGCCGCCCCCCCGAACACGGCGAACCATAACGCGTTGGCGAGGCTCGGGGCTACCAGCACGCCTATGACGAACTCCCGGATCGTGCGTCCCCTGGAGACCCGGGCGACGAAGACCCCTACGTAAGGGGCCCAGGCGATCCACGTCGCGAACAAGAAGAGGGTCCCCGCGGGGCTACTCAAGAATGCGGTATCTTGGTTAAAGGCGTTCATCGTGAAGCTCATCGGGATGAGCTGGCCTAGATAGTCGCCTATACCCTGCGTGAAGGCGTTGAGTTGGACGACCGTCGGTCCCACGAGGATGATGAAGAGGAGCAGGGTGGCAGCCATGTATATGCTCGCCTGGCTCAGGTAGTTAACCCCTTTGTCGATCGGGGTGGATGCTGAGAGCATAAAGGCGATCGTGGTGATGCCGATGATGATCAGCTGCGGGCCGATCCCGTTCGAGATGCCGAGGCTCTCCCCGAGACCCGCGCCAATCTGGAGGGTGCCGAGCCCCAAAGAGACCGCCACGCCGAACAGAGTGGCCAGGATCGCCAAAACGTCTATGGCCTTCCCGATGGGGCCGTTGGCGCGGTCGCCGAGCAGGGGCGAGAGGACCGCGCTTATAAGCCCCGGCTTGTCTTTACGGAAGTTGAAGAACGCGACGGCGAGGGCGACGACAGCGTAGATCGCCCAGGCGTGCAGCCCCCAGTGGAAGAACGAGTACTGCATGCTTAGCTGGGCCGCCGCAGCCGTGTTCGGCTCGGCCCCGCCGTAAGGTGGCTGGGAGGCGTAGTGCAATACGGGCTCCGAGACCCCCCAGAAGATTACGCCGATGCCCATCCCCGCCTGGAAGAGCATCGCGAACCACGAGAACATGCCGAACTCAGGCTCCTCATCTTCCTTGCCCAGCTTGATCTTGCCGTACCGGCTAAAGGCCAGAAAGAGGACGAAGACCAAGAACAAGGTCGTCACGATCAAATAGAACCAACTGAGATCCGCGACGACGAATTCTAGAGCCGCCCTGGTTACCTTATCGAAGTTATCCGTAAGCAATACGCCCCATAGAACGAACGCCAGCGCGAGGGCGAGCGTGATCCAAAACACGGTCCCGACCTGAGACGTCAAATTACGTAAGCCCTGCATTCTAAACCTCCCTTTCCCCAACCGTTCTTATCGGGTCAAGAACGGCACAAGTATGCTCACGCCTCCACACTGTGAACCGTTTATGCTCGGAAAACCCCTGCCCGAAACCGCTCCTCCAGCGAGTTTGCGCGACTGTTTGCCGGCTCTCTACGCGCACCAAAAGTATATCGCTGTTTTTCGGGAGCCGCTTCGAGCATTCTGCATCTCAAAATCGTCGACGAGGTATCCTCGTTGCACAACGGGATGTAAAAATCTGGCTACCCGGCTATTCTACTGCAGCATCAAAGGTCAGCCTCTGCCAAGAAGGCCCGTTAGGGTCAGGCGAGGGCCGTTAGGAGTCCAGAGCGGTCTCTATCTCCCTCGCCGCTGCCACAACCTCTTCAGCGAGCTGCTCGCCCGGCCGCTCTCCAAGGCGCGAGACGGGACCACTGGCCGAGACCGCCGCCCTCAAGCTTCCATCGGCGCCGAAGACGGGCACGCTCACGCTCGCAACCCCCGCCTCTCGCTCGGCTACGCTCTCGGCCCACCCTTGGCTCCGTACCGCCTCCAACTTCTCTGCGTCGATTCCATAGGAACTTCCCTCGCCTTCTCCCCACGCGAGCAGCACTTTCCCCGCCGATCCTCGCGAGAGCGGCATCACCGCTCCTACCGGCACCGAGTCTCTCAGGCCTGTCGCCCGCTCTACTGACGCCACGCATACCCGATGCTCTCCCTCCCGCACGTATAGTTGTGTGCTCTCCCCAGTCGCGTCCCTCAACCTCTCCAACACCGGCCTCGCGCGTTCCACGAGACCCGTGCCCGCCGCCGCGGCCCATCCTAGAAGACGCACCCCGAGCGAGTAACGCCCCTCCCTTCGCGTTACCAGATGATGCGTCTCCAGCGCCGAGAGCAGCCGGTACGCCGTTGGCCGCGACAATCCCGTCTCCTCGACCACCGTCGCCGCGCTCACCGGACCATCAGCCGCGAGCAACGAGAGGATCGAGACTGCCCTGTCCAAAACCCCAACCCCGCTCGCCACGCCGCTCTTGCTCTCGACCGGCTTATCTTCTATACTGTCCATATGTTGAACATTGTATCTCATATAATGAGACACAGCAAGAAAGACGAGGTAGCTTGACGCTCGAGTGGGACGCGGCCGAGTACGAGGCGGTATCCGTACCGCACGTCGGTTGGGGCGTGGGCTTACTGGGGCGGGCTCTGGAGCGGCGACCGCTCAGGGGGGATGAGGCGGCTATAGATGCGGGGTGTGGGACGGGCAAGATCACGGAACTCCTCCTGCGGTACTTGCCTGACGGCACGGTGCTGGCTGTGGATGCTTCGGCGGCGATGGTTGAGGTCGCGCGTGAGCGGTTCGTCGGGGACGAGAGGGTACGGGTCGAGCGGCAGGACCTCCGGCTACTGGAGGTCGAGAGGCCGGTAGATCTGATCTTCTCTACGGCGACGTTTCACTGGATACAGGACCATGAGAGGTTGTTCGGGCGTCTCGCACGGGCCTTGAAGCCGGGGGGCAGGCTGATGGTCCAGTGTGGAGGCGAGGGCAACATAGCCCGGGTGATGAGAGCAACAGCAGAGGTTGTGGGAAAGGAACGCTTCAGGAACCGCTTCAAAGGATGGGAGGAGCCCTGGCACTTCGCCGACGCCGAGACTAGCAGGGTACGTTTAGAAGCAGCCGGGTTCACAGAAGTCGAGACCTGGCTGCAAGAAGAGGCTCCGCAGTTCGACTCAAGAGACGAGCTGACACGCTTCCTGAAAACGGTAGTTCTGGGCCGACATCTGGAGAGGTTGCCGGAGTCGGAACACCAGCCCTTCGCGGACGCGGTGGCCGGAAAGATCGCGGCCGCAGAGGATGCGCTTACCGTGGACTATGTTCGCCTGAACATCCTGG
>CADCVD010000179.1 GCA_902806055.1 uncultured Rubrobacteraceae bacterium
GGTTGAGACCACGTTTCTGCAAGCATCCCGGATGAAAGGCGTCGGAGAGCTACACCGTCTCGCGGCCGAGACACCGGTCTTCGTGACATCGGGGAGCAGGCCGTGATCGGGCTGGTCGCCGCCACCGCCAACGGCCGCCGCAACGCCGCCCACCTCGTCGATGCCTGGCCCGACGCCCGCCTCTACGAGGGTAAGCCTAAAGAAGCGCTCCGGGCGGCCTGGAACGAGTGCGACGCCATAATCCTCTTCCTTGCTACCGGCGCTGCCGTCCGTCTTGTCGCCCCGCTCCTCGAAGACAAGCGCCGCGACCCGGGCGTGGTCTGCATGGACGATGCCGGCCGCTTCGCCGTCGCCCTCGCGGGCGGGCACGAGGGCGGCGCGAACGCCCTCGCCGAACGTGTGGCGGACACCCTGGGAGCGACCCCCGTCGTCACCACCGCGAGTGACTCTCTACGGGTACCCGCCCTGGACTCCTTCGGTAAAGGGCTCGGGTTCGAGATCGAGGAGGGTTCGGACCTCGCAGGCGTGGGGGCGGCACTTGTCTCCGGGGAGGAGGTGAGGCTGTACTCGGAGCGGCGCTGGCCGCTCGGTCCGCTGCCGGAGAACCTCGTATTTGCGGGAGCACCGGAGGGGGGGATGGAGCCACCCCTGATATTGATAACGGATAGGCTCCTTGACGCGTCACCAGCCTCGCCCTCGATCGTCTACCGGCCGCCGTCGCTCGTCGCCGGTGTCGGCTGTAGCCGCGGGGCGAGCGCCGCCGAGATACTGGCTCTCCTCGACTTCGCTCTCAAAGAGGCCGGCCTCTCCCGAAAGAGCTTCGCCGCCCTTCACAGCATAGACATAAAGTCAGACGAGGCCGGCCTGATCGAGGCAGCCCATTCCTTGGAAGTACCGCTCCGGTTCCACGCCGCCGGAGAGCTTTCGGCCTACGAGGTCCCGAACCCTTCAGAGGTGGTCGCCGAGGCTACGGGTACCCCGAGCGTCGCCGAGGCGTCGGTGCTTGCGGGCAGCGCACAGCTGGTCCTGGAGAAACGGAAGTCGCAGAACGCCACCGTCGCCATAGGCCGCCTCTCGGTGCGGGGACGCCTCGCCCTGGTCAGCCTCGGTCCGGGGAACGACGCCCTCATACCACCCCTCGCCCGCGAGGCTCTGGCCGCCTCGGAGCTGGTCGTGGGACTTGGACAGTACGTCGGGAGGGTCCGGCATCTCCTGCGGCCCGGGACGAGGGTGCTCACGCTGCCTCTGGGGGACGAGGTCACGCGGGCCGAAGAGGCCCTCGCCGAGGCGCGCGCCGGGGGCAGCGTCGCGCTGGTTTCGAGCGGCGACGTTGGCGTCTACGCGATGGCCTCGCCCGCGCTTGAGCTGGCCGGGGAGGACGTGGACGTGGTCGTCGTCCCCGGTGTAACGGCGGCCCAGGCGGCCTCTTCGCTGCTCGGCTCGCCGTTGGGACACGACCACTGCTCGGTGAGCCTCTCGGACCTCCTCACCCCGTGGGAGGTCATAGAGAACCGGATGCGGGCCGCCGCTCTTGGAGACTTCGTGGTCTCGCTGTACAACCCGCGCTCGAAGGGCCGCGACTGGCAGCTCGGGAAGGTGCGGGAGATGCTGCTGGAGCATCGCCCCCCCGATACCCCGGTCGGTATCGTCAGAGATGCCTACCGTCCTACGCAGAGCATCACCCTGACCGATCTCGCCTCCCTGGGCCCGGAGGAGGTGGACATGCTGACCGTCGTCGTGGTCGGCAACTCCCAGACCAGGATCGTCGCTGGTCGCATGGTCACGCCCCGGGGATACCTTGGAGGAGGACCCGGATGAGGAGGGTCTTCGCCGTTACGGACGCCTGCGCGGGCTGCGGCGCCTGCATAAAGACCTGCCCGGAGAAGGCGATACAGCCCGCCCCGAGGGAGTACGCGTCGCCCCTCGTCGTGCTCGAAGACCGTTGCTCGGGATGCGCCGAGTGCGCGGAGGTCTGCCCCGTCTCCGCCTGCATCGAGGTACTTTTGGAGGAGGCGTGAGGCGGGTCCACCCTATAGAGATAGAGAGTATGCGCATCCTGCGCGGGCTCGTGGACCTCTCGCGCCTCGGGCCGCTGAGCCGGGCCGTGGCGGAGCGGGTGATCCACGCCTCCGCCGACCTGGAATACGCCGAGACCCTCGTCCTCGACGAAGCGGCCCTGGAAGCGGGCCTCGAAGCCCTCCACCGTGGCGCTCCCGTAGTCACGGACGTTTTCATGGTCGCCGCCGGCATCACCGCCCGCGAGACGCTCTGCTTAGTCTCCGACCCGCGCGCGAGAGAGCTCTCCGAGCGTCTGGGCATCACCCGCTCCGCGGCCGGGTTCCGGCTTGTGGCGCAAGAGGCCGGACCCGGCGCTCTCTGGGTGGTCGGGAACGCGCCAACCGCGCTCTTCGAGTTGCTGGAGTTGGACGCGGCCCCGGCGCTCGTCGTTGGGCTCCCGGTCGGGTTCGTAGGCGCCGCTGAGTCAAAGGAGGCCCTGGTAAAGAGCGGGTTGCCCGCCGTTGCCAATCGTGGTCCGAAGGGTGGGTCCGCGGTCGCCGCGGCGGCGTTGAATGCGCTCTTGTACTTCGAGGGTGCAGGGGGTAATGGAGAGGGATCCGGCGATGCCGGGAGAGAGAGGTAGCGTGGTGCCATCCCGTACTTACGCGTTCGACCGCCGCTTGTCTAGCCAGCCAACCTGCTGTTCGGAGATCGGAACCCGATGCTGCGGGGTTCGACGAGGCGCGATGATGAGTCTTCTTCCCGGAGTACGGCGTAGACTTGGAGGGTCGGTATCGAACTTTCGAAGAGGCGCCAGGAGCCCTGCTTGTCGCCTACGAGCGAGCAGGGGGGAACGTCTGCGGGAGACTAACGTCAGGACCGGAAGCGGGCGCCTCCACAGGCCACGAAGAAAGGATTCAGCATGCGAAACTTGATAAACCTCGACAGCAGGAACAGGAGAAACCGCAACGGCACCGACCCCGCGCTCCTCGTCGTCGGGCACGGGAGCCGGGATCCGCGCGGGGCTCGGGAGTTCCACGACCTGGTCGCGCTGATGAGAGAGCGTAGCCCGGGGTTGCCTATCGAGGGTGGCTTTATCGAGCTCTCGCGGCCCCCGATCTCCGAGTGCGTCAACAGCCTGGCGGAGGATGGCTCCCGCCGGATCGCCGCTGTCCCCCTGATGCTCCTAGCCGCCGGCCACTCAAAAGACGACATCCCCGCCACCCTCGTGCGTGAAAAGATGAGTCACCCGGACGTCGATTTCGGATACGGACGTGCTCTGGGCATCCGGCCCGAGCTACTCTCCCTGATGGACGAGCGGATCTCCGCCGTCGTTCCGGAGGACGAGAAGGAGGAGACCGCCGTCCTCGTCGTTGGCCGCGGCTCCTCGGACCCGGACGCGAACTCGGACCTCGCCAAAGTCTCGCGCCTCTTCTACGAGGGCCGCCCGTACCCGATGGTCGAGACCGCTTACATCAGCATGACCCCCCCGAACGTCCTCGAAGGATTGGAGCGCCTCAAGAGGCTCGGCGCCAGAAAGGTCGCCATCTTCTCCTACTTCCTCTTCACCGGCGTACTGGAGGAGCGCATCCGGGAGCAGAGCGAGGAGTTCGCCGCCGGAAACCCTGAAGTTGCGGTCTCCTACGCGGGCTACTTCGGGCCGCACGAGAAGGTCGCCGACTTGGTGCTGGATCGCTACCGCGAGGCTATAGAGGGCGACATCCGGATGAACTGCGACGTCTGCGTTCACCGGGTCGCCCTCCCCGGCTTCGAGGAGAAGGTCGGCGCCCCCGCGACGCCTCACTACCACCCCGACGAGCCAGGCCACTCCCACGGTCACCACCACTAGGCGATGGCCCTGGAAGACCTGGTAAGCGAGCTTGCCGGAGAGGTCCGGCCCACCGACGGGGAAGCGGCGGCCAACGCGCGGGAGCGGCATCTGACGCTCACCAAGCCGCCAGGGAGCCTCGGGAGGCTAGAGGAGTTGGGAGCGCGGCTCTCGGGGATGGCGGCGGAGGTCCCGCCGCCGGTGCCAGGGGACCCGGCGGTGGTGATCTGTGCTGGCGACCACGGCGTCCTCGCCCGCGGCGTCTCACCCTGGCCCAAAGAGGTCACCGCCGCGATGGTCGAGAACTTCTGCGCCGGGGGCG
>CADCVD010000180.1 GCA_902806055.1 uncultured Rubrobacteraceae bacterium
ACGTCTCCGCTGAACCCGCCATGTACGCCCTCGAGGTCAACCAGGGCTTCTACGACGAGCGCGGCATAGAGGTAGGAGACATGGCGGAGCTTCCGGACCGGTGATTAAAGTTATTCTCCAGACCGTCCGATAACTACGGTGACCATAGAAAAGGCAAACCCGCCGCGAGACGGGGACGCAAAGCCACGGACCTCCTGGAGGCAGCCGGGCTACCGAAGGGAGAAGCAGACGCGCCGGATGTTAATTTTGCTGGTAATGGGGATTGTTCAGGCTGGATTGCTGGCCAGTCTCGCCTCGGCTGGGGCGCTCGACTTCACCGATGACTTCAACTCCTTCGACACGAACCGCTGGTCGAAGGGAGATCACAACCTCGGGCGTGGCTACCTTGATCCGAAGAACGTCGGAGTTAGCAACGGTAATCTGGCGATAAAGCTCCCGGTGCGCACGTTGAACGGCGGGGAGATCATGTCGAAAGACCTCTATGGCGAAGGTTCATACTCGGTCCGGATGAAGCTGCCGAACGCGCCGTCCTCGATCACGGGATTCTTCCTCTACCAGGCCCCCGACTACGCTTCGGAGGTCGACATCGAGATCTACAACGACACCTCCCGCAAGATCATGTTCTCCACCTACTCCGGCGGCTCTCAGACTCACACCGAGACTATGGCCCTCCCCTTCGGCCCCACGACCGGGTATCACGAGTACCGCTTCGACTACGCTTCCGGCTCCATCAATTTCTACGCCAACGGCAAGCTGATGAAGACCTGGAAAGACGGCCTGCCTGCCGTCAAACTCGATGAAGCTCTACGCCAACGCCTGGTATCCGAGCTGGCTCGCTGGCAAGAAGCCGACTAAGGACAAGTATGTCATGGTCGACCGCATCCAGCACACTAGCCCGTAAAAGCCCAGCCTGGAGAATGACTCTCTAGGAGATACCCTTCTCTCGCAACGCCTCGCGCAGCTTGCCCAGTAACCGCAGTAACTCCCGCTGCTCGTCCCCGGAGAGCCCCTCGAAGAGCTCACCTACGGCCTCCCGGTGCTCGTCGTACATGCCTCCGGTAGTCTCGACCCCACGGTCGGTGAGCTCGATGACGGTCGCTCGCCGGTCCGTGGGATGCGGCCTGCGCCTGACAAGCCCCTCCTCCTCCAGAGCATCGACGAGCGCCGTTACGTTTCGCGGCGTCACCCCGAGTACGCCGCTCAAGCTACTCATGATCCTTGGCCCGCCGCAACGCAACGCGTACAACAATCGCATCCTCGCGTAGCTCACGCCCCGGTCTTGCAACCGCGACTTGACCCAGCGCATGTACGCCGGCCCAAACGCCGCAAACTCGTCCACGAGCCGTTCCCCTAGCTCCTTGCTCGCCCCGGAGGTACCCGCACCCTCCCCAACCAACTCGTCCGCCATCTTGTCAGCAGCTTTCGTCTAAGAATTTATTGTAGATGTTCACCTTATACCATGTTATTGTATATATGTGCAAATAAGGTTAGCTGCAGCGAGATGAGTAGCATAGCGGTAGGGGAGGTTGAGGTTGTTGCGCTGACCGATGTGGAGGGGCCTTTCTTCCGGTTGGATCAGCTGTTTCCCGGTGTGCCCCTGGAGGACTGGGAGCCTTACTTTGCCCGGTACCCCTGGGCCTTCGCCAACGAGAGCACAATTCGGGGCCGTATCGGAGGCTATCTCGTGAAGGCCCGCGACCGCAACATCCTCGTGGATACCGGCATCGGCCCGGCGGCCTTCGGCACGCCCGGGAGTCTCTTAGCGGATATGGAGGACAACGGCTTTCAGCCAGCGGATATCGACGTTGTGTTCCTGACGCATCTGCACGGAGACCACCTCGGCTGGAGCGTGACCGAAGAGGGGGAGCCGACCTTTCCTCGTGCTCGCTACGTCACGCAGGCCGTCGAACGGGAGGACTCCGGGTCTCGGGAGGGGCAGGCGCTCGCGCCGCTGAAGAGCCTCGGCGCCGTGGATCTGCTCTACGGCGAGGAGCCCATCTCGGAGGAGGTGATCGCTATACCCACTCCCGGTCACTCTCCCGGACACACCAGCCTTCTCGTCTCCTCCGGCGGGGAGAGCGTCATCATCATAGGCGACGTGGTCGTTCATCCGGCGCAGGTCACCGAGCCGCTCTGGAACATCCACTTCGATGAAGACAAAGAGCAGGCGTCCTTCACCCGCGAGATGCTCCTCGATTGGGTTGAGGCAGACGGCATTGTCATCGCCGCCGGTCACGTTCCAGGGACGGGCTTCGGGCGCGTAATCCGAGAAGGGGGCCGCCGCTACTGGCAGGCTCTCGGAGAGAATGGCGCCAGGGGACTCCGGGCCGGAGAGGAGGAGGCGCGTGGGAGCCGCAAGGAGTAGCAAAAAACAGGTCCTAAGTACTCGTCTGCTGCAGATCGTTCCGCTCGCTTCCACCCGGCCGCTTCTCTCCTCGTATGCCTCGCTCACCATCGCGGAGGACGCTGACGTCACTATCCCGGCATCGTCGACGTACGGCGCGGCGGTGAGCGTGATCTCCTAGGTGTACCCGTCGCGACAGAACGCGAGGGGTAAGAGGGCCGTGTGTCCGGTTACGGGCGGTTTGTTCCGCCGGCGCGATACTCAGTTTCAGTAACGGCATAACGGGTTTAGAAGTTCACAAAGAGAAGGACGGGACCTTGGAAAACAGCATGGGCGGTAAAGTAGTACTCATCACGGGCGGTACCTCCGGTATCGGCAAGGCTACGGCTTCGGCGCTCGCCTCGATGGGCGCAGAAGTTGTGGTGACCGGGCGCAACCCTGAGAGGGGCGAGAGGGCAGTCGAGGAGATAAGGCGAGACTCCGGATGCAACGTCTCCCTCATGCTCGCGGATCTCACGGTTCAGTCCGAGGTGCGAAGGCTCGCGGAGGAGTTCCAGGAGCGGCACGACAGGCTTGACGTGCTCGTAAACAACGCCGGCGTCGTCCAGAGCACGAGGACCGAGACCCCCGACGGCATCGAGACGACGCTCGCGACAAACCACCTCGCCCCGTTCCTGCTAACGAACCTCCTGCTCGACCTGCTAAAGAAGAGCGCGCCGGCACGGATCATCACGGTCTCCTCCGAAGCACAGCGGTGGGGTAAGGTCGACCCGAGCGACCTGCAGTCGGAGCGCAAGTACAGGGGGATGCCCGTCTACGGGATGACGAAGCTCGCCAACGTCATGTTTACCCTCGATCTGGCGGAGCGCCTGAAGGGGACGGGCGTTACGGCCACCTGCATGCACCCCGGCGCGGTCAACACGAGCTTCGGTGCCAACAACAAGGGGCTCGGAACGCTCCTGTTCCGTGCGTTCAAGCCGTTCATGCGCTCGCCCGAGCAGGGGGCGGACACCGTCATCTACCTCGCCTCTTCGCCCGACGTCGAGGGGATGACCGGGAAGTACCTCTCGGACCGCAAGACCATCGTCGCCTCAGGGCAGGCCTACGACGAGGACCTGCGAAAGAGGTTGTGGGAGGCCAGCGAGGAGCTGACAGGCCTCAGGGTAGCGGCTTAGATGGCGCAGAGACGCGCCGGTATAGAGGTAGAGAACCTCGTCAGGGAGTTCAGGAAGGGTCCGAGAGCCGTGGACGGCATCGACCTCTACGTCGAGCCTGGCGAGGTCTACGGTTTTCTTGGCCCCAACGGCGCCGGCAAGTCCACGACCGTCCTCATGCTCACCACTCTACTACCCCCGACTAGCGGCTCCGCACGGGTGGCCGGCTACGACGTCGCAAAGGAAGGCCCGAAGGTGCGCGCCGCCATCGGGGCCGCGCTTCAGGAGGCGGCTCTCGACCCTTTTCTCACCGGGCGCGAGCATCTGAACCTCCAGGCGGCGCTGCACGGGTTGCCGCGCAAGCAGCGCAAGAGGCGGGGCGAGGAGCTGCTGGAGCGGGTCGGGCTAGAGGAGGCGGCTGACCGCAGGGTGCGAGGTTACTCCGGCGGGATGAAGCGAAGGTTGGATCTCGCGCTCGCGCTCGTTCACGAGCCGCGCATCCTGTTCCTCGACGAGCCGACGACCGGCTTGGATCCTCAGAGCCGTTCGGCGCTGTGGTCCG
>CADCVD010000181.1 GCA_902806055.1 uncultured Rubrobacteraceae bacterium
CCTGAACAGCGGAGCAGGAGCGAGGAAGCCGTACGGTTCGTGATTCTCTGCTCGGGTTGATTACGGTATAAGCACGCGTTAGTAGAAGACATCTCCCTACTCGATCTTCCTGCTCAACCTGACTCGGTCGATAGATGTATGCTTATCCAGCGCATACAGCGTGCATACCACGACATCCCCGAGAAAGCATTGCGTTTCCCTCTGACGGATACCCAGACCCAGTGAATCCGCGACCGGTAGCACCCGGGTCAACGAGGTAAATTCGGGTTTCAGGTCCACGCCAAACCCTATGGGTGCTGACGCTCAGAGCTCTCAGTACTACGTCTCCCTTACGGAGTGTAGACGGAAAAGGCCAGGGGAATAGTGCCTGGTATGGCGGCCGAAGAGAGACATACGGAGGGACGGCTGCGGTCACGCCCGGCGGCGGAGCCGTCCGAGGAGGCATCACCGGTCGGTCTGAGGAGGCTGGACCTTAGTGTCCGAGCCCGCAGCGATCATCTGCTGTACGTATCAAGCGGCTATCAGCAAGGCCGCCGCGCCCCGCTGGTGGTCTTGTTACACGGCGCGGGCGCAACCTCTCGTGACATCATGCCTTACCTTCAAGACCCGGCGGATACGGCCGGGCTGATACTGCTCGCCCCGACCTCGCGAGAGTACACCTGGGACGTCATCGCCGGGGGCTACGGCCCGGACGTGAAGGCTATCGACCGAGCCCTGGAGGAGACGTTCTCCCGCTATGCGGTCGACCCCGGACGCGTAGCGGTGGCAGGCTTCTCGGATGGAGCCTCCTACGCGCTCTCCTTAGGGATCACGAACGGGGATCTGTTCGGGCACGTCTTGGCATTCTCGCCCGGCTTCATGGCCCCCGCCGCGCAGGTAGGCTCTCCGCGCCTCTTCGTCTCCCACGGCACAAATGACGCGATACTACCTATCGAGAGATGCAGCCGCAGGATCGTCCCCGAACTCGAGCGTGCCGGATACGAGGTCAGATACCGGGAGTTCGAGGGCGGCCACACAGTACCGCCGGGTATCGGACGCGAGGCCGTGGACTGGTTCGCCATGGGTCAGGATCGAGGTTCCGCGCCGTGATCCGCTACGGATCGGCGTAAAGGAGTCAGACTCCGCCCCGGAGAGCAGCAGGCAACCTCGTGCCCGGTTCTCACTGGAGTAAGATTTCGCCGGCTCCCCTGTTCTTAGCGCGGTGGAGAGCACCTAAAGCTGTTCGGGTCCCTAGGCTGTCTGGCGGATCAGGCTTTAGGATAACTTTGCGGCGAAGGAGCAAGAAGCTACCAGGAGAGAGGGACGATGATGAAGGACCCCGCCGAAACTACCGTCCTGATAACAGGCGCCACCGCCGGCCTAGGCAGACGCGTCGCCCTGCAACTCGCCGAGAGAGGCGCCACGGTTCTGTTGCACGGTCGCAGCAAGGATCGCTGCGAGACAGTTCTCGAGGAGATTCGGAGGGTAACAGGCGCCGGAGAGGCGCACTATTATCTCGCCGACCTCTCTTCACTAGCCGCCGTGCGCGGGTTAGCCGAGCAGGTCCTCTCCGAGCACAGCCGCCTCGACGTGCTCATCAGCAATGCGGGCGTTATCGCGAGGGAGCGTCAGGAGACCGAGGACAAAGTAGAGCTCACCTTCGCCGTTAACTACCTATCGCACTTCTTGCTCACCAACTTGCTCCTGCCGCTCCTGCGGGACTCCGTGCCCGCTCGCGTCATCAACGTTGCCTCGGCGGGCCAAAGCCCCGTAGACTTCGACGACGTGATGCTCGAGCGCGGCTATGAGGGTATGAAAGCCTATGCTCAGAGCAAGCTGGCCCAGATCATGTTCACCTTCGAGCTCGCCGAACGGCTGCGAGATACCGGGGTGAACACCAACGCTCTGCACCCGGCTACGCTGATGGATACTAAGATGGTCCTAGAAACTTTCGGCCGCGCTTCTAGCACCGTGCAGGAAGGGGCAGAGGCCGTGTTACGCCTCGCAGTCTCACCGGAGTCGGAAGGAGAAACGGGCCAGTACTTTGACGGTAAGCGCCGGGCACGCGCGAGCCAACAAGCGTACGATGCGGAGGCCAGAAAGAGGCTGTGGACCTTGAGCGAGGAACTCTGCGGGCCCTTGCTCGAGCCACTCTCGCACAGGCCGAGTAAGTAAGATACCTAAGCGCGTAGCCTTTAGTTTAGACATTCCACCCACTCCTGCCGCTTCGTTAACGATGGCGCCCGTTCGCCTTGCCTTCGGATACCTCAACGCTATGCGTCCCCACCCATGCTCCCTGCTCTTGCGAGTAAGTGGCACGTGAAGATGTTGATTCGTTGCTTGGGTAGCTCTCTCACGCCCTTTGGGATCCGCTCTATTCAATCGAAGAGCGGCTTTGGGGGATGTCGTTAGAACACCTGCGCCGTATCCTTTGAGGAAGAGACGCTTAAGGATGAATCCGACAGAAGACATCGAGCTCCTTGAACTGCTGTTGGTGGAGATGGATCCCCTACAGCATGGTTTCGTGGGGGTGTTGATCGAGGTGCATCGCTGTGGGGACCGGTACATCCTCTCGGAGACAGCTACCGCTACCGGTAACCGCCTTCTCGCGTTCTCATCGAAGAATAAGGGGCTAGTCTACGATATCTTCGCTCGCGAGCTCGGCCGTCTTAACCGCTAGCGTTCAACAGGTCGACTCCTATCTCCCGCCGTCTGAACGTCTTCAGCTGATTTTAGGTAGTTGAGAGGCGCGGCCTTTACCACTAAGCTACCCCTTATGGCAGAGAAGACGCTATTCCAAAAGATCATGGACCGGGATGAGCAGGGAGACATCCTTTACGAGGATGACCTCTGCGTGGCCCTGCGCGACATAAACCCTCAGGCGCCTACGCACGTACTGATCGTGCCCCGCAAGCCGATACCCACGCTCGATGACCTGACCGAGCAAGACGAGCCCCTGGTGGGACACCTGTTCCTGGTAGCGCAGAAGGTTGCCGCCGCCGAGGGGCTGACGGACGGTTACCGGACTGTCTTCAACAACGGGCGGGCCGGGCAACAAACGGTGTGGCACATCCACTTACACCTGATCGGCGGGCGTAGGATGTCCTGGCCTCCGGGCTAAATAGACGCGGAAGGACGGGCGATGGCTAAGGATGATACTAACCTCTTCCCGCTGGGCCGAACAGTCGTCTCGAAGAACGCCCTGGCCGTGCTGGGCGAAGCCGGAGAGAATCCCAAACGCCTCTTCGAGCGCCACGCCGCCGGAGACTGGGGCGTGATCGAGAGTAAGAGTTGGTACCTGAACAGGATGGCCGTCGATAGCGGCTACGGGAGCGTCGCCAGCGCCTACGCGGTGTTGGCCGACGTACGAGTGGTAATCCTGACCCAACCGGATCGCAGCAACACCGTCATGGCCCTCCCTGACGAGATGCAGAAGCTGCTAGGAGGACTATCTCAGTGAAGGAGATCCATGAGCACCGGATCGAGGAAACGATCCAGGCGCCTTCTGAAGAGCCGGATGAACCCCAAACGTAACAGTCTTTCTATCTCTCGCTAGACCCATGTATGGGGAAGGGAGCCCCTGAAGCTCCCCACCTCAAAGCACGGGATTGTCCGACCGGGCAGGCTTGAAGTGAAGGTAGTTATTGTCGTTACCACTGGGCGTGGTGACCTGATGGAAGCAGACTTCCTCCCCCGGTTCGCGGCTCGGACCACACTCCTGAAACGTCTGCGCGCCGCCCGGACTATCAGGGAGGTCGAGCCCCCTAGCGTGGCCGCTATAGTTGGCATGCTAGGCGTTATGATTAGTTCCGACAGTCGCACATCCCTGAGAACTCGACACATTCCCTGTTGAACACCTCTGCACCGTTGGGCGACGAGCCGCCCGGCACGGCGAACGCCGGCAGCGCAGTGACTGACATCGCGGCCGTGGCGAGGACCAACGCCGTAAGAATCGTTGCTTTCCGCTTCACGAGAGCATCCTCTCCTTTCTTTGTTTTCGAACGCCCCCTGCCGGGACCGCCCGCTTATCCGTTACGCAAGAATCCTCTCAGGACGAGGTAAGGTCGGCACCCTTCGAAGGGGTGATCCTGCTCAGCCTAAAGTACGATCTCCGTAGAGCCTCGAGAGTAAAGCTCCAGGCGTGGATATCTCGCGGAGAAGATGCTCCAGCGCGGGCTACTGAACCGAACGCCTTTTAGAGCCCGGTCCGTTGTTCCAGACATCGCGAACAGCCTTCCGCTTTCCCGGCGTCTCCGGTATGTTCATACTGTTACGCGCGGACCACTCTGAGCGTATCGTCTCCGAGTAGAAGGAGTGTGAGCGATGGCACGGGCTAGTCTCGTTGCGGCACTAACGGCGACCTTCGCCGCGAGTCTCTTTGTCCTGATGGGGCCAGTGGCAGGAACGGCGCAGGCACAAGATAAGCCCTCTCTACCAGGACCGGGAGAAGAAGTCTAGGTAACGGGTTTCCTCTCGCCGGTGTTCCCGCCGGGTGCTTACAGTCACCTTCTGAACGACGAGACGGCGAGCAGGTTCTTCCTGTCTAGAAGCTCGGCGGTAGACCTCTCTGCCTTCGACGACGGCCAGGTGGTCGACGTACGCGGCATTCTGCTAAACGACCCGCAATCAGCGCAGCCGATTTTAGAGGTGACCGAGGTCGAGCTAGCCCCGGAACCCGAACCCGTAACGGCAACGTTCGAGCTGACCGTCGAGGGTCGACCGCCGCCACAGACGACGTTCTTCGGTGTTGCCTCCGAACTCGGTTTCGGCACAGGCGGTACCTCGGCGCAGCTAACGGACCCGGACGGCGACGAGGTCTATACTGGCTTCGCGCAGGTCCCACAGGGAAGGCAACGCGGCATCTTTATGGAGCAAGGCAAGGGAGTGAGAGAGAACCCGTTCGGGTTTCGGTTCCCTCGAGAGCCGAGGAGCGTAATAAAGGACTTCGGGCTAGTAACGTTTGATGGGGACAAGACTTTCTCGACCAGCGTTTCTTTCGGACAAGCTCCGCTTAAGAGCGGCGGTAGTCCTAAAAGCCTCCCCAACACCGGCGGACCTCCGCACCTACTTTCGATACTGCTGAGTGCCGCGGGAGCCCTGCTGGTCGGCGGTGGTATGGTCACCCGCAGGGTTCGGCGGTAACATCTAGCAGAGCAAAGGTAATAAAGCTACTGTACTAGACGCGCACAGCGCCATTGCCCCTTGACAAGGTAATGTTTCCGCAAGAGGCAACTTGCCTCCTCTAAGGTAGCTACGCTCACGGCAGCTTCGACAAGCGTGGGGACGGGTATACGCGCGGCATGATCAACCGCGGCACCAGAGACCCGACGGCCAGTAATTGAGGAGCCGTGCCTTCTCTGCACGCTTCTGGACTAAGGAGGACGCCGAGACGGGGCGCAGAAAGTCAACGCTGCCTCTTGTGAGGCCAACAACGCTTGATCGGGGGCGAAGTTCCCGTGCGGCGGTGGAAGAGGTGCGCGTATTAGCCTCGCCATAGCTATCGTCGCGGTGATAGTTCTTGGGACTGCGGGAGCCTACCTGGGCCACCGCCTTCCTATACCGGCGGGGGTGCTACTCGGGACGCTAGTGGCGGTTGGCGCTACGAGCATCGCAGGGCCGTCTTTGAGGCTCCCACAGGTGCCGCTCCCGCCTGAAGCCACGCCGGTCTTGCAGATCCTGCTCGGCGCGATGGTCGGTTTGCGGATGGACCGAAACGCGCTACGTTCGGGCCTGCACGCCCTGGTCCCGGCCTCCCTGCTCGCCATCGCCATAACCACCGTGGCGGTCGCCTCCGCCCTGCTCGCCTCAGCCCTCACCTCCATTGACATCGTTACAGCCCTGTTCGCCGCCGCTCCGGGGGGCCTGACGGAGATGACCACGACGAGCATAAGCTTCGGAGCCGACGCGGTCGGCGTAGCTACACTGCAGCTGGCCCGGGTGCTCTTGGCGCTCACCATAGTGGATGTCCTCTTGAAGAGCAGAGAGTCGAAAGGAAAAGAAGAAGAGCAAGGCGAAGAGGAGCAAGAGAGCGCCGGCAAGCCCGGATACCTGGAGGAGTTGAAGGATCTCGGGTCGGCTGCTCCCTGGGCCGTTCTGGGTGGCGTGCTCGGGCTTATAAGCGGGGTGCCGGCTGGCGGCATCGTAGGCGCCCTCGTGGGGTCGGCGGCCTTTGAGTTGATCACCGGCAGGTCCGTACCGCTCGCGCGGTTCAGGATCGGGGTGCAAGTACTGGGCGGCGTGGTCATAGGGCTCGACGTCTCAAGCTCGCTCCTTGGCGAGCTCGGCCGGCTTGCCCTGGCGGGAGCCATTATCATACCCGTTCAGCTACTCTTCTGGCTGGCAGCAAGCTGGCTTCTCGTTCGGCTCTCGGGCTACGGCCTCTCGACGTCCGCCTTGGCGTCTACCCCCGGCGGCATAAGCGGGGTCATCCCGGCCGCCGAGGAGACAGGCGCCGACGCAGTGATCGTCACCTTCATGCACCTCGTCAGGTTGAGCACCGTCGTTATCGTCGTGCCCGTAATCGCCACCCTGTTCTTCGGCGCTTGACAGAACAACGCGGCACGATCGCCCGGCTTCTCTATGCCCTTGAAACCCAGCCTCTGAGACTACTGTGCTAATTACCTGGGAGATATCTCTGCCCGCTACAATCTATAGCAACGCATCGAGCAGTACGCATATCTCCGCGCATAGGACATTACTTTAGAGGCCGCCTGCCGGGGTTACGGCTACCCCTCCTGGCGATACTCCGAGAACTTCATGACTCAAACCTTCTCGCATTCGACGAAGCTTATGAGCAGACGTAGGATTCAGCACCCTTCCTTCTAACCAGCTACCGTGGGACCTCCTAATCCTGTAAACGCCCCGAGTGCGATTCTCACCCTCCCCCTGCTCACGAGAGAGCTCCGCTTTCCACTTGCTAATATCCTGCTTGTTATCCGGCGGTATGCGGTAAGATCTAACCTGCTTGGCGGTAGGTTCGTCTGGTTAAACAGTGCGCTGATTGCAGTCGGGAAGTTGCTGTCGCACGCCTTGCGCTACCCCTGGATTTGGCCTTGCTTTACACTTGGTTTAGCTACGCACAGAGGGAGGACTATGCCTGAGGGAAATACCCGGCTCGTACAAGCGTTGTATTGGTTCGTCAACGATGAGCTTGAACCGTTGGCCCTGAGCCTACGAGACACGAAATTCTTCTGTTTCTTCAGCACGCGGTGGAATGCCGATACTTTCAAGCAGGGACAGGGGATGCCGCCGGGACAGTGGACGATGCTACGCACCGAATCGGCTGATCATCTCATCGAGTTGTGCGAGCGGGCGATTAAGGAGGGGTTTACTGACTTCGCTCTAAACCCGCCGCCCAACTACGATGGCCAGGATCGACGATGGACCTTCGATGAGTTCCTGAAAATTATCGAGCGTCCCGCCGGAGGCGAGCTTAAGAGATAGCCGTCGAGTAAAGACGCAACGACCCGTGTAGTGACGCAACTACCTCTCCCGGCAGATCGCCGCTACGAACAAGGCTTTGCAGCTTACAACCACAGCAAAGCCCGCCAGGTGAAGTACGCGGCGAGGGCCAGTAGCATCAACCCGAGTAATCGCTCGACGGCCACCCGGTAGGGGGCGAGCCTGCTCAAGCGCACGAGGGCGCTGCCGAAGACGCCGACCGCGATGAGCACGAGCCCCTGCCCGAGTCCGAGCGCGACCATCGCCGAGAAGCCCACCAGGGGGCTACCGCTCGCAGCCACAGCTATCAGAACCGAGGGCAGTATGAGCGCGCAGCTCGGACACCCGGCGAGGCCGAAGGGCAGCCCTAGGAGGTATGCGCCCAAAGCGCCACGGGGCCCGCTCTCAGGATCGAACTTGTGGCGCAGCGGCACCGCGAAGCTAAGCAGCCCCAGAGAGCGCAGGCCCATGATCCACAGAAAAGGTGCCAGGATGGCGTACCAGAGCCAGATCGAGCTGTTCAGCAGGCTCAAGAGTGCCAACCCTAGCACGCCGAAGAGCGCTCCTAGAACCGCGTACACCGTGACGATGCCCAGCGCGAACGCGGAGCTCAATATGAGGGCTCGCCGCCAGTTGTACTTCTCGCCGCCAGCCGCGTAGCTCACGACGACCGGCACGAAAGGGTACGTGAGCGGGCTCAGGCCCAGAGCTATCCCGGCCACCACCGTGAGGACTATGCCTACAGGCGACCCCTGCTCAAGGAGTCCCACCCATCCGGCGAGCCAGGGCTCTAGCCAACCTAGCAACCGTGCTATCCAGTCGAAGCCGTACTCCTTTTCGTCGTTGTCGTCAACTCGATCCCGAAGGATCGTACCCTTCATCGGTGTGTAACGCCGCTACCGCTCTTACCCCCGATAACCCTGGGCCGCTTGTACCGGACAGTAAAGCAAGGGACGTTCTGATCAAGCCCGGAGCGATCTACCCTGGTCTAAGCGGGGCGAAGCAAGAACAGTAGACCGGTTACTCCAGCGGTGCATTGCAAAGAAACACCGTAGTGCCCGCTCGCCCGTCACACCTAAGGCGAGGTACGGTTTTAACACACGAAAGCGAAGCACTTCGCCGGAACCCAAGCGGTTGGGACCGCTGAATCGCTTGAATGAGTCAGATAAGATAGTGGTCTCGTACAATAAGGTCGCTATCACCCGAGCATATCCTTCTCAACTCAGCCCGGTGAAGATGCCCATAGCGCGTTCGAGCAGTGTTCAGGAGACAAAAGCGTTGTAGACGTGTTTGGGTGCCGATAGTCGCGACTCAGCTATCTGATGGAAGATGGCAGGGTGGCGGCAGGTTGGATACGAGCGTCGGCTCCGGGAGGGGACAGAATTAGAGACGAACGGATAGAAAAGACAAAGCGAGGTTTAGTTGGAAGCGACTCTCGCCGAACAGCTGGAAATTTTCGCCCCTCGGCCGAGCGTAGAAAACTTTCGATATGCTTGAATCTTGCCCCTTCACAGCGCTTGAGAGCGCCACTGCGCTTCATCTACCCTGGTACTTTGCGGGACTGGCTGCCTAGCGGCTCATCGTATAGTAGCTTCGTGGCGGCTTGGTCGTACGAGTGAACTCTGTCGAGGAGCCGCCGAAGTATGGTTGAAGCACCGAGCAAAGGCGGCGCGAGGACGCCGCTGGTACTAGTACCCGGGCTGTTGTGCGACGAGCGGCTCTGGCGATACCAGGCTGACAGCCTTATACGGCTCGCAGATCCCCAAATTGCGAGCGTTATCAAGGGCGCTTCCGTAGCAGAGATGTCCCGCGCGGTGCTCGGCGCGGCACCCGAGCGCTTCGCTCTGGCCGGTCTATCGATGGGCGGCTACGTCGCCTGGGAGATCCTACGGGTCGCGCCGGCCCGCGTCGCGCGCCTCGCCCTCCTCGACACCTCGGCCCGGGCCGATACCCCCGAGCAGACAGCCGCAAGGCGAAAGCTCATAAAGCTTGCGCAGGACGGAAGGTTCGACGAGGTTCCGCGTAAGTTGCTCCCGATGTTGATCCATCCCGATAGGCTCGACGACGCCGAACTTACCTCCGAGGTGCTTGATATGGCAGAGTCCGTCGGGCCCGAGGCATTCGTGAGCCAGGAGGAGGCGATCATCGAGCGCCCCGATAGCCGTGAGGGTCTCAAGAACATCGCCTGTCCCACCCTCGTGCTCTGCGGGCGCGAGGATACTGTAACACCCTTACGCCTGCACGAGGAGATGGCCTCCCTGATCCCCAACGCACGGCTACGCGTGGTCGAAGGTTGCGGTCACCTCTCGACGCTCGAACGCCCTGAGGAGGTGAGCGCGGCGCTACGCGATTGGCTCGCGATGATGTAAACACACCGTAGCTCAGCGTCGATATTGGAGGCAAGGCGTTTGTCTCCAACCAGCGCTGTGCAAAGCCAGCCTATGGCGAGCGCCGGTTCGTACTCACAGCTAGTCCAAGATCCCCGAGAGTAGTACCCCAAAAACGGTGTGGCACCGTCTAGCCTTCGATAAAAGCTCGTAGAATGCGCGTTCAGCGCGCGCAGAGGGACGGACTATAATATTTTCGGCATGACTACTCGTTGGCTGCAAGCTCACGCAGATTCGCTATATGCGTGCAACGTCTTGAGAACCGTCCACGGAAGTACGGTTTCTGGCCTGCAGGCGATTGGGCCTTTATCATCCGCCGGCGCATCCCGGCGCCGCAACAACGGCGAGGCTACGAAGGAGCCTGAATGATCCGGAAGACATCATGAGAAACGCTGCGCTCGCGGCGGTTGTGACACTGCTCGTCTGCGTCTCTCTCACGGGTTGCGGCGCCGGAGGTGAGGCCTCGGAGAGCGTCGCCCAGGGCAGCAGAGGAGAGACGACGTCGGGACCAATCTCCTCGAGTATTGCCCGGGAGGCGGCGGACGAGGTGGATGAGGCCTTTATCCGGGCTAACCTGAACTACCTGACCGGAGTCTCCCCGGCCCCGCTGAAGGGCGGCGAGGAGACTACTATCTCAGAGCGTGGTAGCGAGGAGGGGCGGCGTGCAACCGCCGGGTACATGCAGGATGCCTTCGAGGAGATGGGCATCCCGGCGCGCATACTGGAGTTTCCGGTAGACGACGGGAGCGGATACAACGTAGAGGCGACCGTAGAAGGAAGCGGGGGCGGCAAGCATCTTTGGATAACGGCGCACCTTGACTCCGTCTACAACGCTGGGGCGAGCGACGATGCGAGCGGGCTTGTCGCCCTCCTCTCAACCGCCAAAGCACTCAAGCAGATCGGCCCCGAGCATACGGTGCATCTCGTCGCCTACGACCTGGAGGAGGTCGGCCTGATCGGGAGCTCACACTACGTGAAAAATACTGTCAGCGACGTTCGTAAAGATAAAGGCGAAGAAGCTATCGTAGGAAACCTCAACATCGATATGATCGGTTACGATGAGGGCGGGTTCGACGCGGTGCTCGGAGCGTGCAACAGGGCAGGTCCCATAGACGACGCAGTACGGCAGGCCCTAGAGGACACAGGCTCCCCGATCCGCCTCGACGAAGACTGTTTAAAGCGCTCCGACCACCAAAACTTCTGGGATGCCGGCTACCCGGCTGCCATCCTTACGGACGGCACCAGATATGACGGCTACCCTTACTATCACCGATCCAGCGATACCGTAGACAAGCTGAACATCCCCTACCTGCAAGCTATGATCCAGTTGACCGCCGCCACCGCCGTCCTGCTCGCCTCCCCGAACCAGACCTGATACAGCACGGCAGGCTCTCGGTCTCCCTACTACACCCCTCTGACCGAAACAGACCACCGACTGATGATGTGAGGATACCTTTCCTTGTAAACGCGACAGCACGTCTCGTAAGGTGTTCGACGGGCTCTGGACCCGGGCAAGGCGCCTAAGAGGATCGCAAGCTTTCCTCCCCATGGGAGACCGGCCCTTCTCTAATGCCGGCTCTCTTCTTCAGAGAAACCTCTAACACTATAAAGGAGGGCCGGGGTCGTGACGATCCCGGCCCTCCTTTAATCCCTCTGCGCCTAGCTAACCAGGGTAGAAGGAGTCTTTCTTGCTACCTCTGGCGGATAACCCTGCGGGCTACCAGCCCGCCACCGATCAGAAGGGTGCCAGCAGCTAGCCCGAGAACCGAGGCATCGACAGAGAAGCCGCCGCTCTGCGGAAGATCCTTTTTCTCCCCTTCCTTCGCCTTGTCCTTCTCCCCTTCTTTGCTCTTTTCCTTCTCCTCGGTCTTCGTCTCCTCCTTGGTCTGCTGCGCCATGGCGGGGACGGCGACTACCGTCATCGCCGCCAGCATCAGGGCCGCCGTCAAGACCAAAATTATGCGCTTCATACGCACTCCTCTCTGCTCACACGATCCCCTATGGACCGCTATTTCCTGCACGACGATACCCGAAGATCATGAACATCTGAACGATTTTCAAAATGATTTCATCCAGGTTTTGCAGGGATTTAACCCAGCCTACGCGACGGGCATGAGGTCTTCGAGCACAGACCGGTTCCAAAGAATGGCGGGGCTGGTTGGCGGAAGCGGTTGCCGGGGTATTGTAGGGTCCATAGAATCCCGAACTGTGTAGGTGAAGTAAAGGCGACTTGAAAGGACCGATATGGCTAACCCGTGGCACGACGTCTCCGCAGGCTCGGAGGCTCCCGAAGAGTTCAACGTGGTTATCGAGATCTCCAAGGGCTCTAAGGTCAAGTACGAGATCGACAAAGAGACCGGGATGCTGGAGGTGGACCGGGTCCTGCACTCGTCGGTCGTCTACCCGGAGAACTACGGCTTTATCCCGCAGACGCTCGCCGAGGACGACGACCCGCTCGACGTGCTAGTCCTCATGCAGGAGCCCGTTTTGCCCCTGAGCATAATGAAGGTCCGTCCCATCGGCATACTCCCGATGGTCGACGAGGGCGAGAACGACGAGAACATAATCTGCGTTCACGTGGACGACCCCGAGTACAGCACATACCAGCACTTTAACGAGCTTCCCGAACACCGCTTCGGCGAGCTAAAGCAGTTCTTCAGCGACTACAAGAAGCTCGAAGAGAAAGAGGTAGAGGTGGGCGAGGTCTCCGGCCCCGAAGAAGCGACCAGGATCATCAACGACTCGCTGCAACGCTACAAGGAGAAGTTCTCCTAGGGGAGGGAGGCACATGTCCGAGCTCGCGCGCAAGACATGCGTGCCGTGCAGGGGCGGCACGCCGCCGTTGAAGGGTGAGGAGATAGAGGGGCTCCGGCGACAGGTACCCGACTGGGAGGTCGTCGAGGAGCACCACCTGCGCCGCCGCCTCCGTTTCAAGAACTTCAGGGAGGCGCTGGACTTCGTGAACCGGGTAGGCGATCTCGCCGAGGAGCAGGGGCACCACCCGGACATCTGCTTCGGCTGGGGGTACGCGGAGATTACGGTCTGGACGCACAAGATCGACGGCCTCGCGGAGAGCGACTTCATCTTCGCCGCCAAGGTGGACGCTCTCTAGCAAAGAGGCGCACACAGTTGGTTTCAAAGGGGAGCGTACGGGCATAAAACCGGCACCGGCGTGAAGGCTAGGAAAGAGAGGAAGTTCGTGTCAGAGCAGAATACCGAGCAGACGATCCAGGTCCGGCAGGTAACGGATATCCAGGCATCGTGGACGGAGAGCCAGCGCGGGGAGCCCGGGTTTTTCACGATACAGTTGATCCTGGACGACGGTGCCGAGGAGTACATCCTCCAGCCCAACGCTGAGGACACCAAGGTAATGCTCAAGCTATTCCAGACCACCGACACGGTGTACTTCGACCTCGGCAACAAGGTCCTCATCCCGAGCGACGTCTTTTAGAGACGTACATCACCACCAGACTTTAGTACTCAGCAGGATCAACACCAGAACACCCAGAAGGAGTATAGAGTGGCGGACAAACCAGCAGCAGAGCAGAACGTAGAGCAGCAGATCCAGGTGCGCCAGGTAACCGACGTCCACGCGAACTGGAATGAGGAGGAGCGCGGGGCACCCGGCAAGTTCTCTTTCCAGCTAATCCTGGATAACGGCGCGGAGGAGTATGCTATACGGCCCCCGGCCGAGGATGCCGACGCCCTGATGGATCTCTTTAAGATGTCCGATACCGTCTACTTCGACCTTGAGCGGAAAGTTCTTATCTTCGGAACCATCTCTCTGGGCGGCTGAAACACAAGAATTCTCACCCAGTTATGGCGGGGCCTCACTTGGAGGCCCCGCCTTTTTGCGTTGGACGGCTCCGGCCGCGAAAAGGCCGGCGCCCGGGAAGGCGCCGGCCCGAATAGCTAGCGAGGCTAGAGAGAGCTAGAACTCGAAAACGATGCGGCTCTTCTTGTTACCGGACTTGCGCCCGCGGCCTCTCAGGAGCAGCAACAGCAGTATAGCGCCGCCCACGACGAGGAGGCCGGTGCCGGAGGCGAGGAAGGCCGCGATTCCGCTTTGAGCATTAGCCGCCGAGGCGCGTTGCTGGATCTCCTCCGGCGTCGCCCTACCCTCCATTATCTCCTTGAAGTACTGAAGGTCCTGGTCGACCATAAGCTGGGGGTTGGCGACCATCCTGGAGCTAACCTCTCCGATCCTGCCGCCGGGCGGATCAGCGTAGTTCATCGTTACCTCGATACGTGTTCTCTCTGGACCGAGCTCTTGGAAGTTCACCTCACCCGAGGTCTGCACGTTGCCGTCTAGAGAGTTCCAGGCGAGCGCGCTGTTCTCCTCCTCCCTCGTGGTCTGGGCGTCGAACTCCATCTTTACGCCCAGAGGACCTTTGATAACCCAGTGAGTCATACCCGGTCCCGTAGAACGCACTTCCTCGACGTTCGTCATAAAGTTGGGCAGGTTTTCCAAGTTCTGCCAGTAGCTATAAACCTGATTAACCGGAGCATTCACGACTACGCTGGACTCAACGCGTTGCGGCATTTCTCCTCCTCCATAAGTATCTAGACATGCCAGGGTCTTACCCCCTGCGAGGTCGGATAAACCTCGTTTGGCGCGCTGTATATTAGGGTTGAGGCGTAGAGCGTTGGAGCACGATTCGTGCCTCCTCAGTTGTCATGAGGCCTTGATCTATCATCGGGCCGAGCTTCGGAAGCACGGCCTCTATCTTCTCCGGCAGATCCACCGCCACGACGATTACGGGCAGGTCAGCGGAGAGGTCCAATATTCTGGCGGTGTGTATCTGTTTGTGTGAGCCGTAACCTTCGATCCCGTGCAGCACCGTCGCCCCCGATATTCCCTCGGCGTGCAGGAGCTCGACGATCGCGAGGTGTAGTGGTTTGCGCCCGTGCTTGTCAGAGTCACCGATATATATGGTTAGCTTTGTCGCAACGGTAGATTCCATTACGTACCTCCGAGAACCCGGCCGAGTACCACGCCAAGGTACACGCCGACGAGGCCAGCTACGACCTGGCCAAGCGCGTTGAACGCGGCGGCTCCGAACTCGCCCCCCTGGACGAGTTGCAAGGTCTCGTTACTGTAGGTCGAGAACGTTGTGTAGCCTCCCATGACGCCGACCGCCAGAAAGAGCCGCGCCCCGGCGGGGAGCTGGCCCCCTCCGACCAGCGAGAGAATCACGCCTATAAGAAAAGAGCCCGAGACGTTCACTATAAAGGTGCCCCAGGGGAAGTCCGGTCCGAAGCGGTTCGCGACGAAGACCCCCACCAGGTAGCGAGCGGCGGACCCTATCGCCCCGCCCAGAGCAACCAGCAAGACGTTCACAAGCTTACCCTCCTAGGGGGAGCATGGGGGCTATGATGGGAAGGTTCCGGTCATTAACAGGTACGCGGGTATAACACAGGTCGTCCAGGCTACGATCATGGTGACCCACCCCGTGAAGCGGGAGATCTCCCTCTTGAGGGCGAGCAAGATGAAGAAGAGTGTCCAGAGGAAGCTCCACGCAAGCCAGATGATGCCGAAGATCGGGTCCCCGAAGTAGAAGAAGTTCAACATCGAGTAGACGATCGCGATGATCGCGACCCACAGGCAGTACCATCCGAGCCCGCTGGTGTCGAAGTCCCAGAGGTTCGTGATGCCTACGTAGAGGTAGGTGAACCCGAAGAGGAAGATACCCGAGGCGTTGAGGATCACGTCTGGATCGCTTGCTGTCGCGATGATGTAGAAGGGCACCACCACCTGCAATACCCCGACGAACAGGTTGAAGATACCTACGCTGCGCGGCTCGGCTTTACCGAGTAGCATCACGGCGTTTACGAACAGCACCCCCCCGACGTAGAGCAAACCTACGGCAGCCACGCCAACCTCCTTAATACAGAGTCAGTCGATTATGCACGGCAGGGTGGGGCTCGTACGAGCCCACCCTGCCGAAGCGTCAACGGCCGAGGAACATGCATTACGCTTTTGTCTATAGTCGACCATCGACCGCTCCCGCTTGGAGCCCGGAGGGAGTCTCAGCCTGTCGCCCCCGAGCATCGTCTTGGTCTCCCCTCTAGGCCTGCCCGGTCCCCCACTGCACGTTCGTCGTTTGGATGTCAGGTTCGCCCGGGGCACGAGGAAGCTGGGCGTCGCTCCGGGTCCGGGCCGGAACCTCCGTCGGGAGGATGTTGCGCTTGAAGATCTCCGTCGGGATGTAGATCGAGACGCACGCGTTGGGTATGTCTACCACGCCGGCGACCCGGCCTTCTATCGGGGCGGTCCCGATAATGATGTAGGCCTGCTCGTCTGTGTAACCGAACTTCTTGAGGTACTCGATAGCGTTCAAGCAAGCTTGCCGGTAGGCGAGCGTGAGACCCAGGTAGTGCTGGGTGCCGTCATCCTCGACCCCGACGCCCTCGAAGACGAGGCTGCTCGAGTACCTGGGCTCGAGGTGGCTCATCTCGAAGATCGGCATGTGCATGGGGCGGGTCATACCGTACTTCTCCATTCCGCCCTTGATCAACTCCACCCCGAGGTCTATAAACCCGGCCATCTCTATGGCCCCGCAGAAGGTGATCTCGCCGTCCCCCTGCGAGAAGTGTAGGTCCCCCAGCGAGAGCTTCGCGCCGTCGACGTACACCGGGAAGTAGATGCGCGAACCGATCGTGAGGTTCTTGATGTCGCAGTTGCCGCCGTGCTCGCGCGGAGGAATCGTCCGGGCGGCTTCTCCGGCAGCCCTCTCGAACTCGCTACCGGTCAGCGTCCCCAGCAGCGCGTTATCCGGGAGCGGCGGAAGAGCCAGCGGCGGCACCCTGTCAGGGTCCGTGTCTATGAGGGCCTGCTCCCGCTGGTTCCACTTGGCGAGGAGGTCCGCCGACGGGGCGCACCCGATGAGCCCGGGGTGTTTGATCCCCACGAACTCCACGTCGGGGATGTGGCGGGAGCTTGCGTACAAGCCCCTGAGGTCCCAGATCGCCTTGTGAGCATCAGGGTAGACGTCGGTTAGAAAGCCGCCCCCGTTCTGCTGCGAGAAGATGCCGGTGTAACCCCACTGCTGACCCGGACCGCTCGGCGGCCCCAGGTCGAGGATATCCACGACCAGCAGGTCACCCGGCTCCGCGCCGTTGATGTGAATCGGCCCGCTCAGGACGTGGCAGGGTGTGAGGTCGATGTCGCGAATGTCGTCCGCGGAGTCGTTGTTCTTGACCTGGTTGTTGGTCCAGTCCAGGCACTCCATGCGGAAGTCCGTCCCCGGATCCGTCGAAGCAGCCGCCGGGATGTCCGGGTGCCAGCGGTTGTGTCCGGGCACCTCCTGATCTTGCATAGGTTTGTTTACGTCTATCTTAAATAGGCTTTCGGCCATCGGCTCCTCCTATTGTCCCCGTAGTGAACTCCCTTTACGGGAGCACGCGACACGCCCCTTCTTCCCCGTCTGCTACCCTTGTTGTCCTCCTCCCCTAACATGGTGCTCTTTCCCCAGAGCGCCTACCGCGCGACTCTATAGCAACCCGGATTTCGCGTCAAGACAGGCGTGCAAAAAACCACAATTGATGCGAAGATGATAGTTAGAGCGCATCGCACGATCCTTGGGAGAGCGCAACAGCGGAAGGGAGAGGAAACGAGTGCCGATCTACGACTTTGTCTGTGAGGATTGCGGACCATTCGAGCAGCGACGTTCGGCTGCCGAGTCGGACGCCCCGGCGGCCTGCCCCTCGTGCGAAGGGGGAGCAAAGCGAGTCTATTCGATGCCTAACACCAGCAGGATGCCCACCGCCCTCTCCGGCGCCATGAACCGCGCCGAGAAGAGCGCCCACGAGCCCGAGGTGATCCAACGTCCGGCGGGAGGAGGCACGTCATCAGGGAAAAAGCACCAGCACAACCACGGTAGGCCCTGGGCCCTGGGACACTGAAGCCTCCCCAGGTGGATCACCAACGTCGGCTACGGCACGATCTTCTACTACTTCAGCGTCCTGCTCGGAGAGGGCGCCGCGGGAGGCGAGTTCGGCTACACGCTCTTGAGTGGCGCTCTTGTGCTCTTGCTCTTAGTCACCAGGTTGCCGCTAAGAGGTCTTCCCGGAAACTCAGACGTGTAGGGCCAAAAGAGAACGGTGGTCTTCGAGGCTCGACTTTATTAGAAAAGTTTTGACTAGATACCCTTATGGAAAGAACCTGTTAGGTGGCATCTATCCATGGGAGGAAGTCAGGAATGAAAAAAGTGGCAATAGTGGTCCTCGCGGATACAGAAACGCACGAAGCCCTAGGCCGTGCAGTTAACGCGCTAATCTCAGCAAGGGAGTTTATAGAAGCTGGGGATGAAACCACCATACTCTTTGACGGAGCCGGCACCAGGTGGGTACCCGAGCTATCCAACCCAGATCACGACTACCACGAAGCGTTCAATAGCGTGCGCGAGCAGATCGCAGGAGCTTGCAGCTACTGTTCATCTGCTTTCGGTGTCAAGGAAGAGGTAGAGGCGAGCGGCATCACTCTGATCGAAGAATACAAGGGACACCCGAGCCTTCAGAAGTTAGTCTCTCAGGACTACCAAGTCATTACTTTCTAATTTGCAACGCGTACAGCGTACTTCACGAAAGAGGTGGCGAGGGTGGAGCAGAAGAGCAAACCGTTTGATCCTGCACAGGTGCGGATGGAGGCCCACGAACTCGCTCCTGGGGTGTTTGCGGTCATGGCCGCCGACATCGAGAAGACCGACCACACCGCCACCAACGCCGGATTCATTATTGGGCGGGACGCGGTCCTGGCGGTGGAGTCCTTAAGCAACGGCGAGCTGGCCTCCCAACTTATAGGCGCAATCCGGAAGAATACTTCGCTTCCGATCCGGTATCTGGTAAACACGAGCTACCACGGCGACCACTGCTTCGGCAACTTCGTCTTCCCGGCGGAGACGAGCATAATTGAGCACGAGTTCACGAAAAACTTCCTGGACGAAAACTTCGAGCAGGACCGCGCCTTCATGATCGATCTTCTGGGCGAGGGGCGTGGGATAGAGGAGGCGGTGCCCCGCTCGGCGGAGCTTATCGTCGAGGGCCGCATCTGCCTGGATCTTGGCGGCAAGGCGGTCGAGGTTGCGCACATCGGGTTTGCCCAGACAGAGGGCGACCTGATCGTGCGTCTTCCCGAGGAGAACGTCGTCTTCGTCGGCAACATGCTCCAAGCGCCGCCGCCAGCCTTCCCCTGGCTCCTCGATGGAGGCCACCGAGAGGCTGTCGAGACCTACCGCCGCCTGCACGAGATGCTCGACGACGAGACGATCATCGTTCCGGGCCACGGCAAACTCATGCATCGCGAGGAGATCCTCTTCCACGTCCGCTATATCGACGAGCTTTCTAAGCAAGTCGGGAAGACGATCGAGCGGGGGATGTCGCTAGAGGAGGCGAAGGAAGAGGTCCGGATGGAGGACTACTCCTCCTACAGCATGTATGAATTTATCCACTTCGAGGTCAATGTCCCGACGATGCACGGGGAGCTTTCGGGAGGCTCTTCGTGAGAGTCTTCCTCACCGGGGCAACGGGCTACATAGGCGGCGTGATGGCCCAGAGGCTCCTGGCCGCAAGCCTAAGGTCCTAAGGCTAACGCGCTCTGAGAGATTGGCGGCGGGGTTGCGCCAGGAGGGTATCGAGGCCCAGCGGACCGGGGCTCTACCTTATTCACCGAATAGCCGCTAAGAGGTCTTTTCGGAAACTCGTAGAAGCCTAAGCTTGGAACCCGCGAACGCTTCACTCCGGTAACTTCCGAGATTACTTGACCCTTCCCCAACCGGAGGGTTTAAGCTGGCCATTGCGAGAACGCCTTGCGGCAGAAGGCAACGAGTGGG
>CADCVD010000182.1:0-2418 GCA_902806055.1 uncultured Rubrobacteraceae bacterium
GGTCAACGCGGGAGCGCTCGCGACGACTGACCTCGTGGAGGGCGAGGACCCTACGGAGGACCTCCAACGAATACTAGGGGTCCTCAGGCGCTACGCCGGGGACGAGAACCTGAAGGTGGACGAGGACGTTTTCGCTTTGGAGATGGGATCGGCGGACCGGAACCGCGCGACGTCCTACCTGATGCGCAGCTACGGCATGATCAGCCACGCTGTCGAGGAGAACCTCGCCCTCTATCTGCAACAATGCTCGGTCTGCGTCACCTCTCGAGATCTCGCGGTGATGGCGGCGACGCTGGCAAACGGCGGGGTGAACCCCGTGACCGAAAAGCAGGCACTCGCCTCAGGTTACGTCAGAGACGTCCTGAGTGTCATGCACACCTGCGGCATGTACGACTTCGCCGGAGAGTGGGCATATCAGGTCGGTATTCCGGCTAAGAGCGGGGTGAGCGGCGGCATCCTGGCCGTCGTCCCCGGCAAGCTCGGTATTGGCGTCTTCTCGCCTGGGCTAGACGCGTACGGCAACAGCGTCCGGGGCATCAAGGTGTGCGAGGAGATTTCCGAGCGCCTGGGACTGCACGTCTTCGCCGACGATACTGAGGACGCCTTGCTCGGCCCCTTGGACTCTCCCAAACGTAGCTGAGCAAGGGGTTTGGGACAAAAGTGTCCTCGTAAGTCGATGGGCTATCCAGGCGATGTGCCGCCCTCGCCGCCGGCCCACGGTCTACTGCACCGGGAGGCACGGAATTTTCGTTGCTCACCCCGGCCGTGGCCCGTTCCCCAGGCGAAGGGCCTTTAGCTTCCGTCCCCGGAACTCCGCTTCGGCGACGCCCTCCACCCGGTTGTTCGCGGACTCGTCGCCCCCGAGCGCCCTAACCGTCCAAGCTACCTCATTTCGCGCGACCTGCTTCTTAGTCAGGTCCACGCGGAATTCTTCCGCCAGGTGCTCCGTCACGAACCGCCGTATCTGTGCCCTCCCCTTGTACGGTCCGCGTCCCGAGAACGGCGCCGACGACACGAGCTCCGCGTCTTCGGTGAAGAAGCCCATCACGGCGTCGGGGTCCCGGCTCCTCCAAGCGTCTTCGAAGGCAAGCGCCGCGAGGAACTCCTCGGCCTGGGCCTCGCCGTGCGACATCAGATCCTCGATAAAGCGCGGATCCCGATTCAGCTTCGAAGCGGTGCCTAGGGAGCGTGCGAAGCGAGAGCGGGACAGCTCGATCACGCGCACCACGATCTGCTTGTACTTACCGTCGCGCGATAGGAGCCCCTCCTCCAGCAGCTGGTCGATCTTTTCGATGGATTGAAGCTCCTGGTGCAGCGACAGGTTGCCGGAGAGCTCGTTGCGCCGGTCCGCTATCTCGGCAACAGTCCTCGGCCCAGTCTCGAGTTCCTTGGGGTTTATCTGGATCACCCAGATCTCGTCCGGCCCCTCGTCGGTCAGCTCCCTGACCGGAGGGTTCTGTGAGAAGAGGCCGTCCCAGTAAGTCCCCCCGTCTTCGAGGCGCACGGAGCGAAAAAGGGTCGGGATGGCAGCCGAGGCGAGAATCGTCTCAGAGGAGATCCTGTCATGCCGGCTGTTAAACGCCCTGAACTCGCCGGAGAGCACGTCCACAGCCCCGACGAGCAGCATGGGATAAGACCCCTCCGGCTGCACCCCTACCTCTCCGAAGTTCACCCGTCGCTCCAGCATCCTCCTGAACTCGTTGCCTCCCACCACAGAGAAGTAGTTGTCGTAAGGGCTGACCGTGGGCACCGCGACGAAGTTCTGGAGGTTGCTCGCCCAGACGGTCCAGTAGTTGATGATCTGCTCGTGTGGTGCTGTGGCAGAGTTGTCCCGCCAGAAGGCATCGAGCGCCTGTGCCGCTCCCGCACCGTCGCCCCTCAAAAGGTAGTGCCAGGCGAGCAGCGCACACACGGCCCCTCCGGAGGTGCCGCTGAGGCCCACCACCTCGTGCCCCTTTAGCTCCTCTGCGCGAAGGAGCCTCTTGAGCACCCCGGCCGTGAAAGCCGTGTGGCTGCCGCCACCCTGACATGCTATCGCCACCCGCTTACGCTCGCCTTGGGTGTCCAAGCCTCCGCCTCCGTCTTAGCCAGCTTTTCTCCTACATGATACGACGACTTTGGCCAACCCCTCGGAGGTAGAACTGTTCTCCGAAGTCCGGCGGCCGTCCCACGACTGAACAGCCGCCGCGACCTTATTAACCGAGAATCCGAGAAGAGGTCTTCTCGGAAATCCATATCCACGGTCCTGGATGCTATGGAGTTCATATCCGGCACACGGGGTCGTGAGCGGCTCGTGAAGCATAGTATTCAGCACTAGAGCTTGTGGTCCTGCATAGTGTTGCAGAGGAACCAAGGCTCCGGTCTGGCCGCATAACCCTATAAGACCAGAGAGTTACTAGCCTAACGAAAGGCCGGAGC
>CADCVD010000182.1:2428-4400 GCA_902806055.1 uncultured Rubrobacteraceae bacterium
CGATGTCGGGAATTTCTCCGTGTTCCGCGGTTTTCCTGCAAATCACGGTATTTCTGGAGCGCGCTCGGCAGGACTCGAACCTGCGACCTTCTGATTCGTAGTCTGAGGTTTGTATCTCTCGTACTGTACCGCCCTGTATTGAAATATCCTGCAAATCAGCCAAATTCTAGGAAACCCAGCACGCATCGTTCGTTAAATATCGCCCCATACCGTTCCGGTTGCTGCCAAAGCTAATGACCTCACCGTGCAATAGGCTTTGTTATCTCGATGCCATACTCAGCGGCGACCTCCACGGTCCTCCCTCCGTCTGGCTGATCTTCAAAGACGAGCGGTCCCGCCTCATCGTCCACCGGCTTACCCACCTCCTCGAAGAAGCGCTCGTACAAGCCTCCCGGCGTCTGGGTTACCAGTAACCGCCCAACGCTCTCGCCGACGTTGTTGTGGGCGTGCAGGGTGCCCTTGGGTACGTAGATAAGGGAGCCCGCGCCCGCCCGTAGAGTCTCCTCGCCATTTGAGAACTCGAAATCGCCCTCTAGCACATAGAAAGATTCGTCCTCGCGGTGCTGGACATGAAGCGGCGGCCCGCTTCCCGGGGGCGTCTCTACCTCAAACAGCGCGTACGCTCCGCCGGTTCGCTGGCTTGGGACTTTGTAAGTTAGAAGTTCGCCCAACATCCATCGTGACCTTATGCCCTTGCTTGGCTGGACGTGTGTCACTCTCTTCTCCATTCCTCCGTCTTCGACTCTGCGAGCTTTATGCTTGTGTGCAACATCCACGCTATGGCTCATCTGCAGTCTCCTCTCTCGGTCGGTAGTATCGGATCGCCGTGCGCGACTACTAGCACGGCGATCCAGAGAGCTAGAAGCGTTGGTTATTGCACCGTCGGTTGGGCTTTGCTTCCCCCCACCTCGACGGCCGGTTGGGGCGCTGCACGCTCGGGCTTGTAGGCGAGGCGGCCCTTGGTGAACACGACGAGCAGCACGGCAACCACCATCACCGCAGCCCAGGGAATCAAAGACGCTAGAGCCTCGGGAAGGAGTAGCAGTTGGGGTGTTATCTTCTGCCCGTTTGTCATGTTAAACGCGCTGTGAAACAACGCCACGATGAGTATGCTGCGCCCGCTTCCGTTGTAGAGCCACATGATGAGTACCCGAAAGAATACGGCACCCACCGCTAAGATGCTTACCTGCACTAGAACGGCCGGGAACTCGCTGAGCGGTGTCGGTTCATCGTTGATAAAACCAGCAGCGAAGAATCCAGGCAGGTGGATAAACGCGAAGGCTGGGGCGACCATGATGCTGGCCAGCAGGGCTCCATGCCGCTCTTGGAGGGTATGCTGCATGAACCCCGTCCATCCGAGCTCTTCCCACAGATTGACGAGCACGAAGGGTACAAGGACGCCCCACAAAAACAACGTGAAGAGCAACGACCAATTCTGTGCGAGCGCTTCGAGCGGTACCACACCCAAGAACGGGAGGGCACCCATCAACGTGGCGACGAGAAGCCCGAAAAGCGCGATGAGGTACCAATGTACTCCAACTCGCCACCTGAAGCACCGGCTCAGCAGGTCTCGCACGCCGACCTTGCCGCTTGTTACTGATGTCACCAAGAAGGCTGGTAGTGCAAGGCCAAAGACCGAGAGCATCGAGGCAAACGGCTGCCACGGAAGGTAGATAGGCAGGACACCAAACCCGGCCTGCGAGAGAAGCAGGGGAAGCATGGCGCTCCATCCGAACACGAAAGCCATGACCAGGAAGGCCGCCACCGGGTGGCGGGTCACCATTCCCTTGAGCGACGAGGAGGAGTTAGGGGATTGGTGGTTCTCGATGGCTGTAGACATAATCGATCTCCTGTCTCGGTAGGTAGTCCCGGATCGCCGTGCTCGTCCTCACGCACAGCGATCCAGGGGGTTGGTTATTGGACCCTCGGTTGAGACGCGCCGCTGGTGGACGTAGGCAACACCTGTTTTTGC
>CADCVD010000182.1:4410-19617 GCA_902806055.1 uncultured Rubrobacteraceae bacterium
GGGCTCGCTGTCGGTTGCCGCAGGCAAGGTCTGTCTGGGCTTCCGTGAGAGGTTGGTAGCTCCGTAGACGAGCACCACTACGATCGCCCCAACCCACAACAGCCCAGCTTGAATGAGGTAGACGTTCGTAGTGCTGATAGTGGTGGCTCCATCAGGTATGGTCCTCCACAGCGGGCCGGTGGAGGCGTTCATGACGGAGTGGAGGATCATGATCATCAGCACACTTCCCCCCGTGCTGTTCAAGACCCAGGTATACAAGATTGCGAACGGGAGCAAGAACACAAAGAACACCCAGAAGGGCGTGTTGAAATAGCTAGTGGCGGGGTTGAAGAAGACCGGAAGATGCCACAACGCCCAGATCACGCCCAGAATCAAGCTAGAGACGAGGGCGCTGTAGCTTGCTTGTAGCTTGGGCAGAGCGTAGCCACGCCAGCCTATCTCCTCGCCGATCCCGACCTGGATAAGCATGTATAAAGAGACCACCACCACAGTGGGCAGTGTCCCGATCATCGTCCCGAGGCTTGGTGGTTGGCCACCAAAGACCACGAGCTGCAACGCCATAGCAACTAGCTGAAGCACGATCGGTCCCAGGAGGGTTACTCCGTACCAGATAGGTGCTACGCGCCAGCGCACAACCCGGCCAAGCAAGGAGCGTAGGCCGGCTCGTCCGCCTTCCTGGGCTGTGAGTACCACTGCGGCCAGCATGGGGCCGAAGGCGCCGAGGAACAAGGCTGGTACGGGTAGCGAGGAGATCAGACCATGCGCTTCGAGTATCGCCAGCAACCAGAAGGCCCATGTGAAAGCGAAGGCGATGAGGACAAACTTAAGCGGGAAGGCACTCCTCGTCGTCGTGAGTGTCGTTGGTGTTGCGCTGGTGGTTGCCATTTTCTTCTCTCCTTTCTCGGTCACTAATCCCGGATCGCCGTGCGCTTGCACCCACGCACGGCGACCCGGAGGTGGTCGGTTATTGCACTCTCGGTTGGGCTCTGAGGCTCACCGCCTCGGCGGAGGGTCCGCGCAGAACTCTGTAGGCCATCCACGCCCCACCTATCACCAGCAGCACCGCGCCCATGGGCACCGTCGGCAAGGTGCTGTCGGCCCCAATCGGCAGCATTATGTACATCTGACCCAGCAGAGGGAGGGCGGACCCGGCGACCCAGAGGGCTCCTGCCCACCTAGGCAGTATCCCGGAGCGCCAGACCGCTAGACCGAGGAGCACGTTGCCCACCAACATCAGCAGTACTCCCACCCCCATAGTCGCCATCATTAAGGTCTGCGCCAAGATGGGGGGCATCTCGCGGTACCCCTCAATGCCTTGCAGGTGCATCTGCCCCTGCTCGGGCGAAGCGAAGGTAGGGACCCCACCGACTGTAAGGAACAGGGCGCTACCAAAAACCGTGATGGCCATGGCAATCAACCCCATGCGTCCGGCGCGGCTTGTCGCGAGGTAGGCACCCAAGGCGAACGTGCCGAAGAGCGCGAGGATCATGCCGAGGTCGCTGGCGAACAGGTGCTTGAGCACGTAGAAGTCGGTGGTGACGTATCGAGCCCAGGCGTCGTAGTGGGTGTTGGGGTCGGGTTGGGGATCGAGGCTCGAGAAGAAGGTCAGCGCCCCGTAGAGGGGTAGACTCAGCAGGCCGACACCTATCCATTTAGTAGTGTTAACTGCGGACATCCAGTAGCTCCTTTCCTTTGGTTCTTTGGTTCCTCGTTAGGATCATCCAAGCCAGTTAGTCGATACACTCACTCTAAGGGAGCGCACCTTCGTGCGGCTGCGTTCGAAGATCGTCGCCTACGCAATTGCTCGTCCTCCTCTTCCTCGACCAACCTTTCGTCCTGGTTTCTACTCTGCACCTCCGAACGCACCAGCACCACCAACACCACCCACACACTTCTCCAACAGTTCGAACTGTTGGAGACCTTTCGGCTCTCGTCGGTCCCTGTTAGCATTTGGTCCGAATCGGCGAGGTGTTCAAGCAGAAGATCGGCCTGAATGTGAGTCCGGAGCAGGAGCCAACGTTCGGAGCACGGCTACGGCGGCTTCGAGAGATTTCGGGGCTGACGCAAGAGGAACTCGCCTCCCGGGCGGGCCTCACCTCAAACGCCGTAAGCGCCCTGGAGCGAGGCACGAGAAAACACCCCTACCCCCACACCGTTAGATCGCTCGCCGACGCCTTGGAGCTCTCAGTGGACGAGCACGCCTCCCTCCTCGCGGCGGTACCGAAGCGCAATGTTACCGAGCTCGAGACTTCCTCTCCCGTCCCAGGCTTCTCCGGCTCTACTCTGCCAAGCCCTCCGACGCCGCTTTTGGGCCGCGAGCGAGAGCTCAGTGGGATAAGAGAGCTTTTCCTGAGTAGTTCAGAGGTAAGGCTTCTGACACTCACAGGCATCGGCGGAGTGGGAAAGACACGCTTGGCCCTTTCCGCCGCGCAGGAGGCCAAGGGACACTTCCCCGACGGGGTATCCTTCGTTGCCTTGGCCTCACTTAGCGATCCAGCGCTCGTGGTTCCCACTATCGCCAGCTCGCTGGGGTTGAGGGAAGAGCAGGGCCAGGGTGCAGGCGACGCCCTGCGCGCCTACCTCCGCGAGAGGCGAACCCTCCTGGTGCTCGACAACCTCGAGCAGGTGCTGGAGGCGGCGCAGGAAGTGGCTCACCTCATCGAAGCCTGTCCTAGAATTGTCATGCTAGCGACCAGCCGGGCACCCCTGCGAGTTCGGGGCGAGCAGGAGTACCCCGTCCCACCCCTGGCGCTGCCCTCTTCAACCCAGAACCCAACAGAGGAGGAGGTCCTCAGAGCCCCCTCGGGGCGGCTCTTCGTGGAGCGAGCCCGGGCGGCTTCTCCTTCCTTCGCACTCACTACTGAGAACGCCGCTTCGGTTGCGGCGATCTGCTGGCGCTTAGCCGGGCTGCCGCTGGCTCTGGAGCTAGCAGCGGCGAAGGTGAGGCTCCTCGAGCCTGCGGCCCTCCTCTCCAGGCTGGACCAGGCACTTTCTACGGCGTGGGCACGCGACCTACCCGAGCGTCAGAGGACCATGCGTGCTACGCTCGACTGGAGCCACGAGCTGCTCTCCGAGCCAGAACAGAGATTGTTCCGTCGCCTGTCAATATTCGCTGGGGGATTCACGCTCGAGGCGGCCGAAGCGATCGGGGCGGTCGTGACGGGTGAGGAGGCACAAGACATGCTGGGGCTATTGGGCGCCCTAGTGGAGCAGTCACTGGTCGAAATGCAGCCTCCTATGCAGGGCGGCGAGGCGCGCTACGGGATGCTCGAGCCGGTCAGGCAGTACACGCGGGAAAAGCTGGAGGAGAGCGAAGAGGGCGAGCGGGTCAGCATGCGGCACGCCGACTACTATCTGGCGCTCGCGAAACAGGCGCGTGCCGAGCTACATGGGCCGCGTCAGGCGCAGTGGTTGGACAGACTCGCCCGCGAGCACAACAACGTCAGAGCAGCGATGGCGTGGCTGCTCGAGCGGGGCAAGCCCGGGGAGGCGGCTAGCATCGGCTGGGGGATCTACGAGTTCTGGTTCCGGCGCGGGTACATGGGCGAGGGGCTGCGCTGGATGGAGCGGGCACTGGCCGAAGAGGGCGCGATGCCTGACCTCGCCCGGTCGCGGGCGCTGTTCGTGGCAGCTATCCTCTCGTTCTTGCGGGGCGAGTCAGACCGGGCGGCCGCGTTCGCGACCGAGAGCGTCGCCGCGGCGCGGGCGGCGGGAGGCCGTGAGACCCTCGCCCACGCGCTCGGGATGCAGGGACTGGCAACGCTGAGCCGGGGCGACTTGGACACAGCGGAGGCGGTGCTGCCCGAATCGCTGAGGCTGTTCCGCGAGCTGGGGGACCCCCACAGCGTTTCCTCCGGGCTGTACGGCCCCGCCAACCTGGCGCTGGCGCGCGGTGACGGCGACGAGGCGATGCGGCTGCTCGGCGAGGGCGAAGCCCTCTCGCGCGAGGCGGGGAACTGGGGCATGCTGGCGAATTTTCTGGGAACGCAAGCGATCTTGAAGCGCCTCGAGGGCGACGACGCGCGGATCGGCGAGTTGCTGCGGGAGAGCGTCGAGATCGCGGGCATGCTACGCGACGATTACAACGTCGTCTTCTGCGCCACCGGGCTTGCCGGCGTGGCAGCAAGAGAGGGCCTGGCGGAGCGGGCGGCACGCCTCTTCGGTGCCGCAGATGCCCTGAGCGAAAAGACGGGTGCGGGAGTCTCGTGGTCGGTCTTGCGAAGCTTGAACGAGCGCGATCTGACGAGCACGCGCGAGATGCTGGACCCGGAGGCGTTCGAGGCGGCGTGGGCGGAGGGAAGGGCGATGACGCTGGAGCAGGCGGTTGCTTACGCGCTCTCGGAGGCCGGCGCAACGGAGTGACTAAAACTCTAATAGCCTAAGCTCGGAGAGTGCCTCAATGACTGTAAGCTGGACTATCGATGGAAGTTGACGACAGATTTGACGACCCAGGCGAATACCAGCGAACAATGAGGCTTCCAGCAATGGTGTTTTACGCTCAGTACCATTGAACATTGTCAAATGTCGCTCTTATTGCTGATTCTACTCCAATCAGTACAAGTCGCGTACGCACTTGACAGCTCTTGTACGTTAGCACCCGAGCTTCCTCAGTGACTTCACCTAGGTTTTCTCGTATTTTCGCAATTTGCAGGTATTTTGATGGCGCGCTCGGCAGGACTCGAACCCGCGACCTTCTGATTCGTAGTCATTCTCCTTCAGGGACAGGGGCAGACACGGAGGGACACAGGGAGACAAAACAGCGGTTTTATCTGGTTCTAGCTCTCTTAGAGAGACATGGAGGGACAGGGAGAGACACCCGGTTGCGGTCAGATTGCGGTCAACTCGTCGGTAGTATAGATACCGCCGCTTCTTCACAACGATGTTCCTCGTCACCGCGTTGAACGAGTAAGAGCCCCTGCCATCAAAGGGCTTCAGTCATTTCTGCAATTAGAGCCTTTCGTCTAGAAAGCTACTCTCTTTGAACTATATGCGCCTTAGTGTGGGGAAGGGGGAAGTAGTCCTGCGGGTAGTGTTGGGGCGGCTACGCCAGCTCCCCTGATCGATCTGGGGAGCTTGGTCATGCTTACGACTGCAGGGGCTACTTCAAGGGGTCGTGTCCCCAGTTCATGAGGAAGTGCTAGCAGCCAGCGCCCCTTCCGAGATCCCGCAACTTTATGCGATGCCACAAGGTGTTGTGATGACCCCAGCCGGCAGGAGAACTGCCAAGACGCGGTGGAAATCCCAGCTGTAGCAGACTCCTCCCAACCAAGGCTCGCGCCACGAACGTCTCCTCCGGACGTCCTAGCGCACATCCACGTCCGTGGTGTCAACGTCCGCAACGCCGTTGAGGTCCAGGAGCTCGGCGACCACCGCGTCGAGATCCTCCCGCGAGGCCGTAACACCCGCTAGCACCACGACCGTACCGACGATCCGCCGCAGCCGAATGCCGGTGTCGTCGTGGACCTCGGTAGAATCCAAGACCTCCGCCACGTCCGCCCGCAGGTCGTCGCCGTCGCGGTACGCGTCGGTCTCCTCGCCGGTCTGCTCGTCGACGAAGGCATCGTTCTCGGGGTAGCCCGAGTCGGGCTCGTAGGACTCGTCCTCCCAATCCTCGCGTGCCTCCTGAGCCGGTGAGACAGGAGGTTCGTCGAGATCTCCTACGTGGACGAACTGTCCCTGCCATTCGTAGTCCTCCTGATCGGGTGTCGACTCCCAGACAGGGGAGTAGCCCCCAGGCTTGTATTCGTCGCCCACGTGGTCACCGGGCTCGACGTCGGAGGCGTCGGGGGAGTAGGTGGCGAACTCCCCATCCTCGTCGAGGGCCACGGCTGATACCGCAACCTCCGCGTCCACGCCTTCCCACTCCAGGACTAGGTGAGTCACCTCGCCCGTCGCTTGGTCTGTTGTCATGTCTGTGACCCGGCCGAGGTCGGTCCCGTCGTTGGCTCTCACTTCCAGCCCCAAGAAGCTCTCTCCCTCCACGCGTCGGACCTCCTTCGCATTGTGTGACCCGCTCTCGCCCTTGCCGCCCAGGTCCAAGAGAGAGGGCGGTACCTATGGCGATAACATAACAGAGCACCGTGGCAAGGACGTGGCGGGAGGGGTGCCAGCCGTACGCTCGCCGGCGAGGCCTCATGACAACTGATGGTCCAGAAGCTTTGCGAATTCACATCCGCTACGCCAGGAGGGTCTCGGACCTTCCTTAGCACAGCATCGCGGTGAGGCTCGAGATCCGTGCCAGCCGCTTCTTCTGCGACAAGGCCTAATGCAAGCGGAGAATCTTTTGCGAGCGGCTGCCGGAGGTGGCCGCCCACGCCAGAAAGACCTCCCAGCTGGAGGAGGCGCTGCTGGCGATCGTCCTGGGCCTGGGCAGCAGGGCGATCGCCAGCCGAGCGGGATAATATCGTGTGCGCGCCTGAAGGTCCTCACGAAGCATCCGGCATCTCCGTAGCCGGCCCTCCACGGGAAGATCGGTCTGGACCAGCAGACGCCTCGCCTCGGCCATACGCCAGCGGGCCGTCCTGTTGAGGAGCAAGCGGCAAGCTTTAGCTTGCCGCAATACCGGCTTGAAGGTGGCTGGCCGGATCCGTTGCGGAAGCCTACCGTAGCCCGAGCGCCACAGTGCGCCTTAGTCGTCGATCGCCCCGTAAACCAAGGTCCAGAAATCGAGATCGATGCGGGGGGAATCGGGGCCGGCAAGGCGTTGAGTCATCAGGATGCCGACCAAGGCCTCCGCGGGGTCTGAGTATCCGGACGTGCCGTAACCGCCGTCCCAGCCAAACCTTCCGGGGGTGGACGACAGATCGTCGCGCCTCGTGATGACGGACATGCCGAAACCCCAACTGCTGTTGTTCCCGAAGAACATCTCCGTCCCCGCCCTCTGCTCGGGGGTCAGGTGGTCGGTGCTCATGAGCTCGACCGACGGCCTCGACAGGATGCGCTCGCCGCCATACTTGCCCTTGTTTAGCATCATCAGGCAGAAGGCCAGGTAATCGTCGACGGTCGAGACCAACCCCCCGCCGCACGACTCGAAGGCGGGCGGGTGGCTCCAGCGGTTTTCTTCGGCGACGTCGTAGAGCTCGAGCGCCCCGGTCTCTGGATCGGCCTGGTAGCAGCTCGCCAGCCGGTCGAGCTTCGCGGTCGGCACGTGGAAGCCGGTGTCCTCCATACCAAGCGGCCCGAAGATGCGCTCGCGGAAGAAGGACTCCAGCGGTTCGCCGGTGGCACGGGAAATCAGGACGCCCAGTACGTCGAAGCCCGTCTCGTACATCCACCCCTCGCCCGGCTGATGGATCAGCGGCAGGCCGCCGAGGCGCTTCATCCACTCGTCGGGCGGAAGCGAAGGCGAGTCCGGGCCGGGGGCTATCCCCGCCTCTTCCATCGCCTCCTGGATCGGGTACCATCCCGGAGGAGCCAGCACCGCCCCGATCCCCAGCCTTAGGGTCAGCAGGTCGCGCAGCGTGATCGGGCGTTTCGCAGGCATGGTGTCGTCGAGTGCGCCCTCAATCGCGCGGACGACCCTGCGATCCGTCAGTTCGGGCAGCAGAGGGCCCACCGGCTCGTCGAGGCGCAATCTGCATTCCTCGACCAGTATCATTGCCGCCGCAGCCGCAACCGGCTTGGTCATTGAAGCGATGCGGAAAATCGTGTCGCGCCGCATCGGGTCGCTGCCGCCGACGGCCTTCGTGCCGATCGCACCGACGCGCACCTCGCCATGCCGGGCGATGAGCGTGACGAGGCCGGGCACCTCGCCACGCCCGATGTGGCCCACCATTACGTCGTGCATGCGGCCCAGCCGCGCCTCGGACAACCCTCCGGTGCTCATACACCTGCTCCTTTCGTCTCGTCTGTCCAACCTCGATGACCACACCAGCTTCTACGCACCCTCGCGCCGGGTCAGAGGTAGCGCGTCTCAGTGGGAGCCCGGTCCCATCTGTCGTGCCGGCCATCTTCGTGGGTAACGGGCGCCCAAGCCAGCTCTTCGGCTGTCGCGTCGTCCAAACAAGCGACGTTGACGGCGTAGAACTTGCCACCGAGCTCTTCCATCTCTCCGCTGCCGAACGGCGTAACTCCACAACGGCCGCAGAAGAAATGGTGGATGGTGTTGCTGCCAAACCGGTAGTCCGAAAGAGCGTCCGTTCCCCGTGAGATCTGGAACTCGTCGGCTACGACGAAGGCTTTCCAAAACCTCGTCTTAGTGCAGAAAGAGCAGTTGCACTTGCTGGTGCCCGCGGACAGATCCAACTCACACTCGAAGCGGACCGTGCCGCAGTGGCAACTGCCATGGTAGGTCTTTTTCATCCGTCCTCAGCTCCTTGTACCTCCGGCCCAGGCGCGTCGAGGAACTCGCCGACCATCGAAGCCAGCCAATCGACGCGTTCCAAGACCGAGCTACCGGGAGGGACGAAGTGCGTGGTGCCCGGGAGCACCGCGAGCCGGGACTTCGGAAGGCCGGTCAAGTCCCCCATCACGCCGCCGCCGAGCAGCCGGAACAGCTCGACGGCATTCTCGAGGCGGATGGCGTCGGAATCTCCGATGATGAGCAGGGTAGGTGCCACGATTGCCCGAATGTTCTCCGGTGGCCAAGCAAAGGGTTCTATATCGAGCCGCTTCAGCTTAGCGACCAGCGCGGGGAAGCCTTCCGGGTTCGGCGCGGTCCGGAGATAGGCCTCTTCGGTCGGAGACCCGGCGAAGGTTTCCGAGGTGATGGTCGGGATCATCTCTAGCAACTCGGGGTGCATGCCAGCACTCGTGTAGGAGGCCGAGGCGACCACCAGCTTGCGCACCATCTCCGGGTGCCGGATGGCGACTTGAAAGGCGACGTCGCCTCCCATGCTGTAGCCGAATACGTCGGCTTGCTCGAGGCCGAGGTGGCCGATGAGGGCGGCGACGTCGTCCGCCATCAGCTCGTAGGTCAGCGGACGATCTATGTCAGCCGTACGCCCGTGCCCCTGCAGCTCCACGGCGATGACCCGCCGGGCCTTGGCGAGCGACGGCACGAGCTCCCCCATTAAGTCGATCGTCATGTAGGCGCCGTGCAGCAAAATTAGCGGTCTGCCGGTGCCGTGGATCTCGTAGTACATCCTGAGGCCGTTCACCTCGGCGTAGTTTCCTTTAGGGTTTTCGTTCATCTCTTCTCCTCTCGACGTCGTCGTCCGAACGCAGCCCGGTCTCCGGCGCACCGCTGACTAGCTCTCAGCGAGGGCCTTCGTGATTATCTCGGAGACTCGTTCTGCGGCACCAAAATCGGAGCTTAGCCTGTTCTTGGTCAACGCGAACGAGATCCCGGTCGCAGTGTCGGCGTAGGCGATGCTCCCGCCGGCACCCCAAAACCCGAATGCGGTCGGGGCTTCTTGCGGATCGGCCCCGGGGCGGCCGAGGGTGTAGCCCAGCGCCCACGAGACCGGGTTGCCCATGATCTCATCGACGCCGCTGAACGCTACGGCGGAGACCTCGCGCAGCCGCTCGGGCGAGATCAGCCGGGAGCCGCCCACTTCGTCCAAGAGCGCGGCGTACATGCGAGCCACCGCCCGGGCGGACATCTTGCCGCCGGCGGGGATATCGGCCATAAGTACGTCGGCGCGGTTGCCGAACTCGGCGGTCGGGAAGGTCGCGCGCGGACCCCACTTGAAGAACGGCGAATCGTCCGGCATTGAGGCTAGGTATTCCACGCTACCTTCCGCGTCCTCAAGCCGCGCCAGCCTGCCCAGCTTGGATTCCGGTACGCCGAAGTAGAGCTCGTCGGCGACGCCCAGCGGTGCGGCAACCTCCTCCCGCAGGACCTGAGAGATCGACTTGTCGGTGGCCCGGCGGACCAGCTCGCCGACGATGTAGCCGAAGGTGTAGGCGTGGTAGGCGGTCGCCGTGCCCGGCTCCCACCAGGGTAATGAGTCGGCGATGATAGCGCACATCTTGTCCCAGTCGGTGAGGTCCTCGGGCGTGGTGTCGGCGGGTATGCCGGGCACGCCGACCGCGTGCGTGAGGGCGTGGCGCACGGTGGCATTCTCCTTGCCGAGGGTGCCGAACTCCGGCCACAGCTCCCCGATCCTCGTGTCGTAGCCGAAGAGGCCGCGCTCGACGAGCACGTGCGCCACGGTCGAGGTCGCACCCTTGCCCGTCGAGTAGGAGTAGATCGGCGTGTCTGGGGTGACCGGGCGTCCGGTCGTCGGGTCGGCGACGCCCGCGACGGCGTCTACCACCTGCTCGCCGCGCCGGTATACGGCGACCTGCAGTCCCCTCTCCGCTCCCGAGTCGATGAGCAGATCGATGGCTTCCTGGACTTGCTGCTGAACGTCCTTCATGGCCGTTTCCCTTCTTGATGTTGGATCTTCGGTCATCGGTATCCCAGCCTGCGGGATGTCGACCCGCAACGGTCGAGTTCCTTGTCGAAGCCTACCTGCCCGGCGTAGAACGCCTTTGCGCGGCCACGTCTGAGACGGGGATAGGAACCAGCTCGAGCTTTCGCTGCACGGTGCTCCTTCCTTTCGTGTGGCCTTCTATCTCAAGGACCCTGCCCGGCGCCCTGCTCGTCCGACGGCTGGTAGGTGAGGTAGAGGACACCCGTGCTGAAGGTCTTCGAATCCACGAGTTCCAGGGGTTTCCTATAGCCCTCGTCCTCGAAGAGGCGCTTGCCGCTGCCTAAAATGATGGGATAGATTATGAGCCGAAGCTCGTCGAGGAGGTCGTCGTGCAGCAGCGACCGGACGAGGGTGCCACTGCCGAGGATCGCGATATCCTTACCCTGCTGTTGTTTCAGCCTGGCGATGTCCTCCGCGAACCCGTTCCCTCTGACCAGGGTCGAGTTGTTCCACTCCAGGGGCTCCTCCAGCGTCGTCGAAACAACGTGCTTGGAGACAGTTTTCATGTAGTCCGCCATCGGCGTGCCGCCCGGTTGATATGACCAGAAGGCGGCCATCTGCTCGTACGTCACTCGCCCCAGCAGCAACGCGTCCGACGCGGCTATCCCCGCCGCGTTCGCCTCTTCCATCTCGTCGTTGGTGTAGGAAGAAGCCCACTCTTCCGGCGCCTCCATCACGCCGTCCACCGACACGAACTCCACCGCGACCACTTTCCTCATAGCGACCTCCTTCGCTGGATCGTGCGACTCGCCCGTTCCCCTGTCAGCCATCTTCTACTCCGGCGATGCCCTCCCGGTACGCTTCCAGGTGATCGGCCAGCTCCTTCGGGCGGCTGAGGGCGACGAGGTGCCCGCCGGCCATCTCGTCGGGGGTAATGCCCAAACGTTCTCGCACGACCCGCCGCTGGAATTCCACCGGCAAGAAGCGGTCGTCGCGGCCCTGCAGGAACCTCGTCGGTACGTCGGGCCACTTCGACAGGGGCCACGGCTGCGCGAACGGCGTCCCGGATTGGCGCGGCTCTCCCCTCGCCCACGCCTCGGCTGTGACCTCGGGCGGGACGTCGTGGAAGAAGGTTTCCCGCAGGTCCTCATCGGCGGCGAGGTCTCTACCGTCGCGCTCGGCCTGTTCGCGCCTCGCCCGCGCGTGACCGGTGTTGGGCCACCACTCGCCCCCGGACTCACCCGGTGCCGGGACCATCGCGTTCAGCATCACCAGCAGGTCCACGGACACCCGCTCGCACACCAGCGGCGCGGTGAGCCCGCCCATCGACTGGGCCACCAGGACGAGGTCGGTGCGGTCGCCGATCGCCTCGACTACAGCGTTGGCGTACTCCTCTAGCTCCGCCGAATCGTCGTCGGCGGGCAGGTCCACCGCTACCACCTCGTAGCCCCGCCCGCGCAGCTCGGCCTCCAGCAGATGCCAGTACCACGCTAAGCCCCCGGCACCGGGAATCAACACAAAGGTGGTCATGGTCGGCAGTTCTCCTTGTAGGCAATAAGCCACTCATCTCGAACGTAACTTGAACCACTCATCGCGTCTCCTCGCCAATGTGATTGTGGACTGTGCACACTAGTCGACGACCGTACCACTGGTCAGGTTGAAGACGGTTCCGGTCGTCGCGCCGGCCAGATCGGAGGCCAAGAACGCCGCCGCGTTGCCTAAGTCGTTCAGCGTCGTCACCCGACCCAGCAACGAACGTGCCTTCATCTGCGCCTCGATCTCGGCCGGCGGCGCTGACCAGTACTCGGTCGAGATGCCCTCCCAGCTCTCCGGTATCCCCTCCAGCCGCAGGCACACGGCGCGGACGCCTTGCGGCCCAAGCTCCGCGGCGAGCTGTTTCGTGAGGGCCTCGATGGCCGTACCCGCGATCCCGAAGCCCCCCACGTAAACACCCGGGACGTATGCGCGGACGGCCGAAGAGGAGAGCGTTAGGATTACGCCGGAGCCCCTCTCGGCCATGCGCCGCGCCGCCGCCCTCGCGGTCAGAAAATGCGTCGCCGTGCCGGTTACGATCGGGCTCGCGAAGTCCTCGCGCGACATCTCCGTGAGCGGGATCAACTGGACGTCTCGGATCGAGATGGCATTGAAGGAGACATCTATGTTCCCCGCCTGCTCCACCACCCCGCCGATGTGCTCCTCGACGGTCCGCTCGTCCAGAGCATCGACCTGAGCCGTCTCAGCCACTCCTCCTACGGTGGAGATCTCCTCGGCAACCCTGTCAAGGGTGGCAAGGGTACGACCGGCGAGGAAGACCCTGGCCCCCTCACGGGCGAAAGCGCGGGCCACCGCGCCGCCGATAGCGCCTCCAGCACCGTAGATTACGGCGTTCTTGTTCTCCAGCAACATTCCTATCCTCCTTCGTACGACAGCGCCCCGCCCTTCTCGGCTTGGAGTTTGTGTACAATGTTCACAATAGCAAATGTAGAGTACGGTACGTGTACAGTGTTCACAATAGGGAGTTTGGGGTGGTGCGGATGGTTTGCGTTGTCCCGGAGGAAGGGCGATGACGAGCACGGGGACCGGCCCGCCGAAACGCGACACGTACCGACACGGTGATCTGCGCCGCGCCCTGCTCGAGGCAGGCACGGAGTTGGCGCGCGCCGGCGGACCGGACGCGGTCGTGTTGCGCGAGGCCACCCGGCGGGCGGGCGTGGCGCCCAGCGCGGCGTACCGGCACTTCGCCAACCGAGGCGCGCTCCTCGACGCGGTCTGCTTGGCCGCCCAGGCCGCGCTAGCCGAAGCGATGGAGGCCGAGCTGGACGGGCTGCCGAATGGCGGGCCCCTGCCGAAGCCGCACGTGCGCGCCTGCGCGCCGTCGGCGCCGGCTACCTGCAGTTCGCCCAGGCCGAGCCTGGGCTGTTCCGGACGGCCTTCTCGGCGTCGGATAACCTGCGGAGCGCCGCCAGCCCCGGACCTTCCGGGCTATAGGGACAGGTAGACTAGCGAGACCGGGCCGGGGTCCTTCGGGGCTTCAGCCCTTCTTCGTTGCCAGCCTCGTCCTGCCGAACTCCCCGGACGCTCCTCTGCCTGCTCGGATAGGGGTAGGCGACCGGGGCAAAGCCCTCTGTTCACGAATTGCCTAGAAGTGGTCTTCTCGGAAATTCGAAGACCATGTGAGCATAGAAAGAGCCGGGGTCTCTAAGCAGACTAGGACATAAACCCTGTCCCCTATAGGCGCTATGAGCTTTGCGGAAACAACCTAAGAAACACTAAGTCTACCCATGTAGAATTTCTAGAATCAAGGATACTTATTTATGTATCAGTCTATCCGTTGGAGTGAACGCAATGGCCAACAAAACGTCCAAGAAGCCAACTAAGGTCGCAAAGCCGGCTCTCCTCGCAGGCGGCAACCCTCAGATCGCGAAAGCCGATGGCGACGGTCCACCAGTCTTGCGCTTCGAGGCACAGCTCTTTCAGCATCCTAAGACGGCGAAGACCGATTTCCAGATCCTGCTCAACGTTCCGGAGTGGGTCAGCAAGCAATTTCCCTCGCACGTCTCGACCAAGGTCGAAGGCACCATCAATGGTCATCCTTTCCGAGTGGCACTAGAACCCAGCACGTCTGGAAGCCACTGGCTGCGTGTGAACAAGGCCATGCTCAAGGGCGCTGGTGCCGACGCGGGCGACACGGTGAGACTCGCTATCTTGGGACCAGAGCCTGAACCGACTGTCCCTGCCGATCTTCGGGTCGCCCTTACCACTTCTCACGAGGCGAAGACGTTGTGGGACGACCTCACGACCATGGGTCGTCGCGATTGGGTCCGCTGGATCGAATCGGCCAAGCAACCTGAGACCCGGGCCCGCCGGGTCACACGGACCGTCGAACAGCTTTCCTCGGGAAAGCGGCGCGCTTGTTGTGTGAATGTCTATGAATATATGCTGTGTCGCATTCAAGAATCTGAGCAGACCGAAGAGTCTTAAGTCAAACAAATTCTCGTGCATTTGTGTTGGCGGATGCGCACGAGACCAGGGCCAGACGACGAACACTGACGGAGGAGATCGCGGCGAAGTTACTGAAGCTGAAACCGCCTCTTCGACGTTAGGTCAGTAGACGAGATGCTAAAAGGGTCTAAAGGTGCTACCTCTGAGCGGAGGAAGGAGTCGGGTGAGGGCCTCTCTGCCAGACTACCAAACGGGCGTCCGGTCCCGGAGGTAGCTGGCATGAGCACGGGAACACGGTACCGCAAGGTTCAGCTACCTGGCCCTGTAGGACTAAGAGCAGACCTCGCCGCGATCTCCGCGGCCAATAAGAGGGAAACACGGGGAGCATAAAATTCCCAGCGGCAACTTCTTCTCTGCTGACGTGGAGAGTGGCGCGGAAGGCGACCTATCTTGTGACGGCTCTTGTCAGCGTGCCCCCGCTTTGGCCGTCAACTGCCTCGGAGCGAGACCCCTGCCTACCTGATCTTGCGGTATGTGAGGTCAAAGTCGGTCTCCCACGTGCGCCCGTCCAGTGCCTTCTCCCAGCGGCCTGAGATCGTGTTGCCGTCATCGCTGATCGTCGCGGTGAAGCGCTGCGGGAACGGTTCTCCCTCGCGCCAGAGCTCCCACCGCCCGTCTTTGATGCTCATCTCGTAGACGCGGCAGACGCCGCGCTCGTCGGAGTAGAGCTGGTAGTAGGTACCGTTGGCGGCGTCGCATCCCATGATGGAGATGGAGTCGGGCGCCTCGGGCATGTCCACCATCGAGCGCTGTACCAGGTGTGCTCCCGAGTCGTGCCATTCGATCGTCGCCCGTGCCTCGCCCGGCCACGGCGGTCCGTCCGGCGGCTTGGCCTCGAGGGTCCATTCGCCGACCAGCGGCTCGAGCCGCCCCAGCGCCTCCTCTGCGGTTGGCTGGTCCATCGCGT
>CADCVD010000183.1 GCA_902806055.1 uncultured Rubrobacteraceae bacterium
AGAAGGGCGCGATCAAGGTGTTCGTTGAGGTAGAAGAATTTTAGGAGGTGCCTGGATGAGCAACGGGTCTGTTTGGTACTCGCGCTGGCGAAGCGCTTTCGCGGCGGCGGTCGCGCTCCGCGTATAATCAAGTTGCGAGAAAGATCGGGGGCGGAGACTTCGGTGGTAAAGATCCTGGTCGTAGACGACGAGCCCAACATCAGGGAGGTCGTGGGCCGGTACCTGCGGCGAGAAGGTTACGTAGTCGTCCCGGCCGCCGACGGCGAGGAGGCGCTCCGGTTGTATAGGCGCGAGAGGCCCGGTCTGGTCGTGCTCGACCTGATGCTGCCAAAGGTAAGCGGCATCGAGGTGTGCCGCCGGATCCAGGCTGAGGGACGGGTACCCCTGATCATGCTGACCGCTCGAGGCGAGGAGGGGGATAGGATCTTGGGCCTTGGCCTCGGCGCGGACGACTACATGGTCAAGCCTTTCTCCCCGCGTGAGCTAGTCGCCAGGGTCGGGGCCGTACTCAGGCGGACGGATGAGGCCCAGGAGGCGAACGGTATCGTGCTCGACTTCGACGTGCTGCGGATAGACCCGAATACGCGGGAGGTGACGGTCCGGGACGAGCCCGTGACGCTCACGGCGCGGGAGTTCGACCTGCTCTACCATCTGGCCTCTCACCCCAGGCGAGTGTTCACCCGGGATCAGCTAATGGAGGCAGTGTGGGGCTACACCTTTGCCGCTGAGACCAGCACCGTCACCGTACATATGCGCCGCCTGCGTGAGAAGATAGAGCCCGATTCCGCCAACCCACACTACCTCCAGACCGTGTGGGGCGTTGGCTACAGATTCGGCGGGTAGAGCCAGTGCTCCGGACCGTGGGTATCTCTCTGCTGTTCCTCGCGGTCGCGCTGGCGGTCGCCATCCTGATCGGCGCGAAATTGCTGGGGCTGCCGTCCTCGGACCTGCCGGACGTGGCGTTCCTGCTCGCCAGCGCGGGCGGCGGGGTTGGGCTGGTCGCGCTGATGGTGGTGCGGCCAGCCGTGCTCGGGCGGTTGGGTGGCGTGCGGGTGCAGCTCATTGGAGCTGGCCTTATCGGGAGTCTCCTCCTCCTCGGGATGATGCTTGCGGGATCCCGGGCGATGTTTATCTCGGACCACGACTTCGCGTTCGTGCTAACCATGCTGCTCTTCGCGTCGGTGCTATCCGTCGGCTTCAGCCTGCTCTGCGCCGCGCCAATAGCTGACCGTATCGAGAAGGTGAGGCGGGGCGCCGCGCGGCTTACGGAGGGCGAGCTTGGTTCCGAGATCCCGGTTGAGGGCTGGGACGAGATAGCTGACCTCGCGAGAGACTTCAACCACATGGCCCGCTCCCTCGAGGAGGCAGCGGAGCGCGAGCGCGAGATGGAGCAGGCCCGCAGAGACCTCATCGCCGCCGTCTCGCACGATCTGCGCACGCCGCTCGCCTCTACCCGAGCCCTGATCGAAGCCCTCGCCGACGGCATAGCCGACGACTCCGAAACGGAGGCCCGCTACCTGAACTCCGCGACCAAGGAGCTCGCACACCTCAGCCGTCTCGTGGATGACCTCTTCGAGCTCGCCCGCATAGACGCCGGCTTGCTAGAGCTGGAAATGGAGCGTGCCTCGTTACATGATCTGATCTCCGACACGCTCTCGGGCTTCCGGCCCCAGGCGGAGCAGCTGGGCGTGCAGCTGGTTGGCGAGGTCTCGGGGGATGTGGACCCGGTGCTGATGAATCCTCCAAAGCTCCAGCGCGTGCTACAGAACCTGATCTCCAACGCCCTGCGCCATACCCCCGCCGACGGCACGGTCTTACTACGGGCCGAGTCCCGGGGAGAGGTGGTACACGTAGAGGTCGCCGACACCGGGGAAGGCATCGCCCCGGAGGACCTCCCGCGCGTCTTTGAGCGCTCGTTCCGGGCTGAGAGGTCCCGCACCCTCGCGGAGAAGGAGTACGACCCGGGCGCCGGGCTGGGACTGGCTATCGCACGCGGCCTTATCGAAGCTCACGGCGGCAGGATCGACGCCGTGAGTCATCCCGGCAGAGGCGCACGCTTTTACTTCACGCTGCCCCGAGTGTAGGTCCTCTAGCGGCCGAGGTTGATCTGCGTGTTGAACTGCACCGCCGCGGTGTTCGCCTGTAGCTTGCGCACCCTGGCAAGCTCTCTTATGGCGGCGAGGTAGCGACGAGAAGCACTCTCAAGTATCCGCGACTGCTGAATGATATAGGAAGGCGGAAGGCGCTTGCCCTCTGAGGCTATCACCTTTCTGTACTGGCCCGCGATCAAGATGTCCAACAACGCGGTTAACATCCACAATGAGACAACACGCTCGGTGAGTAGCATCTCGAGGGGTGTGGGGCTCTCGCCAGCGATCTCCTGCCGCATAGCGTCGAGCTTAGCGTAAAGGGCCTCCTGTACGAGCAAATCCCCGCCGGCTGCGGTGCGGGCTAGCATGCGCCCTGCTTTGCGGCCGATGTCTGAGGCCCGCTCAACAACCTCCGGCGACGAGGAACGGATAAGGCGCCGCAATTCTTTGCGTGCCTCCTTGTCTCCGGCTTCCGCCTTCTGGCTAAGGCTCTCCAATTCTCCCAGCCGGGCCTTTGTCTCGTCGGGCAGTTCAAGCGCTCTCATGCTTACGCCTCCATTCCCCCTTGTGTCTGTGGTACCCGCTCACAATGAGCTCCGCTCGGACGAGAACCCCTGCCGCGTGGTTTAGTTCTAGGACCGGAGCCATTAGGAATTCAAAGTGTTCGAACTCCCGCCCGCTGCGGCCCTTCTCCGCTGCATTCCGCTCCCGCTTGGCCCGGTCCGCCTCTGAGGCGAGTTCGGCCACGAGGCCGGCGCCAACGTATTCCTTGCGGACCTTCTCTCCATCCCGTACATGGCGGTAGTAGTAAGAGCGCCCGGCTCTGTGTTCGAGTGCCACGCTACAGTGCGTTGCAAAGTCGGGGAATGCGGGAGAGTGTAGTATATGCGCTGCGTCTAGCCATCAACACCTACGCCCTCTCATTGACTACTCACTACTTGAAGCGCCGACGGCGGTTGGGCTGAAAAGGTAGCCTCCTCGGAGGTTGGTACACATCCTCTTCGGTGCGGTTTGCCTCTTCACTAGTGGCCCTTTCTTCAGCCGCCTTTTGCCTCTCCCTTCTCTGTCGGTCCTCGCCTAGTCCGGGGAATTCCTCGCCATTGCGCTCTTCGTACTCGTGTCTGGTCCTGTGATATCTCATAAAATCCATGTCCTGCTCCTCTCCGGGAACTCCCCGCCTTACCTGGCTAGTCATACTCCACATCGAAAAACCCGGTGATGGCCAGAGTCGCGGTATCTGTTCTCTGTCATTGCGCTCCCTTCTCTGTAGTGATCAAGCTATCTTCTCTCTCGTCGTTTGCATTTACATTAGTGAGATCGGATGCAAATAAAGGGATGCACTTCATGCTGCGCCTCCCTTCTTTCTGTACTTGTCAGCAGTTTCGACAACAGAGGGCAGGCACTCTTCGGCTCTCACCTCGTACCACTCTCCGGTCGTGGGGTCATGCAGCTTTATCCACGATGGGTACTCGGACCAGCGAATGAGCAAGCCCCGGCGATCCGCTTCTTCGAGCTTGCGCTGCTCCCATTCGAGTAGCTTTAGAACACCCTCTTTGTGCTCTTTAAGTCGGTCTAAGGTTTCCGACGTTACGGCGTTCTTCGGCCTGTAACGTAGCTGCTTGCCATCGGTGGTCAGTTCTACGCCGTACCCTCGCAGTTCCTCAAGCAATGCCCTCGCACTCATACAACGCCCCATTCGTCTTCCGGTTGATCGGTTGACGCAGTTTCAGAGGGGTAATAAGCTCCCCCTCCCCCAAGTTCGGTGCCGGAAAGGGATTCCGAGGGGGGAGGGGGTGTTGTATCTCCCCTAAATCACGGTCAACCGCGCAACCGCTCATCACACTTTCGAGATCTTCTGGAGTCGGTAGAATCTCCTGGTCCTCTGGCATGTCCTCCGCAAGCACAAGCTGCGCCGGGTGCCCCTTCCGATCTTCGAGGTTCTTGAGGTAGCCACGGCCTACGGCAGTCCTCACACGCCTTGAGGCCGCAGCTTTGTCTATTTCGAGCTCTTCGGCGACAGCCTTGTTCGTCGCGTAGTCTTTGCCCCACCCGTCAATAGTGTTGCGGACGGCCTCGACAGTTTCGCGGACTGTCTTCGGTACAGTTGCCTCGACGCCCTCGGATATAAGCCCGGAGACTAGTTCGCGGACACGGGCGTAATCAGCTAGCGTCGCCACTACCCGGCCTTCGGCATCTCTCTCTCGCGATGCTTGATGTAGGACAGCATGAGTCTTGATAAGGCTCAGAACAACCGAGAAATCCCGTCTCAGACGGACAGCGATATCGCTCATCCTCTCAGCCAGCGTACTCGCGTAGGGGATGCTGACGCGATGCGCGGCACCTTCCAGCCAGACTTGCAAGGCGTGCCAGCGCCTCCGATCCAGCTCCTCGGTGTGGTCCTCGGCAAGCGCGCGGAATATCCGCCTCGTCTGCTCGCGTGTGTCCATTACCGTTATGCTTAGGTATCTCGTCTCGTTTTCAGTGTTCAGGCGGTCGCGCGTCGTGGTGGTGATGAAACCCGTAGGGCCGTCCTTGCGAATCCGGCATGGTCTCAATCCTTCGGAGGTCTTCTCGACGAACTCGTACTCCAGAAATCCCTCAGAGAGGAGTGTGCGGATAACGTACTCTTGGAAGTCTCCTATACCGGCAGCCTCAGAGAGAATGATGTGCCGGTGAGCAAGAGGTTCCTCCGTATAGAACAACGTTCTCTCGCTCATGCTGGAGAAGAACCAGTATGCCGAATCAGAGAAGAAGCTCATCACGAGCTTGACCAAGTAGGACTTGCCCCCCGAGGATGGGCCCTTGACGGCTATACTCACAATCTTATCGAGCAGCCGGCTCGTCATGGCGAGGTACAGGAGCATGGCGTTTTTTCTCTCGCCGACCAGCCGACATCTCTCCAGATCCGCGACGAACTCGGCGAGGATATCCGGGCTCTCGGCCAGCTCCTCGCATGCAGCCCACGCTTCCCGACCTCGCTCCTCTTCCTCAGTCTCGGCGATGTCAAGCCACGCGCGAGCCCCTCGGCGGACCTTCTCAAGCTTCTCTTGAAAATGCTCTGGGTCGGTCTTGTGAAGCTCCGAGAGATCCTTCACGCCATCAAGCTCTACACGGTAGAGACGCTCCCTTATCTCCGGTGTGGCGGCGAGCTTCTTCCAGCACGCTTCCCCAGCTTCGTCCTCTACTATGAAGTAGAGCTTCTCTATGCCGCTAAGATCCGTTGCCCACTCTTGCTTCCAGCCGTTCGCGCCCGGTATACCGAAGAATGGCTCTTTGTAGTACCAAGCAGTATGGGAGTCGGATTCCCCTTCACCCAGGCACGCGTACCCAGCTTCCCGTGCCTCGTCTGTCTTCCACAATCCATAGAGGCGGTGTTTGTCGCCCTTGCGGGTCCTGACCTTCGGCTTACCGGTGAGAGAGACGCGGGAGCGGGTAAGTAGCACCTCCTCCCCGCTCTCGTCCAGGTAGGGCATGATGACAGCTGGCTCCCCAAGGTGGCGGTACTCCCTGAGCCCCAAACTCTTGAGGAACTCGACAGGCAGTTGCACGTACTCGGCGTAATTCTCAAGAGTACATGGTTGACTGGTTGACTCGGTTTTCGGAGACAAATGAGCTCCCCCTCCCCCGTGCCCGTTACGGCTCTCGAACAAGTCGCTCATCTTGAGGCCCCATGCGGCGACGATAGCCTCCGTCTCGCATCCTGCCTGGCAGTTCACCAGCGCGTGGTCATCGCCACCCTCGGTGACGCTCAAGCTCGGGTTCCTGTCACCCAGGCCCTGACCGTGGTTCGGGAGCGGGCAGCTCACCAGCCAACCGGAGCCGACCTTACGCGCATTGGACGCCTGCTTCAGGACCTTATCCACCGGCCTCACGCCGCAAGCCTCCGAGCCCCGCCCGGTCGAACAATCAGTACAGCGTGGTGATCGTCTAGGCGCTCGATGCTCGCGCATGACTTCCAGGCATACATCTCTCGGCGCATTCTTGACCCCGTGCCAGGGACACGGAAGTCGAAGATTACTAGGGTCTCCGGGGGGCTATCTTGTATACTGTCTTGTAGTGGTGTGCGCATCTTGATCCTTTCGCACATCGTTGGGGCGGCTTTCGGGGGCCGCCTTTTTCCTGTCAAGAATCAACCTGTAAACAGCCGCAAGCGCGTTTAGTTCGCCTTCTGGCGTGGCGTCGGGGCGCGGGGTGTAGGTGATGGGAGGCGCTCCACTCATGCCACTACCTGTTCGGCACGCTTCAAACGCTGTGGGCGAGAACCTACGCGCATGCTTCTTAGCAAGGCAATGTCGAACGCCGTGTAGATGCGACGGTTGAAGTCTCGGCGAGCGGGAGAGATACGGCCCTTCCGCTCCAGAACTCTAAGGTGCTTCGGCGTAACTTCGAGTTGCTGTGCGGCCTCGTTGATATGAAACACTACGCTGTCCATCGCAGATCAGCATAGGTTCAGGGTAGGAAGTTATCCAAACAGGTTTTTTGAGATTACTGGTTTTCTGACGCTGAGAAGTATCCGGACATGAACTCTACCTGTCGCAATCTTTCAAACATTCCTTGCTCCGTCCTATTAAGGACATCGGCATGCTTTCTGGCATCGCGCCAGAGTTGGTTAAAATCGCTACCTCCCTTCGACAGCACCTCTAGGCCACAAGAAGCAAGCAAATGCCGATTTAGAAGCTCGGTTATGTTGGTCTTGGTTTCATAGTCAGCCGGTATCTTGCGACCTGCGAGATACCAGGCCACGCAAGCGGGAACAAGAGTCCTGGCCTCTGGTTTGTTAGTCAGGCTGCTGGGTAGTACGTCGCGCCCGAATCCCCGGAACTTGCCCTTGGCATTGGAGCCCCGAAGTATCGCGTACACTTCTCCTATCAGACCGGCCGGTGGAAAAAACCGACGTTCTGGCTGCGGGTTGTTTCTCGCCAGGCGCTCGATCGCATCCCCATCCGGGGCCACCAGTCCCGGATGCACCATCACGTGAATTACTCCGGGACTCACTTGCCAGCTTACCCCCCCTTCTTCGGAGAAGCCTTCGTCCAAACCAAACGCCGCTAAAGATTCCTTGTAGCGAGCGGATACTTCCATTCGCCTGACTGAGACGTCGGTAACGTCGACGGCTATGCACTGGTCCTCTTCGTCAGAGTGTTCGTAGACTACTTGTATAGGATCCTGCTGAATGATGGGCACGCCGTCTACTAGGGCCCAAACGTCAGCGTATTTGAAAAGCGTGCGGAAGCGCAACCGTAAAAGACGCCCTCGCTCCGACCCCCCTTCGATGGTTGCTAGTGCTTCACTCAACTCCTCAAGACGGACATCGTCTACTGAAATAGCCCCGAAAACGATAGTCGGGATGATGTGTTGTGGGCTGTCGTAGTCGTTGTCGAGCAGCGCTTGGGCAGTCCACACAACCATCGTGCATTTATCGCACAATCGATCACCAAGATACTTGCCGCGCTCTGTGGCTTGGCTACAGGCTTCACAGACCTGCTTCCTCGACTCTTCCGCTAGACTCTCCATGAGCGTTGGCGCGAGCTTTTACTCTAGCGGGAGCGGCCCGCGCCGCGCCTCCTATCTCTAAGCTCTCGCCAGTTCTATCCGCTCGGCACCGCCCTCGGTCAGCAAGGCACGAAACCCGAGCTCAAAGGACTTTGCGTTTTCCGATTGATGTGCCCATCTTGTCTACGTAGAAGTCCTTGCTCTTCTCGGGGTTCAATATTCGGTAGCAGGTGTGAACGTAAGTCGCGGCCATCTTCTGGCTCCTCTTCCTTGTAGTCCACGCTATTGACAGATCATCTACCCTGAAGCGTTCGCTCTCCTTCTCTTACCGCAGATGATCGAATGCAGTACCTCGTCTGGAGCCTTCGAGACTCTTGACTTAGGGCGCCTTCTCGTCTCTCTCACGATTACAGCCCTAACCTAGCTCGGAGGCAGCCGGAATTCCAGGCACACCCCTCGCCTCGCGGACGGCGCGCAGCACGGCCTCAGCGACCACCCGCGCCCCCCACGCCCCGACGACGTCGGGAGCCATCATGATGCTCTCCCGCCCGCCGACGGAGGCGGCGAAGACAACGTCCCCGTCGACAGAGGTGTGGACCGGCGAGACGGTGCGGGCCAGGCCGTCCTGGGCCATCTGGGCCATCTTGGTTATCTGGGGTTTGGAGAGACGGGCGTTGGTCGCGACGATTCCTAAAGTTGTGTTCTCCCCCCAGCGCATAAAGCGCTCCGCCTCTAAGAGGTGCTCGACCGAGTCGGCGAGGGTACCGTCGTCAAGGCGTGGACCGGCGATGATATCGCCCGTTGAAGGGTCACGCACGTCCCCGAAGGCGTTGACCACGGCGAGGGCCGCGACCACGACCCCGCCGGGCAGAGCCACCGAGGCGCTCCCCAGCCCCCCCTTCATCGCCCGCTCGAGCCCCAACACCTTTCCGACCGTCGTCCCGGTTCCCGCGCCGACGGTACCCTGCTTGAAGGAGCCGCTTACGGCCGAAGACGCGGCCTCGTAGCCCATCTGCGGGCCGGGACGGGCCGAGGGATCTCCTACGGCGAGATCGAAGACTACCGCCGCCGGAACTATAGGAATACGGGCAAACCTTACGTCGTAGCCTACGCCTCTCTCCTCAAGGAGGCTCACCACACCGTTTGCGGCCCCGAGACCAAAGGCGCTGCCGCCGGTGAGGAGTAGGGCGTGCGTCTGATCTATGCGCCCCGTAGGGTTCAAGAGATCCGTCTCGCGCGTTCCCGGCGAGGAGCCGCGCACGTCGACGCCGACCACCGCCCCGGCCCCGCTCCCGTCGGGCGCGTCGAAGAGAACCGCCGTGCAGCCCGTGAGGCCCTTCTCGTCGGTCGCGTGTCCGACGAGCACGCCCGGCACGTCGCACAGGTTATCCAACAAAGAAGCTATGAGTCCGACGGGGCCGGAGCGTGCCCCTCGCCCGCTCGCTCTTCCCCATCAATTTCGTCAAAGGCGTCAGCGGGCACTATTCCGTCGTTGTGGGCGGCGAGGTTGTTCAGGGAGACCATCTCGCGATCGCTTCGCTTCTGGCCGAACTGTACCAAAACGGAATCCTTGACCATCGAGTAATCGACGACCTGCCCCTCCCGCTCCCCGAGCTTTACCACCGTGTTCTTGAACGGGGCGCGCTCCTTGAACTCTTTATAGGCGTCGTGCTCGTAGCGCATGCAACACTTCACCTCGCCGCAGTTGCCCAGGATCTTCTCGTTCGGCGTCACGCCCTGCTGTCTGGCAAGCCTGACGTTAACCGGCCCCATACTCCTCGCCCCGCTCCACGTGGCGCAGCACAACGGCACCCCGCACGTATCGCACCCGCCGCTGTCCGACGCGCGATCGACGAAGGTGAAGCGCCGGAACACGACCCGTGCGTCGTAGCGACGCTCAAGACCCTCCTGCACCGCCTCCAGGTTCGGGCCGCCGCCCTCGGCCTCGTACTTCACCTCGACGTAGTAGCCGTCTAGTGAGACGTCGCAGCCGATAAAAGCGACTCCTTTTACGCGATGGTCGCGGGCGAGCTTCTGAGCCTCGGTCCGTATCTCACGCCCAAGCTCCCGATTCGCGTCTTCCTCTCTCTCATCCTCCGGCGTGACGATGCGCAGGATGTCATAGGGCGGCATGTAAGGCTCCCGGCGCCTGGGCGTCAGGGCGACCCGGCCTACGAAGTCCCCGTCACCGGTCTCCACCACAACCTTGTAGCCGACCCGAAGGTCGAGGTCTCGGGCGTAGCAGAGCTTCGCCACCCCCATGCCGGGAATACGAACGTCTACCAACCTGGGAAGCCTCATCTCGGAGATCTCCCTGATATCTTCTGCCCCATCCGAGATAGCGCAACCTCCAGAATCGCCTCCGGCGAGACATTATACGCGAGCTCTCCCCTCGCTTCTCCAAAGAGCCGGGCCGCCCCCGCCCAATCCGCTCCCGGCTTCTCCTCCACGCGAGCCCTTATCTCGGAGACCCTATCTACGTTCGCCGTCAACTCCGCCGCCCCCGCCGCGACCACCGCCGCGTCCCGGCAGAGCAGCGCCAGGAGACCCAGAGCCTCCGCCACCGCCTCATCCCGGGCCGCCCTCCCGAGCCGCTTCGCCGTCTCCTTCCGGCGCCGGTCCGGCCCCTCATCGGAGTCCTCCACCAGTAGGTGCGCCTTCTCCCGGGCCTCTCCCACGCTCTCGGCGCGAGCCATGATCTCCTCGACCACCTCATGCCGCTCCTCAAAAGAAGCATCGGAGGAGAGACCCGCCCTCAAAACTGCCTCTCGCAGCCCCTTGAGCTCCTCCTCCTCCGCGTAACGCAGCGAGAGCCCGATACTCCCCCGGCCCAGAGCCGCCGCGGTCTTCGCCTCCCCCTCCGAGCAGCCCCGCTCTACAAGAAAGGAGGCCACCTCGTCCGGCGGCACGGGATCGAAGCGCACCTCCTGAGCGCGGGAGAGGATCGTCGGCAGCACCCCCTCGCGCGAAGCCGCGATCAGGACGAAGACGTTCCCGCCCTCCGGCTCTTCGAGGGTCTTTAAGAGCGCGTTCGCCGCTTGTACGTTCAAGGTATCCGCCTGCAGCACGAAAACTCTTCGCGCCCCCTCGAACGGACGGCTCGCCGCGAGCTTCATCAACTCCCGCACCTGCCCGATAGTAGTGAACTTGCCCTCGGGAACTACCTCCACGAGGTCCGGGTGCAGACCGCGCAAGGCTCGGCTCATGGCACCTTCGTCTCCACGGGAGACCAGCGCCGCCCCGAACCGGTACGCGACGCTATGTTTGCCCACTCCCGGCGGGCCGTGGAACAGGTAAGCATGAGAGACGCCTGAGGAGAGCGCGTTCTCCAGCAGGCGCAAGGACGGGCGGTTACCCACGATGTCGCCGAAGATCTCCGTCTTTGTACCTACACGATCCACATCTACCCTAGCTTATCGTCCGTCTCGCACCCTGACCTTGATTTAAACATCATGCTTTAAGTACTCCATGTCCTCTACCCAAGGCGAAGTACTTTATCGACAAGCCTACCCGGACCTCGCTCCGCTGGTTATTTGGACCCCTTTTCATACCGTCTCTGCTCATCTCCCGCATAGACTCATACGCTCGGGGAATTGCGTTGCAGGGCTCGAATCTCACTCTCGACAGCCTCTTCAAGTTTCTCTGGCGGCAGGGTTGCGTCGAGCACCCTGACCCGATCTGGCTCAGAGCGCGCTATCTCCTCGAAACCCTCCTCTACCCGCCGCATAAACTCATCCCCAACGCGTTCGATTCGGTCAAGCGGCGCTCCCGAGCTTCGGGCTCGCCGTTCGCGCTCCTCTCTATCTAGCAGCAGGTAGAACTTCAGGTCCGGCACTACGTCCCCGACGGCCCTGGCGTTCAACTCTCGCACGGCCTCCATACCCAACCCCCGCCCCGCCCCCTGATAAGCGAGGCTCGAGTCGAGAAACCGCTCACAGAGCACGGTCTCCCCCCTCTTGAGACGAGGCTGAATCTCCCGCCTCACCAGGTCCGCGCGAGCGGCCGCGTACAGATACGCCTCGGTCCACGGATCCATGTCTAGCCCGGGGTCCAGAAGCGTCTCCCTGATGCGCTCCGCGGCGGGCGTTCCGCCGGGTTCGCGCGTGAAGTAGGGCGGCGGATCGAGTTCAGCGAGCGACGTCTTGAGGTTGCGAAAGAGAGTCGACTTGCCCGAGAAGTCGAGTCCTTCGACGGTTACGAAGAGACCGTGTCTAACCGGCTCGACCAGGGAGAGTCTACGCTGCGGCCCGGCGGCGCATGGCGTGTCGCTCGGCGGCGGCGACGTGAGCCGCGAAGAGGTTGCGATGCTCGGCGCTCTCCGTGTCGCGCATGGCCTCCGCGTGCCACTGCACGCCTACGAGCCAGCACTCGGAGAGGTCCGGGGCCTCCACGGCCTCCACCACTCCGTCGGAGGCTCGGGCGCTCACAACGAGACTATCGGCGACCTCCTTGACCCCCTGATGGTGGTAGGAGTTCACCCTGAGCCTACTCGCGCCCATGATCTCTGCGACGTTCGAGCCGTCCTCCGCCTCGACCTCGTGCGTCCACTGCCATTTAGGCGTCTGCTGACGATGCGCGATCAAACCGCCGCCGAGCTGGGTCGGGAGGTCCTGGTAGAGCGTTCCGCCGAGAGCGACGTTTATGACCTGCAGGCCCCGGCAAATCCCGAAGATCGGGATGCCCCGTTCGAGCGCATGCTCCAGAAGCGACATCTCGAAGGCGTCCCGCTCGGGAAGGGTCACGTCGAGCTCGGGCAGAGCCTCCTCGCCGTAATAATCCGGGGTGAGATCACTGCCGCCGCTCAGGAGCAGGCCGTCTATCCCCGCCGCCATCTGCCCAGCCATCTCGGGCACGGGAGGCAGAACCAGTGGTACCCCTCCCGCCTGGGCGACGCCGGCTACGTAGTCTAGGTCTGCCCGCACGTACGAGCCCAGAGGACGCTCCGCGACCGAGTCGAGGTCCTGCTTTAACGTTGCCGTTACGCCTATTACCGGAGCCATTCCTGATTAACCTTTAGTCGTTTGTTGGTTTCACACTACCATAGCGCGGCAGAATAGCAGACTACGACGACGATCGTCCACAGAAGAAAGTAGCCGCTCACTCTAGCGAGCGCAGATGGCTCGCGCGCCTCGGTGACCTCCCCTTCTGAGAGGTCTAGACGCTCTTCTATGTGGTTGACTCCACGGGTTCCCGTGCCTCGGCCAGCCTCTTCTTGGCTGAGGTCTTCTTCGAGGCCCCTCTCTTCTGCGTAGTGGGAGCGGATTCGCGTCCACCTCCCTTAGGGCCGTCCTCGCCGTTGGTCGCGGCCTTCTCGGCCTTCTTAGCCGCGGCGGCCGCACGCTTCTCCTGCTGCTTGGGACACTGCATGTCGATGCAGGTGATCCAGGGGCGCCGTCCTCCGACAACCTTTATCTCCGGCGAGCCGCAGACTTCGCACAGCGTCCCGAGCGGGATGATCTCTCCGCGCGGCGGCAGCGAGTAGGTCTGGTCACAATCCGGATAGCCCGAGCATCCGGCAAAACGCTTGCCGCTCTTCTTGGCGCGCCGGATAGTGAGGTTCTCGCCGCACTTCTTGCAAGGGCCGAGCACAGAGTCCTCACGGATGCCGTCCCAGACTATGTCCGCGAACTCCTCTTGAGAGCTCTCCAGATGGCCATAGACCTGGCGTAGCACGTCGCGCGAGCGGTCTACCACGGAGTCTTTGCTGATTCTGCCCTCGGAGATCTCATCCATGCTCTGCTCCAGCTCGCTGGTCATCTCGTGGGTGGCTATCTCGGAGGCGAAGTCTTTCAGGGCCTGCGCGACGGCCATACCCGTCTCCGTCGGCACGAGCGGGTCGTCGTGGACATAACCCCTGTCGTAGAGGTTCTGGATGATAGATGGACGAGTCGCCTTGGTTCCGAGTCCCAGATCCTCCATCACGCGCAGCAGACGTCCCTGCCCGTACCGCCCCGGCGGCTGGGTCTCCTTGGCGAACAGCTCGGTCCCGGTAACCCTGACCTCTTGCCCCTCGGAGAGCTTCGGGATCTCCTCGTCGGCTCTGCGCCCGTAAGGGTAGACCGCGAGCCACCCCTCCTCGGTAACGACCGTACCGCCCGCCACCAGCGGCTCGCCGCCGCTCTCTAAGCGCACGGTGGTGCGCAGCGTCTTCGCGGGCGTCGATAGCGTAGCCAGGAAGCGCCTGACGACGAGCTGATAGATCTTCCACTGATCGTCGCGCAGCGCCTTCTTTGAGGCGTGGCCGGTCGGGTAAATCGGGGGGTGGTCCGTGGTCTGCTTCTTGCCGCGCGTGGGCGAGAGCTTCTCGCTCTTTAGCAGCCGCTCGGCGTGCTGACCGACATCCTCGACCTTTTTGAGCTGTCCGAGCACCTCCCGCAGATCCAGGCTGCTCGGGTAGACGGTGTTGTCGGTGCGTGGGTAGGAGATGTAGCCGTCGGTGTACAGGTCCTCCGCGAGCCGCGCGGCGCGGCTGGGGCTGATCCCGATGTTCGCCGCCGCCGTGAGGAAACCGGTGGTGTTGAACGGTACCGGGGCGGGCCGCGTCGCCGACTTCTCCTTGACCTCCGTAACCAGCGCGGTCTCCGTGAGGCTCTCGTACGCCGCCTTCGCCGTTTCCTCCTCCTTGAAACGTCCGGCGGCGTGGCGGGCGGTGAACGCCTCACCATTCTGCAGATTTGCCTCTATCTCCCAGTAGGGCTCGGGTATAAAGGCCCGACGTTCGCGCTCGCGCTCGGAGATAAGTACGAGGGTCGGGCTCTGCACGCGACCGACGGAGAGAAACGCGCTCCCGTAGCGCTTCGTGGCGCGCGAGACCCAGCGCGTAAGGGTGGCCCCCCAGATCAGGTCTATATCCTGACGCGCCTCACCCGCCGCCGCGAGCTCCCTCGACACCTCGACGAGTTCATCGAAGGCACGCGTCACCTCGCCTTTCGTGAGCGCGCTGAAGCGCGCCCGCTGGACATCGTCGATCAGCTTCGGGTTCGCCTCGAAGGCGAGGGAGAGAGCCTCTACCCCGATCAGCTCCCCCTCTCGGTCGAAGTCCGTGGCGATGATTACGGCGTCGGCCTTCTTTGAGAGCGACCGAACCGCCTCGGCTACCCCCTTCTCGGAGACAGACTTGCGTATCTCCGCGTCTATCAGGCTCGACGGTTCTACCTTCTGCCAGTTCGAGTACTCCTCCGGATACTCAGGATTCAGGACGTGCCCCTTGAGGCCGACCGAGACGCACTCCTCCCCCTTCCAGGAGAAGGTGTGGTGCGGCACGCTCCGGTGCTTGCCGTCCTTGACCGGCCCCTCGGCCAGAAACTGGGATATCTTCTTTGCCGCGTTGGCTTTCTCAGAGATTATTAGTCGCATACCTACCGTTTATAGCACACGGCCGTCAAGGCTTTCATGCCCCACAAGGCCTGGGATAGGAACAAGAATATTATACTACGGCTCGGGGCTCATCCGGGTCGGCCGGCTCGCCGACCACGCGACGCACCACGAGAAGGCCCAAAACCCCGATGAGAGTCGCGAACCACAAGGTGGCGATGCGTATAACGAAGGTCAGGGCTACCGAGAGGCTGCCGGAGAGCCCGGCGAACGTGGTAAAGCCCCCGGCTAGTCCGGCCTCCGCCACCCCGATACCGCCGGGCAGCATGCTGAAAGCGCCCGCGAACGAGCCTATCACGAAGACGAAGACCACCACGAGAAAGGGAACCTCCGCCCCTATCCCCCTGACGCAGAGATAAACCGCCAGGATCTCCAAACCCCAAGAGAAGAAGGAGATAGCCGTCCCTACGATGAGCGGCCGCGTCGCCAAAAGCTCGTTCGAAGCTCCGTGGAAGTCCCTCACGTGCGGCGCGAGGCGGTCGAGCAGCGGTAGCTTGCGGAGCACCCGCTCGACCAGGAGCGAGAGCCGCTTCGAGCGGAGAACCATGATACCGGCTGCCGCGATCGCCAGGAACAGGAGGAGAGCCTCCAGGCCGAAGCTGAACGCCAGGGCGCCCATCAGACCCCAGGCGATCATGCCGGTCCCGTCCGTGGCGCGCTCGGCGACGACGGCGGGAGCGGTGCGGGCTATGGGAGCCCCGTTGACCTGCTTGATAAAGACGCTCTTTAACACCTCGCCGAGCTTGCCCGGCGAGATAGTCATCGAGAGTCCCGCCGCGAAGATGGCGATGTTGGGCCCCCACGGCATGGTGGCCTTTAACAGACGCAGATAGTATGACCAGCGAACGAACCGGACTACGTAGGAGAGGGCAACGAGACCCAAGATCACCGGCACGAGCGAGAGACGAAAGCCGCTCAGGGCCGAGCCCAGGGCGTCCAGATCGGCGAGGACCGCGAACACGAGGTAGACACCAACACCGAGACCGAGGGCTAGAATGAGGTTCTTCTTCAAGCGTTCCACGCGGGGAAGTCTCTCAGAAAACGTAGATGACCGTCATGATGACGGCGAGGAAGAGTAACAGGGTTATCTGGAGAGGGCGGTCCCGCAGGAGCAAGGTGTCAGGGTCGCCGCCCCCGTCACGGTGCACGAGCAGCATGTAACGGAGCACCCCGTAGATCACAAAAGGCACGCTTATCATCATATACGAGCGCAGGTGCAAGGCGAAGGTAAACGTGTACATGATGTACGCGATAATAGTAGCCGTCAGCATGATCATCATCATCTGGTCGAGCATCTCGACCGAGTAGTCCCCGAGATTCTTACGGTGCGTTTTGGCGCCTTCTCCCAGGACAAACAGCTCGTAGCGGCGCTTCGAGAACCCTAAGAAGAGGGTTAGTAGACCCGTACAGACGACCAGCCACGGCGAGATCGCCTCCCCCACCGCGGCCACCCCGGCAAGGGCTCGGATCACGAACCCCGTCGAGATGCTCATTACGTCTAGAAGCGCTACGTGCTTCAGCACCGGCGTATAAATCGCCTGCAAGAGCAGATAGGCCAGCCCGGCTATCCCCACCCAGAGATCTACGGAGAAGGCCAGGATCAGCCCGCCCACGGCGAGAAGTACCGCGAAGGCGATAGCCAAGGGGACCGGCACCTCCCCGCTCGCCACGGGCCTCAGACGCTTCGTCGGGTGCCCGCGATCCTCCTTCACGTCCAGAATATCGTTCGCCGCATAAGTCGCCCCCGAGAGCGCGCAGAACGCAACGAACGTCAGGAGCGCCGCCACCACGCTCGACGCCTGCAACGCCTCGCCGGCAAAGATCACCCCGGCCAAAACGAACCCGTTCTTGGTCCATTGCTTCGGCCGGGCGAGCCTCAGATAGGCCGACGGGAACCCTACTGTAGTATCTGCCTGCACGAAGGCGGGTTGTATCATATTAGCAACCGGCTTTCAGCTAGGTCGCTAAAAGTTGCTCTACAGATCTCTCTCGACGGCGTCTTCCCGCTCGTCTTCGCGCTCACCATCGTCGTCTTGCTCGGCAGGTCCCTGCTCCTCCGGGGCGACGGGGTTGACGAAGCGGGCGACAACGATGCTAACCTCGTACATGAGGATCATCGGGATCGCCATGAGGACCATGCTAAACGGATCTTGGCCCGGTGTGAGGGCGGCGGCGAGGATCGTGTTGACGACGATTGCGTGCTTGCGGTATCTCTTTAGGAACGGCGCGGTGACGAGCCCGAGCTTCGCGCCCACGTATGTCGCCGCCGGGAACTCGAAGACTATACCGAAGGCCAGAAGAAACCGCGTAACGAAGCCAAGGTAGGTGTCGGCGGTGATGATCTCCTCGTACCGCTCGGGACTCCATCCGAGCAGAAAATCTATGCCTATAGGAAGGACGACGAAGTAGCCGAACGCCACTCCCCCCAGGAAGAGAGAGGAGGCTAAAGAGATCAGGATGTAAGTAAACACCCGACCCATCTCCCCGACAGCGGGCGCTACGAAAGCCCAAATCTGGTAGAGAAGGATAGGAATCGTCAGCAAAAAGGCCGTATAGAGAGTCAGCTTCACATCCGTGATGATCGGCGCGGTGATAGACGTGAAGTTCAGTTTGCCGTCGAGAGACGGCGCAGGATCCAACAAAAACTCATAGATCTGGATTCGGAAGAACCACGCGACGATGGCGACGGCGAAGAAGGCGATGGCGACCCTGATGATCCTGGCCCGAAGCTCGTCGAGGTGCTCGATCAGGGACATCTGTGCCTCGTCGTGCGGGCGGCTGGGTAACCTGAGGCGTCCGGCCATCTCTAGCTTTCTAGACCCGTCAAGGAGTGCTTAGTGCTGCCTCTGCTCGGTCTTGCCGCCCTCGGCGGTGACGTTAGGGTCCGCGCTAACCTCGGGCTCGTCCTCTTTGCCAACGAGATCCTCTTCCTTCTTCTCTTCTTCTTTCTTCTCTTCGATCTCGCCCTCGCCGCGGGTGCCTCTCTTGAACTCCCGCATACCGCTCCCGAGGCCCTTGGCAAGCTCGGGGATACGCTTCGCCCCAAAGAGCAACAGAATTATAACGAGGGCTATGAGTAGCTCCGTCCCCCCGAACGAACCTATGCCCATATTTTTCTCCTCCTAACAAAGTGGTTCTCAGGTACCTTCACGCATTATACGCCCTCGGGGGGCAGCTTGGATCACTACTGTTGAGGCGCGCCTTTAGCGCCAGGCCCGCCGCTGTTGTCGCTGCCCTCGAGCAAGCTCGCTATGCGCTCCTTGACGGCTTCGGCCTCCTCGCCCTCGGGCTCCAACTCAAGATAGCCGTTCCAGTACTCGATCGCCTTGCTTCTCTCGCCGGCCTGGTCGTAGGCCTGCCCCGCCAGAAGATAAGGTTGAGGCTTGTCCTCTTGTAGCTCGGCGGCGGTGGCGTAAGCGTCCCCGGCCTGCTTGTACCTCGCCGCGCGCTCCTCCTCATCTGCCAGCCCCTGCGCCTCCCCCGCATACGCTTGCCCCAGGTAGAGCGCGATGACGGGATCGTCGGGGGCGGCCTCACGGCCGTCCTCCAATACCTCGACTGCCTTATCTGTCTGGCCATTCTGAAGGTACAGTCCGGCGAGACGCCTTATCAGCCTGGGGTTTTCAGGGTCTCCTTCTAGCTCCTGCTCGGCCTGGGACACCTGCTCCTGAGGATTACTCGTCTGGGCCTGCTCCTCATCCTGCGAGCCGCCAAAAAGACCGAGGAGGCTGATATCGGCGTTCGCACCGATGCCTACGAAAGCGAACGAGACCAAAAAGATTACGGCGAGCGCTAAAGCGCCCACGCGCGTCCAAAAACTAACCTTGTTGCGGTCCATCATCACAACGTACTTCTCCAGGCTCTATTAGGGTGCCCCGATTGTATATTTCCATTGCCGGCTCGCCAACCATCACTGTGAACGAGCCGCCGTAATAGCCTCTGGCGCGAGCTTGGCAATTAGCATCCGGCTGTCAGGACTAGATCCCTGACAAGACTACGCTGCCACCGAGAAACTTAGAAGGCTGGAAGGTAGTGTCCCTGGCCTTCGTCGCTAAGAGTATACAGCCCTCCAAAGAATGACTCTTGTCCAATTCAGGGTAACGGTTACGGTCTGGAGCTTTAGACACCGAGGCGATTGTGCAACGGCTCTCCGCTGACCACAGTCGCCGCGACCCCGCCACCCGCCGCTGCCTCCATAACCTCCATCTCTGGGCTCACGCCGGTTTCGTCGGGCATCGCCTCGACCACCGCCAGGTCCGCCCATTTCCCCACTGCCAGGCTCCCTGCCTCCCTCTCTATCCTCAACGCGCGGGCTCCCCCCAGGGTAGCGAGTATTAGCGCGGTCTCCCCGTCAAGGCCGTGCAGCCTTGCAGCGAAGGTTGTCTCCTCGAAGAGGTTCATGCTCGGGCTGCTCCAGAGGCCATCCGTCCCCATCCCGACCCTTAAACCGCGCGCGAGCATCTCCGGCACCGGCGAAACGCCGCATCCCAGGTACTCATTCGACCGGGGACAGTGGGCGGCAGCGATGCCGGTCCGGGCCAGCACCTCTATGTCCTCCTCCGAGACGCCGGTGGCGAGGTGGGCGGCTATAGTTCCCGGCCAGA
>CADCVD010000184.1:0-19202 GCA_902806055.1 uncultured Rubrobacteraceae bacterium
GCTCCTCGAGCAGGGCCGCCCGCTCGCGCACGAGGTCGTTGTAGCGCCGCTCCTGATCCCGGAACGCCTGCTGCACCTCCTCGGAGTTGCGGCGGGCCTCGTCCAGGCGCCCCTCTATCTCCGTTAGCCGGGCCTGCGCCTCCTGCTTCTGCTGAAGGACCTGGACTGCCGCCTCACGCTGGTTGCGAGCGGCGAGCTCCCGCGCCTGGCGCTCGCGGGCCGTAGCCACCTTCTGCTTCTCGGCGGCGTCGCTCGTTAGCATCTTCTCGTAGGCCATCGTCCGGGCCGCCGCCACCTGGAGCTTCTTCAGGTTGTTCAGCTCATCCTGGACGGCGTTCTCCAGGAGGATCTCCGGGTTACGCCGCTCGACTCCGGTGAGGAGCCGGCCGAAGAATCCCCGGATCGTCCTCGTAAACCTTCCCATTCCTCGCCGCCACCCCCAAAGGGTCGAAGACCTCTTCTGACTCCAACGATTATAACACCGGCTCAAACCGCCTCCGGAGCGCGCCCCGGCGCTTTATATCTCTACGCGAACGCCCGGTCATTGGTTTCGCGGATGTATTTAGTCGTCGTCTTCTCTAGCGGGCGGCCCGGAAAGAAGAGGAGTCGGAGAGACTCCCGCCGGCCAGCACGAGAGCGGCCGGGCTCCCGGCCGCGAAGGCCGCCTCCAGCGCCCTGCCGGCGGCTGCCAGGAGATCCTCCGCCGAGCGTGCGTCGCGCGGGTAGACCGCCGCTCCCGCTCGCGCCTCCTCCGAGCCCAAAGAGCCGGCGGTCGCCAGAGCCCGCCGGGCCGCGCTCTCCACCGCGCTATCATCGGACCCGCCGAGGACCAGCCCGAAGACCGTCCCCTCACCAAGCAGGATAGGATCCTCGATCCTGGCCCGCACCCGCTCCAGGAGGAGATCTACGTCCTTTAGCTCGCGCCCCGGGTCCACCAATATCACCCCGACCGGTGCCCCCTTCCGAGCCTCTATCTCACCGGATAGCCGCCCCAGAAGTATAGACCCGTCCTTGTCCAGCTCGTAGCCTTCCTCCTCTGTGCCCGCGGCAGCCTCTCTGCCCACCGCCAACAGCCCGAAGACGCCCGTAAGCGCGAAGACGGCGAGCTTGAAGAAGACCGGCGCCGGTCCTGTGGCGCTGGCCATGCCCCGCAGAGCGTCCGGAAGCACCGCCAGGGAGTAGCTCACCAGCACCGCCACCGTCGCCGTGAGCCCGAGCCCCCACGACCCGTGCAGCGCCGAAGCGAGGATGAGCGGGAAGAAGAGCGCGTAGAGCTCGCTGGACGCCCCGCCGGTAAAGAACACCGCTCCGGCCAGAAACATCGCGTAGAGAACGTAGAAGGCCACGCAGAGATCCTCGCCGAACTGCCGGACAGGGAGCAAGAGCAGCGCCATCGCCGCCGTAAAGATCACGGACGCCGCAAGATAGAGGAGCACGTAAGAGACGGCCGGACGGTAGGACTCGCCGTGCACGAAGAAGAGCGACAGGGTTACGAGCACGACGTAGAGGAGCGAGAGCCCTTTAAGGATCTGCGCGTTTCTCCCGAGGTTGGTTCTGCCGCTCACGTCCAGCTATGATACGAGCCTGAGAAGGCTTCCGCTACCCGGAGGAAGAGGCTTGTGGAAGAGAACAACCCATATACAGCCCTTGAGGGCTACGAGCTCGTGGATGCTTCGGACGCCCCGTTCGGCAAGGTTGACAGCACCGTCTACGACGCTCCGAGCGATGTTCTGAAGTACATAATAGCGGACGGACACACTATCCTGGCGGACAGAATAGAGGTGGATGTCGAGCACGAACGCGTGAAGGTACCCTATAGCAGAGAGGCTATAGAGACCGCTCCGGCCCCGGAGGACCCTACGGGAGAGTTCGACAGCGTCTTGCGTGCACACTACGGAGAGCGGGGCTAGGAGGAGGGCAGCTCAGAGACCGCGGTCCTGGCGCGCGCGAGCAGGGCCTCCGCCGCCTCGCCGCGCCTGTAGGCGGTGACCCCGAATGAGGCCTCCGGCAGCGCGACGCGCAGCCTTTTCTCGACCACGTAGGCGTCGGCTGTCTTGGTGTTGGGCAGGTCGAACTCGGCTGAGACAGAGACGTCCTCCCGCAGCGCCTTCTCGAACTCCTCGGAGGTCTGAAGCTCTTTTCTGGTCCTCTTCGTCGCCATAAAAGGCAAGTGTACGCCGATGGTCCTCTAACCGGGAAGAACGCTCTCGAAGTTGAGCCACTGCTCTGTATAATCGCCCCGTGTCCGAGGAAGCAAACTTCAGGGCGGAGATCGAGGATCTCAGGGAGCGAGTCCGCTACCACAACCGCCGCTACTACGTCGAGGACGCGCCGGATATCTCCGACGCCGAGTACGACGCCCTCTATAAAGAGCTCGAATCCCTGGAAGCCGAACATCCCGAGCTAGTTACCCCGGATTCCCCTACCCAGAGGGTAGGCGGCGAGCCCCTACAAGAGTTCCAGCAGGTCCGCCACGCAGTCCCGATGCTCTCCCTGGCCAACGCCCGCAAGCTCGAAGAGCTAAGGGAGTGGGACGCCCGCGTCCGCCGGATTCTGGGGGAGGACGAGGAGCCTCGCTATGTTACGGAGCGGAAGATAGACGGTCTCGCGGTCTCGCTTCGCTACGAGGAAGGGCGGTTCGAGCGAGGCGCCACGCGGGGTAACGGGACGGTCGGCGAGGAAGTAACGGCCAACCTCCGCACCGTCCGCTCCATACCGGAGCGGCTCGACGACGATCCGCCGGAGGTCCTGGAGGCGCGGGGGGAGATGTACATGACGCTGGAGGACTTCGAGAGGCTCAACCGGCGCCAGGAGGCCGAGGGGAAGCCGCCCTTCGCAAACCCGCGCAACGCCGCCGCGGGCTCTATCCGGCAGCTAGATCCGAAGATCACCGCGAGGAGGCCCCTGACCGTCTATCTCTACGGTATCGGCGAGGGCGGCGACCTCTACGAGAGCCACTCCGCCGCTCTGGACGCTCTCAAGAGCTACGGTCTGCGGGCTAACCCCTACAAGCTGCACGACACCATAGAGTCCGTTATGCAGGAGTGCGAGGAGGCCGTCCGGGAGCGTGAGTCGCTCCCGTACCAGATCGACGGCGTCGTCGTGAAGGTCGACTCGCGTGAGCAACAGCGCGCCCTGGGCTCCGTCGCGAAGGCCCCGCGCTGGGCGATAGCGTACAAGTTCGAGCCGCTCGCGGGCCGCACGAAGCTCAAGGAGATCATCGTCAACGTCGGCAGGACGGGGGCGCTGACGCCGCAGGCTCTACTGGAACCGGTGAACGTCGGGGGGGTGAGGATCTCGCGGGCGACGCTGCACAACGAGGACTACATAAGGGAGAAGGACATCCTCATCGGCGACGTGGTCGTAGTCGAGCGAGCGGGGGATGTGATCCCTCAAGTCGTCCGTCCGGTTCCCGAGGAGCGAAGCGGTGGCGAGCGCGAGTTCTTTATGCCGACGGAGTGTCCGGTGTGCGGGGAGCCAGTCTCTCGCCCTGAGGGAGAGGCGGTCACGCGCTGCGTCAATGCCCGCTGCCCGGCCCTGGCGCTGGAGCACATCATCCACTGGGCCTCGAAGGCGGCGATGGAGATAGAGGGCCTCGGCGAGAAGCTCTCCACCCGCCTCTTCGACCTCGGCCTCGTAAAGGACGTCGCGGAGATTTACGACCTGAAGGCCGAACAGCTAGTACCGCTCGAAGGCTTCGGCGAGAAGAGCGCCGAGAACCTCATCCGGTCTATCGAGAAGAGCAAGGAGCAGCCCTTCTCCCGCGTCCTCTACGCTTTGGGGATACGGCACGTCGGCAACGTCACGGCTGGGCTGATAGCGTCCAGTTTCAGCGGCGAGGACCTGCTGCGCGGCGTCGAGACGGAGAGACTCACCGAGATCGAAGGTGTCGGAGAGGTAGTCGCCAGGGCGGTCGTCGACTACTTCGCGCTCGAAGACAACCGCGCCCTCGTGCAGCGCCTGATGAAGGCGGGGTTGAACTTCGAGCGGGAGGCGGTCGGAGCACCGGAAGGCCCGCTCGCGGGCAAGCGCGTCGTCATCACCGGGACCTTGAGCCGCCCGCGCGGCTACTTCGTAGAGAGGCTGGAGGAGGCAGGCGGCACGTTTACCTCGTCGGTCAGCAAGAATACCGACTACGTGCTTGCCGGCGAGGAGGCAGGCTCGAAGCTTGAGCGCGCGAACTCTCTCGGTGTCCCGGTTCTGGACGAGGCGGGTTTCGAGGAGCTAATCTCCCAGGAGACTGTGGCTTCTTAAAGCTCAGGCCCGGTTCATGAGCGCGAGCGCCCGCACCGGGCTGCCGGTTCCGCCGACGAGCTTCAGCGGCGTTACGATGAGTAGTGCCCCGGTCGGCGGCAGCGTCCCGAGGTTCGCGAGTTGCGTGAGGCCGTACTTCCCCGCCCCGAGCAGGTAGTAGTGCAGCGGGAACGGCGGGTCGAAGTCGCCCGCCCCGCCCGCGTCGATGCCGACGGTCTCTACGCCCACGCCGACCAGCGGCGACTCCTCAGCGATCCAGCGCGAGCACTCCACATCGAAGCCGGGCGACCGAGGACGGCCGTCCCGGGCGTTGAGGAAGGTCTCCGCGTCCTGGGCGCGCACGTCCCATCCGGTGCGCAGCAGAAGCCAGCCGCCTCGGGGCAACGACCCGTGCTCGGCCTCGAAGTTCCTTATGTCCTCGACGGTTAGGAGGTAATCGGGATCTTTAGCGCTCTCGGCGGACCTGTCGATCACGACCGCTGGCGCTACGAGGTGGCGGGGCGGTACCTGTGAGACATCCAGACCATCGCGGCCGGAGATCCAGTGTACCGGCGCGTCGAAATGGGTGCCGACGTGCTCGCCGATCTCGAGCCAGTTCCACGCCCAGGCGGGTCCGCGCTCGTCGTAGCGGCTGATCTCGTGTACCTTCAACCCCGGCGTCTGGGCGAACTGCCCTGGTAGCTGGATGGTCGGGGTACGCTCGCTCAAAGGCTGGGTGAGGTCTACGATCTCGACGGCGCCGCCCGCGAGCGCCTCGACTAGAGATGCGACGGGATCTCGGGATAGGGTCATACGTGTCCTCCTTGTCGTATTTCTGGCGCAGCCATTCTCTCCATGAGAGCGGAACGCCTCTTCCAGCCACTCAGCCCGCACCTCGGGGTTGACCTTCGCGTCGATGACGAGCGGCCCTTCGAGCCGCCCGAGCCAGCCCTTGAGCGGCGCAAGGTCCTCGATGTTGCGTACCGTAAGACCTTCGTCCCCCGCCGCGCGAGCGAGAGCGGCGAAGTCGGCATCGGGGAAGCGCGCGAGGTCTACCGGGCGTCCCATCGGGCCGAAGTGGTGGACCTCCGCCCCGTAGGCCGCGTCGTTGTAGACCACGACGAGCATCGGTAACCGGTAGCGGGCAGCCGTCTCAAGCTCGCCCAGAGCCATCAACATGCCGCCGTCGCCCACGGCCGCGACCGAGAGCCTCTCCGGCCGCGCTACCGCGGCCCCGATCCCGCACGCGAGCCCCAGGCCCACCGACTGGAAAGCGTTGGGGAAGACGAAGCCCTGTTGGTCCGGCACGTCGAGGTACATCGACGGGTAGCCGAGGAAGTGCCCGGAATCGGTCGCGACCGTGCGCTGCGCCGGCAGCAGGTCGTCGAGCGCGATGCTCAGGGTACGCGGGTCTACGTACCCGGCGCCCCCTCCGTCCTCATAGGGCTCATCGCGCCAGCGCCGGGTAGAGATCTCGCGCGCGAGACTCTCGCTCCTGAACCCTCTCTTGCTTACGCCGCGCCTCTGCAGCTCCTCATCGACCGCCCGCGCGGTCGCGGCCGCGTCGCCTATGACGCCGGCATCGACGCGGTGGAGTGCGCCTCTAACCTCCTCGTCGAGGTCTACCTGCACGACCCGAGCGGCGGCCGGGAAGAGCCTGCCGTGGCGCGCAGTCCAGTGGTTCAGCGACGCCCCGAACGCGAGCACGAGGTCGGCCCGCACGAGCAACTCGACGGCGAGCGGCGAGGAGAAACCGCCGGCGATACCCAGGTTATAAGGAGCGCCGGCGAAGAGCCCGTGTCCCATCGCGCTCGTCGTCAAGAGCGCCCCTACCCGATCCCCCAAGGCTTCCAGCGCCTCTGGCGCCCCAGCGAGGGCGGCGCCCAGCCCGGCCAGGATCACCGGCCGGCTCGCCCCTTCGAGCAGATCCACGACCTTACCAACCGCGTGCTCCGACGGGCGTGGAGGCTCCAGAGCCGGCCGTTCCGGGACGTCTGGCGAGCCGGCGGGCGCCTCTACGACGTCGATCGGGATGTTGAGCACCACGGGGCGGCGCTCGACCCGCGCCCGCCGTAGCGCCCGCGCGGCATCTTCAGCGGCCGTCTCCGGTCCGCGCACGCGTTCGGCGATAGCGCCGGCGGTCCGCGCGAGCGCGCCCTGATCTATCTTGAAGTTCGACCAGAGAGCCTGGGGCGGAGTATTAGCCGCTAGCAAGAGCATCGGCGTGCGGCTCTTGGCGGCCTCCGTAAGCGCGGTGAGCGTGTTCGTGAAGCCCGGCCCCTGGTGTACGCTCGCGACGCCGGTCTTCCCACAGGCCCGCGCGTAACCATCGGACATCGCGACCGCGCCGCCCTCATGCCGAGAGGAGTAGAACGCGGCTCCGGCGGCATGCAGCGCGTTAGTCACGGCGAAATTTCCGCTGCCGACGAGCCCGAAGAACGCCTCGACCCCGAGATCGACGAGCGTTCGTCCTATCGCCTCGGAGACCGGCATTCCCAGTCGTCCGGGCGTCTCACCTGCCCCGATCATGCCAGCCTCGTCGCCTCCGATAGCGCGCCACCGCCGCAACCGGACCGTCTACGGCAATTCGGCAACTCCGAAAAATCTCCTACCCCGACCATATCCCCGCTCCTTGCATCCGGTCCCCGAGCACCCTAATGAACCCTAGAGCAACCCACAGGTTCGTACAACCGGCTCTCACTCTCGCTCCTTCGCCCGGGCCCGTTCTATATAAGCCTCGGCCTGCTCCTCGCTCTTGTAGCTCAACGAGCTGCCCGTGAGGGGGTTGTTTATCTCGTAGTGTCCGCCGGCCTCCCTATCCACGATAACCGGGTAGTAGCGCTCGCCGACCTTCTTTATGCCGTACTCGGTGAAACCTTCGTCGCTCAAAGCGCCTCCTCTCTCGATAGACCTGTACGAAAGTGGGTTGAGTCTAGTAGGGTTTCTCTGTGGACGCATCAGCCAAGCATGTCGTGATCGTCGGCGGGCCTGAGGAGACGGAGGAACTCCTGGCGATGGTGATCGACGACGGGGAGGCGATACCGCTCTTCGAGTCCCTCGCGGAGGCGGAAGCTTTCCTCGCCTCCACCGGTGATTTCGGCGCTCACTGGCGTGCGCGGGAGGTGTCACCCAAGGAGCTTGTAGCTCTGCTGGACTACCAGGGCGAAGAGGTCGAGTACGTGGCCTTGAGCCCGCCGCCCGAGCACTTGGAGGGCGGAATGGAGGTAGAGGTGATCCCCCGCGAGGCTCTTACCGCGCTGCTCTCCCGCCAGATACCCGCCGAACCAACACAACATAACCGAAGCATCTGGCGCCGCCTGTTCGGGCGTTAAAGAGCCTTCACCAGAGACTCGCCGGTAGGCTCTCAGAAGACGGACTTATAGACATACTTTAAGGACCGTGAGCCCACACACAGACGATCCGTTGGTTCCAAGAAGCACACTTGATCTAGCGATCAAGCTCGGCTACAATATTGATTAACCGATCAATCAAGGGGACGATTTGGATGAGCAGAGCCGGCAGGAGCCGGATCGGCGACGGGAGATCTTGGAGGCGGCGTTGCGCGTGTTCTCGGAGCGGGGCTTCCAGGGGGCGACGATCAAGGAGATCGCTCGGGAGGCGGGGATCAGGTCGTCCGCGCTCATTTACTGGTACTTTGCGGACAAGGAAGATTTGTTTGGGGAGGTACTGGCGTCGCACGTTCCCGTGGTGCGGGCGGTAGCCGAGCTTGGGCCCCTCTTAGAGGTCGAGCCGGAGGAGGTTCTCACGAGGCTGGGTCGTGCCTATCTCGCCTTTGACGAGACGAACACCAGGGCGTTGCGGCTCGTGGTCGGAGAGGCCGTTCTACGCCCCGAGGTCGCCGAGCGGTTCATCGCGGGCGGCCCGGAACGCGTGCTGGGGTTCCTAAAGACTTACCTGGCGCGGCAGGTCGAGCTGGGGAGACTTCGTCCTCACGACGTCCGCTCTAGCGCCCGGGCTTATATAGGAATGCTCATACCGCAGGTTGCTGGCAAAGTGTTCTTTCCTGGGCTCCAAGCCGACGGTCTAACCGACGAGGAGCACCTGCGAACATCGGTAGACATCTTTCTGCGAGGGCTCGAACCAGAAGGGAGGTAGAGGCGGACTACATTAACGCCGTGTTGCTGCTGCTCGCCTTCCGCACGCTCACGGAGGCTGAGTAGGCCGAGCGACGGAAGGCAAGAGGTGAGCAAGATGACGACAGCGGAGAAAGGAGCCCCACGAATGGCAACCGAAACGCACGACTCAACGCGAACCACCTGCTGCATCGTCGGCGGAGGTCCCGGCGGGGCGGTACTGGCTCTCTTGCTCGCTCGCAAGGGGGTGGACGTGACGCTACTGGAGGCCCACCCGGACTTCGATCGCGAGTTTCGGGGGGATACTATCCACCCTTCGGTCATGGAACTCATGGACGAATTGGGCCTCGCCGAACGACTGCTAGAGATGCGTCACAGCAAGGTCCGGAGCTTCACACTTCAAACCCCCACGGGTCCCTTTACACCCGTGGACATGAGCCGCCTGAAGACCAAGTATCCTTATATTACAGTCATGCCCCAAACCAGCTTTTTGGAGTTCATCACCCAAGAAGCAGAGCGCTACCCAAACTTCCGGCTCGTGATGGGCGCGCGAGTACAAGAGCTCGTCGAGGAGGGCGGGGTGATACGGGGCGTGCGCTACGACAGGCGAGAGCAAGACGGCTCTCACAGCAACCATGAGATGCGGGCGCTTCTCACGATAGGCGCGGACGGGCGGGGCTCCCGCGTGAGGCGTCTGGTAGGTTTCGAGCCTATCAAGACCTCGCCACCGATGGATGTACTCTGGTTCAAGCTGCCGCGAGAGGAGGGCGACCCGGAGGGCGTGTTGGGCGCCTTCGGTAGCGGTCACGGCGCGGTTGCGCTCGATCGTTTCGACTACTGGCAGGCAGGCTACATCATCCCCAAAGGCACTTACCCCGAGCTGCGCCACGCCGGGATAGAGCAGCTACAACGGTTCTACGCCGAGTTGGTACCCGAGTTTGCCGACCGCATGGGACATCTGCAGGATTGGAAGCAGGTCTCGCTGTTGTCGGTCGAGTCAAGCCGTTGCCCGAGATGGTATCGACCGGGTCTGCTCCTGATCGGGGACGCCGCGCACGTGATGAGCCCGGTCGGCGGAGTAGGGATCAACTACGCCATTCAGGACGCCGTAGTCGCGGCGAACGTGCTCGCCGAACCGCTCATCGCAAGCCAGAGGCGGTTGGTGGATCTGAACCCGAGCTACCTTGCAGCGGTGCAACGCCGGCGCGAGTGGCCGACAAGAATGATCCAGGCTTTTCAGGCCCAGGTCCAGCGGCGTATCCTGGCCCCGGCGCTTCGTTCGAAGGTGCCTTTTAAACCACCAGGGTTCTTGCGGCTTCTGCTCCGTACGCCGGTCCTGCGCGACCTTCCGGCGCGTATCGTCGCTTTCGGCGTCTGGCCGGTTCATCTGAAGGATTAACAATCGTGCTCGGATAACATGCGCCTCTCGACCTGTGACCCGTATGATATCCGCACGGGCGAAGAGGGTGTCTCGTTCATGCTCAGCAGCTCTCTCGGCAGGACACGCAGGTTGTCCAGGCGTTCCGGTAAGATTGTGGTGAGCGAGCGTTTTGAGTCCTGCTCGGGAGCCGGCGATGAAAGGGAGATCGACGATGAGGTTTGACGTACCTACAGCCGAGGCTAGAGGGCTCGTCGAGGAGGCTGGTCCCTTGCTGGATGGTCCCGTCGCGGAGGTTATCCAGGAGCACAAGCGCGACTCCTCGGGCGAACCATCCCTCGAACCGGATGGCTCGCTGGCCGGACACGTCCGCCGCCTCAAGCGGCGCGTGCATCGTCTGGGGGCAGAGGCCGGGCTCTACGCCCCTCACGTCTCCGAAGCCCTGGGCGGACGCGGCTCTTCGCTGCGCGCCTGCATGTACCTGCACGAGGAGGTCTTCCTGAGAGGTTTCGGCGGCCAGCAGTGGATGCTCAGCTGGACAGACGGGCCGAGCCCGATGGTCGAGGTCGCCACCGAGAGGGCCGTACAAGAGTTCGTCGATCCGTTGATGCGGGCCGAGATCACGACCGCCTTCGCCCAGACCGAGCCGGAGGCGGGCTCCGACGCCACCAGCATGAGCACCGTCGCCGGGCGTTCGGGCGGCGACTGGACGCTCACGGGCCACAAGCACCTCATAACCAACGCCCCCTTCGCCGAGATCGTCCAGGTGGTCGCCCGCACCGACGAAGGCAAGTTCGGCGTCTTCTTGGTTCCAGAGGACGCGCCCGGCTTCTCGCGCGGCCCGATCCAGCAGACCATCATGGACGATGGGCAGACGGCGTCGCTCACCTTCGAGGACTGCCGCATACCGCTCGATATGATGCTCGGGGAGCCGCAGGAGAAGTTCGGGGTGCCGATGCGCTGGATCAACTGGACAAAAGCTCGGCGGGCCGGCATGTGCGTGGGCCTGGCCCGCTACTGCCTGGACAAGGCGCTCGAGTACGCCAAAGAACGCGAGGCCTTCGGCCGTCCCATAGGCTCCTTCGAGCAGGTCGCCCTCCAGATAAGCGAGGCATACCGCAGGACGTGGGCGACCCGGGCGGCGTGCGACCGTCTGCTGGAGGAGATAGACGTCTCGGACCCGTGGGAGAAGCCGGATGCCGGGACCCGGGCAAACTTCGCCGCCGTAAAGCTGATGGCCGAGGAGTGCCTGCTAGAGGCGGCCGATGTCTCGGTGCAGGTCTTCGGAGGGCTCGGGCTGTTGAAGTCTACGGGCCTCGAACACGTCTACCGAGTGGCGAGGAACCTGCGCATACCGGGCGGTACCGCGGAGATTCAACGCCGTGAGATAGCCCGTTCTTTAGGCCTGCTCAAAGGCTAGCTCCGGCACGGGTTCCCGGTTGACGGAAGAGCGCAACTCGCTGCCGATCCTGCTCGTTGTACTCGATGGGCTTGCCGACCGTCCCTACCCGGAGCTTGGTGGCCGCACCCCCCTGGAGGCTGCGAGCACCCCCAACATGGACAGGCTCGCGGGGGAGGGCCAGAGCGGCTTCTGTTACCCTCTGGGGCCGGGGAGGATACCGAGCACCGAGCTCGTCCACTTCCGGTTCTTCGGCTATGAGGGATGCCCCTTCCCCGGACGGGCGTGCCTGGAGGCCCTGGGGGCGGACGTGCCGTGCGAGGCCGGCGACGTCTTCGTCTTTCTGGCCCTGCGAAGGGTCGTTCGGGAGGCCAGCGGCAGTTACCGCGTGGTCGGAGGATACGGAGAGGCGTTCGACGACGCCCCCGAGAGATACGCCGAACAAGACGGCTGGGAGGATGCACCTTCCGGCTACCGCTTCGAGGTCTTTCCCCTCGAAAAGGGAGAGGCGATCCTGCGCGTTCGGCGGGGCGAGGCCAAAGAGCCGCCGCGCGGTGAGGTTACGGACTCGGACCCGTTCTTCTTTACGGGGCTGCCGGTACTGAGGCCGCGTCCCATACGGACGGCGACCAGGCTCGAAGCCGCCGCGCTGACCGCCGAGGCGCTGGACAGGTTCCTCTCCGCGGCGGCCGACATCCTAACGCACGACGCCCGCCCCTCAACATCTAACCGGGTGGATACCGGCGGCGGCTTCCGGCGCCTGGTCGTGAGCAAGTGGTCCGGTACCTACGAGCCGTTGGTACCCTTCGAGCAGTTGACCGGACTCAATGGCTCGGTCGTAGCCTCGGGCCGGATGATGCGCGGTCTCGCGCGCGCCTTGGGCCTCCGCTTCGTACATGCCGGGCTCCCCGGCGGCCCTTCGGATACCGGTCTCGACGACCCAGCCCGGGACCTGCGGGAGAAGCTGGAAGAGGCCCTCGGGCTGATCCGCTCCGGGGAGGCAAGTTTCGCCCACGTCCACGCGAAGGCTGCTGACGAAGCCTCGCACGCCGGGGAGGTAGGCCTCAAGGTTAAGGTCATCGAAGAGTTAGACCGGGCGCTGGCTCCTCTGGCCGAGGTTCTTCATGAGCACCTGGTGCTCTGCGTCACCTCCGACCACTGCACCCCGATCGGTGGCCGGACGATCCACTGGGGCGACTCGGTACCCATCCTGGTGCGTGGCCCGCACGTCAGGGCCGACGCAGTAGATTCGTTTGGTGAACGCGCGGCTACAAGGGGAACGCTCGGCCAGATCGGTCCCGGAGACCTCCTGCCATTCCTGCTCTGTCAGGCGGAAGCGGCCCATTTTTTGGGCGCGAGACCGAAACCCTTTACGCCGCTCGGGATACCCTTCTCCGGCGAGCCCTGGACCTACCAGGATGCAGCTTCCCGCCTCGCGGGTCCCGAAGAGCAGCGTACAGCGGAGCGCAGGGTAAGAGGTAACGAAGGATGAATGGCGGACAGCCTCCGTACGAGTGGGGCTGCGTGCACGGGCGCTTCCAGCCGTTCCACCGAGGGCACCTGGAGTATGCGCTGCTGGCGAAGGAACGCTGCCGGCGTCTACTCGTCGGAGTGACGAACCCGGATCCCGCCTGGATCATGCCCGAAGCAGCGAACGCTGACCGTCATACTATCGAATCCAACCCGTTCACCTACTTCGAGCGGGCGCTCATGCTCAGAGACTCCCTGCTTGGCGAAGGTCTGGAGGCGCGAGAGTTCCTCATAACACCCTTCCCGATACAGCAGCCGGAGTCGTACCGCTACTACGTCCCCGAAGGCATTATCCACTTCGTGCGCGTCTACTCCGGATGGGAAGAGGAGAAGGTGCGCCGCTTGAAGGCGCAAGGGTTCGCCGTGGAAGTCCTTGGACGTGGCGCGGAGAAGACGGTCTCCGGTACGGAGGTTCGGCGCCTGATACGCGCCGGCCTCGATTGGGAGCATCTGGTTCCGGCTGCAGCTAGCTCGGTCATCCGTGATGCGGTAGGCAGCGAGCCCCGGCGTTTCGGTCCACCGAAACGCTCCACAGGATCGGCACCGCGGGGCGGGTCTCTCCGGGAACCGCGCGATCCCACCAGCCTCTGACCCATAGGCCGGCCAGAGGTCTTCGAAACGTCTTCTCTGAAGCTAGTCAATAGAGGTCGGCGCCGTGCTCTCGCCCACGGCGTCTACCGTTCTCATTACCCGTCTCACCTCGGAGCCGCGCCTCCCGGCGCGTCAGCTCTCCCGGTGTAAAGAGACCTCCGAGAACGTCCGAGAGAGACGTTTGTTCGCCCCCGTAAAAGGGAATCCTGACGGTAATACCTCAAGGGAAGGAGGAAGAATGACTACAGAGACGTTGACCGCTGATCGATGGGTCGATGAGTTTGCTCGCGTAAGCAACGAAGACCCGGAGATTCAAGCACACGGCAAGTACTACACGTGTTCTTTCCTTCTGGACATGGAAGAGCACCAGTTCCTGATCCGCATGAACGCGGGTAAGGTCGAGGAGATCCTGGTAGACCCGGGTCCCCTGGATCTCAGGTACCAGTTCATCATCCGCGCCAGCGCGGAGACGTGGCGCAACTTTGGCAAGGAGACGCCGCCGCCGATGTACCACGGGATCTGGTCGGCCTCGTTCCAGAGGGACATGAAGCTCGAGGGTGACCTGCTCGTCTTGATGCAGAACCTGCGCACCCTGACCCGGCAAATCGAGCTGTTGCGCCAGACCGGCGTGCCGGTCTAGAAGAAAGGAGGAGAGAAGTGGCTCAAATATCACCAGTAACCGGCCGCTACGTGACGTTCGACGTCATGGGCGACGAGTGCAAGGTCTTCTTTTTGGAGAACGGAGAAGGGCAGCCGCTCGTCTGCCAGCATACCGCCGGCTGCCACAATCACCAGTGGCGGGATCTTTTGGAGGACGAGGAGATCACGCAGAACTACCGCGTTGTCGCCTACGATCTCGTCCGCCACGGTAAATCCGATCCTCCGAAGAACAAGGAGTGGTGGAAGGAGGAGTACCAGCTCACCGCCGACTACTACGTCGCCTTCATCACCGCCTTCTGCGACGCCCTGGAGCTCGAAGACCCGATCTTCATGGGTTCCTCGTTCGGGGGCAACGTAGCTCTACAGCTCGCCCTGCGGCACCCGGATCGCTTCAAGGCGGTGATCCCGGTCGAGGCAGCGGATTATTCCCCGGGCTTCTACCTGGACTGGTGGCAACACCCGCACGCCAACGCCGCCCAGGTCTGCGCGAGCGGAGTCTGGGACCTCATGGCCCCGCAATCACCTGAGAAGGATCGCTGGGCGACGTGGTTCTACTACACGCAGGGCTCCGAGGCCTTCAAGGGCGACCTCTACTTCTACTCTGTCGACCACGACCTGCGCGGCAAGCTCGACCAGATAGACGGCGAGAAGTGCCCGGTAGTCATGCTCACCGGCGACTACGATTACCTCACCACCCCCGAGGACGGGCGACGCACCGCCGAGCAGATACAGGGTGCCGAGTTCATAGAGATGAAGGATATAGGTCACTTCCCGATGAGCGAGAACCATGAGCTCTTCAGGGAATACCTCCAGCAGGCTCTGCGGATCATAGAGGACAAGACGGGATCCTCTACAACCGCCGGCGCAAACGGATCTCAGCAGGGGAACGGAACGCGAGACGAAGATCAGGACAAGGGAATTCTGGAGAAAGCCAGGGACGCCTTAAGGTGAACTAAACTTACTATCAGCGAGTCTTCAGACGAGGAGGCCGGAGTCCAACCCAGCCCCGGCCTCCTCCTTTAGTCCTTTCGAAGACTAGCCGTCGGTTCTGTGCCGTGCAGCGGAGTCGATTGTCTCGGGTCCTGTAATATACGTCCAGGTGTCTTGCAAACAATCTATTCTAGTTCTGTCAGTCTAGGCAAGAGAGCCTGTAGAAAATACCTCGCCGGCCGCCCGAGCATTGAGAGCGCCCCTCTACGGGAGCCCTATCGGAACGGCGGCGTAGATCATCACATAGCTGCAGTTGATGCAGATGAGCTGTACCATCGGGACGTGAGACTCGACGGCCTGCACCCCCTCGGGCGTCAGCACGGGCGAGGAGATCATCTCGCCCGCGCCCCAGTCGCTCTCGCCGCAGGACGCGCAGGTCGGCCTGATGCCCTTCGACTTCATCCAGGCGCGCAGCTTCTGCTTCTGTGACGCGCTGAGCGGCAAGGCCGCACCCTCCTTCCCGAGATACCGTCGTCGCCCGATATCTTAACAACAGATGTCCCGGACGGCGGGGAACACCGCCAGAGGCATCTGCATACAAGGGACATCCGTACAGTGAAGGGTACTGTGCGAGGAGTCGTAGCGGGCTCCGTCAGTGAAGCCGGGCAAGAGAGGATGGGACGCATGAGAGACCGGGATGCACGCATGAACTACGGGAAGGACGCCGGGAAGACGGGACGAGAAGACGAGGACATGCGTCTCGTGGACGTAGAGGTACACTCCCCGAGCAGGAAAGACGAGGAGCAAACCGAGATGCATCTCGCGGACGTGGCGGTACGCGCGCCGGTTGGGGAGAGCGGTACATCCGGGCCGCCGGTGGCACCTCCCCCCAGGAGGCTCACGGCGCGCGAAATCGAAGTTCTCAGACTCATGGCGCAGGGACAGACGAACCGCCAGATCGCCAGAAATCTCACGGTCAGTCCGGGGACCGTCCGGGTCCACGTTCAGCACATAATCGCCAAGCTCGAGGTCTCCGACCGAACCCAGGCAGCCGTCCGCGCCAGCGAACTCGGCCTCCTCTCTCCCCTGTCCTAGAGCCCCGGAATTCCCCATCCTATCTTGCGCATCCACCTCCAACGTTGCACCATGCAAAGAAGAAGTGCGTACCGGTGAGGGTAAGATTGAAGAGCAAAAACCAGGAAGAGAAACGTAAGAACGCGGCCAGCTCGTTCATCAGATCGCTCAGGCTGATCCATTTGGGGGCTCTTGGAGTCTCGATCATCGCCATCGTCCAACTCCTACCAGAAGCTCCCCTCACGTTTCCTCTTACCCTGAGCGCCTTCTGTTTCGCAGGATACATTCCCTTGTCAGTAGCGTGCGTGCTCGTGTACAGCAGCTACATCGAGGGTGACGAGCTTGATGACTCAAGCCGGTTCCCGATGAGGATGGTGTTAGTGACCGTTGTAGGGATAGGAGGGATATTGGGTTTCTTTATCGGACTATCCTTCGCTTTCGCCAGCCTCTCTCTAGCAAGCGCCCTCCTGTTCTCAGCCGTTAGCGCCCTCGCATATGCTCTCTATATCGCCAACGAAACTAAATCGCGGGGAGGCTACCTGGCAGTAAGTCTCTTTATGTTCGTTACGTTCATAGGTATCGTGTACCTTTTCTTTCTCATGCCTCTCGTTGCCCTTGCTCCCGACGAATGGGCAGCGCAAAACAGCTGGATAATGAGCTATCTCGAATCGATAGTCCTGTAGAGCACCACCTCTACGGGATCCAGCCGTAGAGATGCCCGGCATACGCCGGGTGACGTATGTCAAAGATACGTCATCCGACGTATTTCAAAAGCCCGAGCCGCGTTTTAAAGTCTTGGTGTAGCAGACAGGAGGCGAGCGATGAAGGTAAACAAAGCCGTGAGCAAGCGAATACGGATCACCGGCAAGGGCGTGAACCTAGTCGGGGACACCAACGCGGCCATTGTCGTGAACGCAGAGAAGAAAGGCGGCCACTCTGTAACGCATGCCTCCAGCCGCCAGCGTGTCACGCAAAGGCGCGGATGAACGGTGCTCCCCGAGCGGGAGACAAGGAGGCGTTTCCGGGCAGCGCTCCCCGGAAGAGAACCGAAGATAGGAGGTGAGAGAGTAGATGACTGACAAGCCAAAGAAGCAGGAAGGGCTGTCTCTCGAAGAGCTTGAAACGCAGAACGTCGAGCGCCTGCCGGACCGTGAAGAGCTGTCACTCGTGGACGTCAACGTGGCCATACCGCTGAACGCGGCGGTCTCGGCGAACTTGTTCTCCGATGACTCGACGGCGGCCGCAGACGCCGAGCAGGAGACGACGACCGACCAGAGCAACAGTTAAGCAACAGCTAACCACAGGAGGTAAAGAACGATGATCGACAAGATGACGAGCAAAGAGATAGAGGGGCTCTCCCTGGAGGAGCTCGAGGCCCAGACCGGCGAGCACCTGCCGGACCGTGAGGAGATGTCGCTGGTCAACACGAACGTCTACGCCCCGGTCAACACCGCCGTAGCCCTCAACGTCTTCTCCGATGACTCGGTGGCGATCGCAAACGCCGAGCAGAACAATTTCGTCCAGCAGGGCAACTTCGAGCAGAACAACTTCCAGCAGAACGGCTACCAGTACGGCCACATGAAGGGCGATGAGATGGCGAACGTGAACGCGAACGTCGCCGCCCCGACCAACACCGCCGTTGCCGCCAACGTCTTCTCCGACGACTCGGTAGCGATAGCGAACGCCGAGCAGAACAACTTCATCGAGCAGAACAACTTCGAGCGGAACGACTTCATGGAGGATTACCGCTAGCAAGGCCTGGGTATAAGGCCTGTATACAGTTAGTTAGATCTCTCTAGGGGGGCGGTCTGCGGATCGCCCCCCGGTTCTAGTTCCTGGGAGGGTCAGAGATAACTACGCACCCCGAACAGCAGTATCGAGCCGAGGCGCGCGAGGAGCGTCTCGACCCGTGCGTGCCGCAGCTCGCCGAGGGGCTGGAGCTGATCGGCGAGTACGTGGGCTCGGGCTTCAAGGAGACCCCGTACCTCGCGCGCCGGATGGACGGGCAGGTTCTGCAGCTCACGCATCTCCTCTACCTCGTCGCCGAGGCGGTGGACGGGGAGCGCGACTTCGGCCAGATCGCCCAGAAGGTGACCGAGAAGTTCGGGCGCACGGTGAGCGCGGACAATATCGAGTTCCTCGTAAAGAACAAGCTGAGACCTTTAGGGGTGCTAGCGGCGGCGGACGGGACGAGCCCCAGGCTAAAGAAGGCCGCCCCCATGCTCTCGCTGAAGTTCCGCACCAAGCTCGTCCCAGAGCGCGTCGTCCGCGCCATAACGACCCTCTTCTACCCGCTCTTCTACTGGCCCGTAGTCCTGCTCGTACTCGGCGGGCTCCTGGCCCTCGACGCCTGGCTCTTCTTCGACCACGGTGTCGCCCAGAGCGCGCGGGAGATCGCCTACCAACCGGCGCTCTTCCTCATGGTCTTCGGGCTCGTGGTGCTCTCAGCGGCCTTCCATGAGTGTGGGCACGCGACCGCCTGCCGCTTTGGGGGGGCGAAGCCGGGGGTGTTGGGGGCGGGGCTCTACCTCGTCTACCCGGCGTTCTTCTCGGACGTGACCGACGTGTACCGCCTCGGCAAGTGGGGGCGTATAAGGACCGACCTCGGCGGCATCTACTTCAATATGATCTTCTCGCTCCTAACCGCGGGGGCGTATTTCCTCACCGGGTTCGAGCCGCTCCTGGCCATAATCGTGCTGCAACACCTCGAGATGCTGCACCAACTCTTGCCCTTCTTGCGGCTTGATGGTTACTATGTGGTGAGCGACATAACGGGCGTGCCGGACCTGTTCGCACGTATCCGCCCGATCCTGCGCAGCCTGGTTCCCTGGCGCAAACCGGACGCCTCCGTCACCGCGCTCAAGCCGTGGGTACGGGTGGTGGTGACCGCGTGGGTTCTGTCCGTCGTCCCGATACTGCTGTACCTCCTCGCCACGATATTCGTGGCCGTACCGCGCCTGCTCGCCACGGCTTTGGACTCCCTCTCCATACAGTACGACAACGCGACGAGCGCCTTCTCGGACGGTGAGTTCCTCGCGGTCGCCGCCGGTGCGATCCAGATGGTCTTTCTCGTCCTCCCGCTGGCGGGCCTGGCCTACACCTTCGGCCTACTCGGCAAGAGACTCGGCATGCTCGCCTGGACGAAGACCGAAGGCAATCCGGTCCTCCGAACCGGGCTCGCGAGCGCCGCCCTCGTCTCGTTCGGGCTCCTTACGTTCGCCTGGTGGCCGACCGAGCCGATACAGCCGGGAGAGCGCGGCACCGTACAGGACAGCCTGCAGGCCATAGGCGGCACTGTACAGGATAGCCTGGA
>CADCVD010000184.1:19250-19551 GCA_902806055.1 uncultured Rubrobacteraceae bacterium
TCAGCGGGACCGGCGCAAGCGAGAACGAGGCAAGCAAGAACGAGGCAAGCAAGAACGAGGCAAGCAAGAACGACGCAAGCAAGAACGACGCAAGCAAGAACGGTGCAAGTAAGACCGACGCAGGCAAGAACGACGCAAGCAAGAACGACGTAGGCGAGCCGGTTCGGAGGACGGACAAGCCCGCACCAGCAGAGGAGGAGCAGTCTTCGGACACCAAACAGGGCGAACAGGACGCTGCGCCGCAAGTAGAGGTGCCTGGCGGAGCGAGGGGCGCACAGCCGCCAAGCCGACCGGCCGATGA
>CADCVD010000185.1 GCA_902806055.1 uncultured Rubrobacteraceae bacterium
CCCTTTTCTCGTTCGGGGCTCATCTGCGCGGGCGATACAATCCCGCCCGACCCGCTCCCCGAGCCGCCCCAACTCTCGCGGAGCTCATTATCTCAGAGCGGCTATTCACCCTCCTTCCGAGAGCATGTCTTCTCGGAAGCTCATATCCACAATCCTGCATGAATCGGCCTTCAGGAGGCTACATACGATCCTCACGGCCCTTTGGTGCAAACCGCAAACCACAACATGTAGTGGGTCCGAATAAAGATGCAGGAAGCTGAAGGTTGCCATCTACCGCTTATGCTCATTATCGGAAACCCCAAGCATCCCAAGCATTTCCGATAGGTATGGCCAAATCCCCGGTGGCACCGACAGGTGGCACCGACAGGTGGCACCGACAGGTGGCACCGGCAGGTGGCACCGGCAGGTGGCACCGGCAGGTGGCACCGGCAGTCGCGGAGTAAAGAGGACGCGGACAATCCCAACGCCGGTGAGGACTTCGCAGATCCCCAGCGGTCCGCTTACCTCTTGACACCGCTCCCCACCGGAGCAAGTGCGTCGGCTATCAGGCTTGCGCCTTGGCAAGAGCAAAGAAAAAAGCAGCGGCCCCCGCGAGAGTTACAGCTCCCCGGAGGCCCGGACCAAAGAGCAGGAGGCTCAATGGACACCACTAGCGTAGCGCACCCAGCGCAACCGAAGGGGCTTCACCCAGCGAAGCTCACCCGCTTCAAGCGAGGCCTCGCCCTCGCCCAGGAGCACTTCGAGGAGATCACGCGAGTCGCCCCGTGGACCTGGAGCGTGCCGAGTGCAACTGGCTCGGGCGCCCACACCGTGAACCTCAAGACGGGTACGTGCCCCTGCCCCGATCGCACGCCCGCCGGCGAGGTCGATAAGCATGTAGTGGCCGCGAAGTACGTCAAGTCCAAGACAGCGACCTGCTCGGGTTGCGGGGACCGCTTCCGCCACCGGGAGCTCGTCGAGGTCCAGGAGAGCCTCACCTACTTCGAGGGAGATCTCCTCTGCCCCGAGTGCTGGGCTGGCTCCGACGCCGGAGTCCTGTGAGGGCGATACTGGCCGGGGTGCTCTTCAGCATCCCGGCCTACGCGCTGACTTGGGCGAACCGTCAGCAAGAGGGCCGGAGACGAACCCCGGCCCTCTTGGAAACTCCATGCCTGATCGACTACATCACGTCGATTGGTGGCAATAGGGCCTTTAACTTCGCGTTGAGCACTCGCTGACCGGCACTGCTGGAATAGGAGCCTGCTGCACCTTCGCTTCCCGTTCGCCAGAAATCTTCTCCGGTGACTATATCTCCGGTCGGCGTGTCACCCTGGAGATTCGGTAGCACCTGTTCCAGGAGGTCTGCGTAAGGCTGCGGCTCTATGATCGAACGTCCCTGAACCCGGACATGCTCCAAGACTGCGACAAAGAGCCCATGCATGACCGTCGTCCCGATGCCCTTCTGAAGGGCGTAATCTCCGGGACTTTCAAACGGTTCCGGCATCGCACGCTGTACGCCCCTCCAATAGGCATCCAAGACCTTGAGCTGATTCTGGGTGGTCATCTGATCGAAGAAGGAGACGGAGAATAACGGCTTCAGGGAGTTGACTATAGAAGCGGAGCCTATAGTTGTGTTCGCCTTCGGCTCTCCCGGGTAGCGAATAAGACCGCGCCAAAGGGGAACGTTGTTTAACTCCTCTGCCAATGTCTGACCCTTGACCTTCCAAGCCTGGCCGCTTGCGACGACGCCTTCTTGGATAACCGGATCGGCCTCAGCCTGATGTTTAAGTAGGTCATAGGCCAGGTCGGTACGAACGCTCTTCGCGTTACTGTTGACTACGTAGAACTCTCGCATCTCGTCGCGTTCGTTCGCGCCCAGCATGGACACGAACGCGATCTCGAAATCACTCCACCTATCCGGGTCCTCATCGATAAGCTTCACGAGGGCCGCGACACGATGCTGCCCGTCAACTACATGCAGCTTATCTTTGAAGAGCCGAAGGAAGAACTGGCCGTTCTCCGTATAAAGGTTGCGATCCGCATTGAAACCGCGCAAATTGACTAGCACGGAGGTCGGCAGGTCAACACGATCATCCCGGAGATCCTTAACGAGACGATTGACGCGAGCAGTTGAGAGTTCTCTCTGGTACCCGGTCTGGTCGCGGAAGTTCTTTCGGGGCACTTCGTACCGTTCGTAGAGATCCCCCGCCTTGATTATCCCGGTAGCCCTAGGCTTCCATCTGGGTGATCTCGCCTCGGCAACCTGCACCGGGATCTCCAGTGTCTCCGCCTTGATCTTTAGCTCGCTCACGGCGAACTCCTCTCTCTCTCTCCCTGATCTTTTCTCGCGCTGCTTGGGTTCAGGGGGCAAACCATCTCAGCGCGGATCCTCGTACTTACGAGGACAGCCACATCGTACAACTCTTAGGATCTTATTTCAAGATCCTGTTTTTAGATCTAAAAACAGGATCTAACTTCTATGTTCCAGCCGCGTTCTTATCTTTGCTACCAGCATCGGCTTAGCGGCCCTTGGCTACTTGGTGGAGCTCCGGGATTGTTAGGGTGTCTGGCAGACCTCACAAGGTGGAAGAGTTCCGGAACCGGAAGAGGAAATTCCTTTTCTGACTTCCGGTCGGCTTCCGATAATGATGATTCTCGGAAACTCGATTTAGCTCTGTACACGGGTATATGAGTACCGGAAGGTGACCGGAAACGCCTACGCCGCTTCCGGAAACAGCATTCCGCTAGCACAGGGGATTAGCCTCACGTTCCGAACAACCTCCTCCACCATGGCCGTTGGTCACCGACGTCCCCCTCGGTTGGTCCAGGCGGGGGGAAGCCCTCCGGCCTGCCATCGTCTGAAGGTGCCCGATGCTCCTCCTCGAGGCTCTCCAGGCGCTCGGCCAGCCTCCGGCGCTCGGCCCTCTCCTCTTCGAGCTCCCGAAGGAGGCGGTCCCGCTCCTCCCGCACAGTACTCTCTGCACGCTCGGTAAGCTCCGCACGGGCCTCTGTGCGCCCGAGACGATACGAGAGGTCCTCTATCCTCGACGCGAGCTCGCGGACACTCTCGCGGTCGTCTTGCGTCCGATCCGGCGAAGCTGGAGGCTCGCCGGCGATATCCACGGAGGGAGATAACGGCGCGGGAGATCTCCGGCCTCGTGGCGAACCTCTCTCTTCGAGGGCCTCGTGCACAACACGCTGGGGGATCCACCACTTGCCCGACGCGTCCCGGTTGCCCTCAAGCTCTCCGGACTCGAGCACCTGCCGGACGCGGCGATCACTAATACCGAGAATGCGGGCGGCTTGGGAGGCCGTATAGACGTCTCCTGCCAGAGGGGTTGTACCCGGCGACGGGTCCCCCGGCGAGGATGGCTCAGACACGCTGCAGCCGTGTTACTCTGCACATGGTCATACTCCTTTAAGGGCTTGGGAGTCGCTTCCACGGCAAATCTTCCAAGCCCTTCTTTTCCAAGCATCTTACCCAGCCCTGACGTCCTACGCTTCGCTCCGGTTGCGCCCTGCGCGCGGCGAACGTGTCGGTCACGGGGGAGCCGACAAAGTCCTCGGGGCGCGGAGCGTCACCTTCTCTCTCGGGATCTTTCACTCCTATAACCAGCAGCCCACCTTCGGCGTTGGCCAGCGCGCAGACGTCTTTCGCGAGCTACTTCTTCGCGCCCGCTGTGAGGGTGCCGCGCTCCGTGAGGACGAGTACCTCCTTGTAGTCCATCCTCGGACCCTCGCAGATGCCCCGGGTTCCGAGGGACCAGACGTCGTCGCAGGTGCGCAATTCGTCTAAAATCTCGATCAAGGGGAACGCTCCCACGATAGCTTGTAGTCCTTCAATACGTCGCCCCATTCTCAGCCTCGCGCAGAAGCTTCCCAAGGTCCCATTGACCTCTCGCCCCCAGCCGGTTAATCACCTCTTCGGCGATTTTTCGGGCCTTCGGATCCCCGCTTCGCAGCGCCGCGCTCAGTATCCTCCGCTGCACACCTTGAAACGCGACGATGCGCCAGCCTTCGGTGTCCCCCTCGAGAAGCAATCTCAGGCAATCGACTACGTCCGCCGGCATGCTGGCAGCAAGAGACGCCAAACGCTCCAACACTAGGTCGTAGGCGTCCACATTGTGCGCGCGAGGAAGGACCAGCTTGAGCTGCTCGACCAACCAAGGGTCGTCGAACTTGGCCGACGCGAACCACCAGCCGAACGCCGCCGCTTCTTTGTTTGAGAGCGGTGCTTCTCCAGCGTGTGGATGCAATCGGCGGTTCCAGAGCTGTCGCAGCCGGGCAAGGGTATTGGGAGGTACGTCCTCTCCCATACGATGCAGGCTCAGGCCTACGAAGCTGAGGGCGCGTCCGCGGAGCTCACCGGCAGCGTTAGCGAAAAATTGCGACAGCAGGGCGTCGCGTTGCTCAAGGCCGAGTATGCCCCACCAGTAGAAGGTCATCAGGTGTTCGGCTAACCGCTCGTCGGGCTTCGCCGAGATCCACCTCCCGCTAGGGCTCGAGCTCAATAGCTCAACCGACCGACGATACTCGTCCCTTAAGACCTCGAACGTCTCCGGATGGGGACGGGTGAAGGCGAGGAACGCTCCCCAAGCGGCCGCACGAAGGGTGCGCTGCTCCGGCTCCGTAGGAAAGATCCTCTCCACGCTGCTCGCCACCCATCGCTCGTCCAGCCAAGCCAACTGCGGAAACCACCAACCGTAGACAGCGCGGACCGCAGCGGAGGGCTCCACCCGCGGCTCAAGATGGCGATCGAGGACCTCCCGGGCCTCAGGCACCTCCTCGAGCCATCGAACGACGCTCTCTCCCTCCCCTGTGGCCTCTTTTTCTTCGCGGACCCACGTCGCGTAGCGCACCACCGCGTGCATGGCCTCGCCGCGGGTCGTGTTGATAGAAAGGGTGGCGGGATCCAGGTTGGAGCCGCCGTAGCGGGCCTCGTATTCAGGCGTTGGCTCCTCGTCCTCGGTGAGAGGCGCAAGCACGTCCCACGCCCGTAAGCGAAGTCCGTAAGGCAGGCGAGACTCCGTCTCGGTTCCGAACCCCTCAGAGAGTAGGCCCGCTATGGCCTTGCGGGTCCATCCCCAATCTGGGTCGAGGTTGTGACGCGCAACGTGGGCTTCGTCCTCCGGCCTTCGCCCCCGGACCTCACGGGGCTGGTCGAGCACCCACCGGGACAGGTTGAGCACAGGGGACCACTCGAAGGCCAGCCCCTGTTTAGTGGCGTCGCGCAAGCCGTTGAAGAACGCACGCACGTAAGTGGGGTCCAGTCCGCGGAAGCCTGACGATGATGCCGCAAAAGGACCAGGCTCCGACGCGATCACGCCGGTCAACTCGCGGCCCAGTCCTTCGTAGGAATGGCTCATAAAGTCCCCGGACGACTTCCAGGAGCGCAGGTAGCTGAAGAGTTCTTCGATGCTCATCGAATGCAGATCTTCCGAGGCCGCCGGGCTGGTCGGACCGACCCACACGACGCCGGGAGAGGCGAACTCCGGATGCTCCGCTTCGCCCAGCTTTCGGACCAAGGCTTCGTACCGCAGCCGCCAGTCCTCGGGAAGGTCATCACCCAGCGGCGTCAGACGGTCGCGGCGCCACCTGTCCACGTAACGCAGCTCCTCTTCTTCCGTCGGAGCTTCCTCCTCGAATGCCTCGCGCCAGCTTCGCCAGCGCTCTAGGTCGGGGCCTTCGTCGATCCAGCCCAGGATCGTCCGCTTGTCGGCGGGGTCGAGGACAGCGAAACACCTCCATGCCAGGAGATCGTACTCGTGGCGTGAGCCCGGATCGTCGAAGCGCCTGCGATCGGTGAGCCTCTCGGCCACGAGGTCCGGTGCAGCCTCGGGGAATCGCCACAGCAGATGGAGCGCCAGCCGGTCGAAAATTTGCCAGCCCCTCCGATCTAGCATTCCCACCAAGCTCCATACCGACGCTTCGCCCTCGGCAATCAGTTGCTCCGCAGCGTCCCTCGTCGCGGTTACGAGGGCGTCGATAAGCCCGTACGGCTCGTTCTGGCGGTGGTCTTCGATGGCCGGTCTTTGCACATGGAAGCCGTCCCAGTAAGGCCGACTTTCGCTCTCGTCGAAGTCGTGGCCGCATCGAGAGATACGGGCCGCGTCTTCAAGCACGTCGCACAAGAGAGACAGCGTCCTTTCCCTGGCCGAACTCACGAGGTTGGGCATGTTTTCCTTGAGTATCTGCTGGTAATCCCACACGTCGAACCGCGGACGAGGGTCCGTAAAGGTAAGGTCACCGATGCTGCGATCCTCCGCCCGCAAAGCGAGGAGATTTCTGGCGAGATCGAGCGCAGCGTCGATCTCGCCGCCGCCCGTGAGGTGAGCCAGAAGGTCGCCGAGCGTGTTGGGAACTATGGTGCGGCTCGGAGCATCCAGCATCTCCAGCCACGAGGTAGCTTTCGGTACCAACCTGGCCGAGAGTCGGGGAGGCAGGGCCAGAGCGATGTTCGCGAGATCTTCCTGCACCCGAACGTTCGCCGTTTCCGGCATACTCAAGGCGATCTCGAGGACGGGTTCCGTCGCTGAAACAGCGACGCGCGCTAGGTATCCGCCTTCTGGCCACGGCGGGAACCGTACCGTACCGTCTGCGACGACAGGCCCGGGAGGGCTGTCAAAGAATCCCCGCTCCCGCAAAGGCCCGAGCCATTCAGGCTTATCTAGCCGCCCGAAGAAGTAAGCGCGAAGGGAGTGATCTTCAAGCAGCTGGACGACAGTGTCGATAGTTGCCTGAGGATCCCCCTCGATGGCGCCGTCCAGACGCGCGGCTTTCTCGAAGAACCGGTCGCCGTTCACTGTGGGCCACCCCCGAAGAAACCGGGCTCTATAGAGGGCGGGCTCAAATCGCACCACTCCTCAAGAATCTCTTCTATGCCGGAATGCCGATTGTCCCTCTGATGGTACCGTACAACCTTCACGTCGATCTCCTTGAACAGCCTGTCCTCTTCGGATTCCGTAGCCTCGTCGCGCCTAGTGGCCCGGCTACCCAAGTTTTCCTCGGGGCGAAACGCCATCGGGCGCAAGACGTACCGCCCCGGCGCGGCTACTCCGTATTCAGTCTCGATGCCTCGTCTAAGGTCGCGGCAAATTTCGAACACCCGCTTCAATTGCGGTTCTCCTAAACCCATGCCGATAAAGAGTACCGGATAGGAAATTAGCAGCTGCTGCAGAAAGCCGGGCAGCATGCTCTGAGACACGTCGTAGGCGCGCATAAACTCGGTCTGCCGCAGAACCACTGGGTGCTCTGCCGAACTCCGATCGTCGCGGATGTACCCGTGTACATAGAAAATGCACCGCGCCGCCAACTCGTGAACATGCAGGGAAGGCAGCGTGCGTATACCGCAGATACCATGCTCGGGTTTCATGCCCTCGTACGCTAGCAGTGGGTCGAGATTCACGGTGACATAGCTAGCGAATGGTAGACGTGCGAGCAAGCTGTAGGCCGCGCGAGTACCGGTCACCCGTCCCCCGAAGATTTCGTCCAGTTTCCTGTTGTAAGCCCCACTGTCGCGGTCGTGCGCCGCATCCGCCAAGCGGGGCAACACGTCGGGGTCTCGTGTTTTTCGCGCTTCAGCTGCTTCGCTGGGAAGGCCACACGCTTCACATAGGTCACCGACGAGGTACGACCAAGACGGATATTGGTCCATCGAAAGGCCGGATCCCACAAAGACGACGCATCTGCGGCTGTTGACCTGCTCGACCAGCTCCCTGTAGAGAGGATCGTCGCGCGCCTCGCCCTTCAAAGGGCAGTCGCCTGCCGTTTAAAGCATCGACACAGTTTCAGTAGCGTTCCGCAGGAACTATGGCAGCCTCGATAGGAGCAGCGTACACACTTCGCCAGAGCAAGCGTGACGTCCCCGGGCAAACCGTCAGCCGAGATCACTTCCACGCCCTCTCCTCCACCACCCGCTGAAGGTCGCCTTGGGTAGCACTTGCCAAGGTCATACGCACCACGGTTCCTCCCTCCAGCGCCGCGAAATCCTCTCAACTTATCCCAGCGGCTTGGCGTGCATGTTGTAGGCCAGGGGCAGCGCACCGCCCTCCACCCCCCGATAGGCTGCTTTGTCTGGTCCATCCTCTACCAGACATACTCATCCAGAGACTCCCTACCTTTCATTTCATTGTCCCTCAGCTTCCGGTATCGCTTCACGCCGCATCTCCTAGCGCCAGCTCGGACGGGTTGAGCGATACCCAGCACGACGTGTCCGAGTCGAACACAATGCGCGCCTCGCCAACGATCACCTGCCATAGTAATCCCGGGCCGCGTAAAGTGTCCACGCGTTTGCCAACCAAGGGGTACGGATCCCATGGATCTGGCGCGGAGGGTAGCTTCTGGAGCTCAGTCATCCAGTCGTCGCCGCCAGCATTGGCCGGGTGCCGGCGAACCTGATCACGGTGGGGATTTCGGAAGGCCTCCCGCTGGATCCTGTGGCGTTTGCGGGCGAGATTGGAGGCCTCGATCTCGCCTCCAAGCACGCGGGGGTTCCTAAGGGCCTCGATCCAGTTGTCGGTGAGCCTCACCACCAGCTCCTCCTCCACAGTGTTCTCGCGAGCCCTCATTTTCCAGGCATCTTACCCAGCACTGACGCCCTGCGCCGAGGGCGTCAGCCTCCGCCAGCTCCTCGCCGCTCGATAGACGGAGGCCCAGCCAGTATCCGGCCGGATGGACTGGCCAGGCCTCCATCAAGACGATGATACTCTGAAGGCTGGTCCTTCCCCTGGCGCTCGCTAAATCCCCCCCCCGGCCCTCCGCGAGTCTCTTCTCTCACCTGGAGCCGCAAACGCGGAAGAGCTCGCCCCCCTCCCTTCTGTGCTCACAAATCCAGATCCCGGCTCCCCATAGGGATACATCCTCTCCCGGCGCAGCCAGGAGACGAGAACGGACGACCCGACCGGGGTTCCCCAACGCCCACGACACGGAGGGCAGAGCCGCGCGAGGAACGGGCGCAAGAGCAGGAGCCCGGCGAAGGGGAGCCCCAGCAGGAGTACAGACACCACGAAGCCCCTCACAGGGAGACGCTTTCTTGTCAGCACAGGAGGCGGGTTATAAGCCCCGGCTTCGCCCCCGACCGACTTCGACGGCCCCTCGAAGGGCCTCACAGCCCCCCCGACCGCGTGTGCTTTGCGCCAACTATGTCAAGCGGGTCCGTGGCCCTGGCCTGGGCGAACCCTGAAACCCCGTACCTATGCCGATTTCCCCCGCCGCTCAGGCCACGCGCACCTTTCAGCCGCGGGCGTTCGCCACAGGCAGCTTGTTGATTTCGGTCGTTGATTTCGTCTAAATAAGGAAACCAATCGCCGACATCAGAGGAGGAATCACCAGCATGGGCGGGTACGGATCAGGCAGGTACGCGAGGGAGAGCGCCAAGAGGACCACGGACGTCCTCCCCTCTTTGGACGTGCGGGAGATGAAGCGCGAGGGCCGGATAGTCCCGGGGCAACAGGAGTTCATCGTCCGGGAGGGAGTGGAGATCCCCCTCACATGGACGCCCTCGGGCTTTAGCGGGGGGAGCGCCGAGGACAACGCCGGGGGCAACTACCCGCGCCCGTGGTTCGTATGCCCCGGGGTCCCCGGGGACGGGTGCTCGGGAACCGGGCGCGTGGCGATCCTCTACCTCGAGGGCCTACGCCTCCTCTGCCGGAGCTGCCTCGACCTGGCCTACCCGAGTCAGAGGCAGGGCTGGACCCGGCTGGACAAGGCGAAGAGACGGGCAGAGAAAGCCCGTGCGCGCCTCGGAGTAGCGCTGGATGAGGAGTTCGTGGCGAAGCCCAAGGGGATGCATCATCGAACCTTCGTGAGGCTAGGACGTGCATACCTACGGGCCCACGTCGAACACGTCGAGGCTTACAACGCGAGAGCGCCCAAGCTCCTGGAGCAGATCACCCGGATGGGCAACTAGCCGCTCCCTCGAAGGAGGCCCCCCGAAGGGAGGCCCCCGCTACCCGCTCGTGAGCGCCAGAGGCGACGCCAGAGGCGAGGACAGAGGCGAGGACAGAGGCGACGCCAGAGGCGACGCCAGAGGCGACGCCAGAGGCGACGCCAGAGGCGACGCCAGAGGCGAGGACAGACGCTACGCCCGGAACCCTCCGGACACAGCAGCCGCAGCCTCGTCTTCTCCGGGTATCCCGGTGGTGGCGTACAGCGACTCGAAGCGGTGTACCTCCGCTTGAGCCATAGCCCGACTGATCTGTATGCGGTCGCGTTCATCCCGAGGGATCGCTGGATCCAGCAGGGTAAGGTCAGCACCAACCGCCACGCCCGCCTCGTCCAGGTACGCGCTCATCTCGTCGAGCGCGTCACGGTGGCCCAGGGCCTCCCGCTCCTCTGGCGTCCTCATCAGAGCTAAATCTCGTTGAAGCTCGCGCCAACTATCCGGCGTCGAGAGCTAGTTGCTCGGGGGTCGCGGTAGGATCTACCCCGCCCCCTGGACCCCGGCCCTTGCTTGGCTCGTTCACACTCAAGCTGTAGCTCCTCTCTAGTTGGCCCCCTCGTCCACGCTCCGGGTTGTGAGCACATGGCCCCCCGGACCACCCAAGACGACCGAGACAGCCGCCTTTCCACACCGCTCGTGAAAGAACCGGGGAGCCCCGGCCCCGGCCTCCTCGCCATGCCGCAAGCCCTTGATGTCTTGCAGTACGAGGTCCGGCTCATGGCTCGGTATCCGCTTCCCGCACGCCTCACACTTGATCGGGGTCTTTGTAAAACCCATAGAAACCTCTTTCTTTCGCTGGCAGTTACGACACCCCTCCACCACACAGACAGAGTAGCCCCCTCCCGAGAGGCCACCCTGGCTTCGCCGGGGTTCCCCCCGGGGTTCCCCACGAGCGGGAGGGCCTCGGCTCCGACAACCTGTGCTCACAAAGACCTACATCCTCCTCCGTTGCTCGCTCGTTACACCGTTACAGCGTTACAGCGTTTTTTATGGTGAGTCGCAGAACTCGTCGGCTCTTCCACTCGCCGCCCTCGCCCTTGAAGCGCTCGAAGTAGCTCTCATGGGCGAGCCTGGAGCCGCCCTCCGAAGCCTCCTTGATGAACTTGGAGAGTTCACCGGGGCGCTCGGGTTTGTAGTCGCTCACTAGCGCCTCATGGAGTCCCTGGGCCGTCCCCGTCCAGACGCCCCCCTCCCCATCCACAAGACGCGCACAGTCCTCCACAAGCCTCAGGCGCGGGTCGAAGCCGTGCAGCTCACCGAAGACGCGCCGCGCTTGACCCTTGAAGTAATCGAGCAGCGCCCCCGCCCTCAGAACGTCGTCGATCTCAACACGCTCGGGTACGCCGGAGGTTCTCGAAAACCGGCACACAGCCTGGATCAAGATGATCCTCACGAAGTAGGCTTCGAGCTTCGCCCAGGGCGAGCGGAGGTTCTGTGGGAACCCCGGCAGACCCATCTCTGCCCTGTGTTTGTTGTACGCCTCGATGAACAGGTCTTTCGCGGCGGGGTCGAACGTGAGCGCAACCTTCACGGGCGCACCGTGATCGTCTAGGCCCATACCGAGGGAGTGCAGCTTGTCGAAGAGGCCCCGGTATGAAGCCTCAGCCTCGTCGCTTACCTCGTCGTAAGTCCACGGAGAGTTGATGGGTTCAGGGTAGGCGAACAGGAACCGCTCAAGCATCCCATCCTCTCGCCCCTCCGAGAGTTCTTTCAGCACACTAGGCTGTATGGAGCCGATCACCGACACGAACGGGTGCTCCACCGAGAGCGTCCGGGTCTGTCCCTTGCGGTCCACTGAGACCGGGCGATTCGACCACGTAGAAAGCCAGAATTGTCTCTCCGATCCCTTGCCCCCCGCTTTGTACTGGTCCATCGACTTAACCCATCCAACCAGCTCATCGCGGTCGAGGAGTACGCCGCGAGGGCTGTCCTTGAGAATCGGTATAAGAGCCTCAATCGTCGTGTCGTTGACGTGGACCCGCTCGGCGGCCGGGGGTCGTGGTGGCGGGGAAGCGGCCCGCCCTTCCTTTGCGGCGTCCTTCTTCTCGACCTCGTACTCGCGCTCCTCCCTGGCGAACTCGTCCAGCTTCTCCTCATGCTTCCTGATAAGCCTCACGTCCAGATCAAGGACCACATCGGCGGCGGCAGAGATAGCGGCAGTCTTCTTCTCGCCGGAGTCAGCTATCACGGCAGCGTAGATGGCCGCGCTTTCTACCCAACCCTTCTTAGCCTGGATACTCCTCGCGTTGCCTATGGCCGAGCCGAGCGCGACTAGAGCGGCAAGCCCGATAGCGTCCGGAGGGCACCCGATAGCCTTAGCCGCCTCCTTGACCAGTCCCGCCACGTCGGCGGGCAGGGCATCCGTGGGGAACTCAGGCACACGAACCCCCGGAGATCGGTGTAACGGTGTAACGGTGTAACGAGTCTCACCCTCCGGGTCCACCGCCGAGGTCCGGAAGTCTTCGGGGGTTTCTGTCAGCACAGGATCAGGGAGAGGTACGTCCTCCTCGCGGGGCTCCGCGTCGCGAGGTCTAGCGCCTGAGCTCGGAGCGTTGTAGGTCTCCGTAAGTCCGGCGAGGGCCTTGTTTATTGTGCGCTGCCGGTAGTCTTGTCGGTTCCTCCACTTAGAGCGCCGCCCGAGCGCGGAGCCGTCGAAAAGCCTCTCCAGTTGCACCGGGTCCTGCGTGTAGAACTTGAGGATGCCTAAAAGCGCCAGGTCTGCGGCCGAGTCGTCGTCGTCGTAGGCCGTCGTGGCGCCGGCGTCGTACAGGGCCGCGAACTTGTCCGCGTTCCTAGCCTTGCGACAGCGAGCGGTGATTTTTTCGTCGGAGAGGTCTAGCGGCGGACCGGATGCCCGGTCACTGTTGCCGTCCGACTCGGGCTCAGGGTCGGTTAGGTACTTGCGGGTGAGGGCGTCGAGTTCGGCCTGGCGCTCGGGGATAATCACAGGGGTCTCCCGGTCATGGTGAAGTAGCGCTCCGAGCTGTACGCCTCGACGTCGCCGCGCTTCTTGTTGGGCGCCTTGCCTCGCACGATGATGTGCACGCCGGTTCCGGATGGGCTCGCCTCTGCGTATCCGTCGAGTGAGGCGACGATCTCCGCTGCCCACTCCTCGAGCTTCCCTGTCTCGGGGTCGCGGCAGTTGTCGAGGTCCACACCGGCGAAAGGATCACCACTAGAGAACACGAAGCCTACCCCGTCGTAGCGTCCGGGCGTTGCCAGGAGGGCCTGGACAGCCTCGTCAAAGGTGCCCCAGGTCCGAGAGTCCGTGCTCGACGCTCTGCCCACGCCGCCGGCGATGTAGGGAACCTTCGTCGGCTTGCCTACTTCGTCGCGCTTCTCGTACTTCCACACCACCCACTGAGGGCGCCGCCGCAGCTCCTCGGGGATGTTCTCCGCGAGGACCTCCGGGGGGGCCAGGGGCTGCAGGGGGCTTCTGTTGCCCTCCACGCCCCCCGTGTCCCTTATGCCGCCAGTGTCCTCGTATGCTTCTGGTGTCCGCGAGTGACCGGTGTTATCATGGATGACCGGAGAGTCCATGAATGGACCTCCTTTCGGTTATCGTGGTGAGTGAGAGCAGAGGACCCGCACAGATCCAACCCACGCTCACCACGGCTTTTTTCGCCGTCTTTCTCTGAGATCCTTCACAAGGTGATTACTGGTGTTCCTCCTCCTTTATCGCTTGCCGACGATCGTGCCATGGGAGTTACACCCGTGGCCAGTCCTGCGACTCTCGATGAACGCGTCCAGGTCTGACGCGAAAACAAAAACCTTGTGTGGCGTGGGCCTGTAGGCGGGCAGCTCTCCACGTTCGATAAGCCGACGCGTGCTCCTCTCCGAAACGCCGATCTCGCGGGCAGCTTCGGTCACGGTGAGCCGTTCACTCCCCCTGTTCATGAGCCTTGGGCCTTGATGAGCTACGCCCTGGCTTTCGAACGGGTAGCCTCAACCCCAGCTTCTTTCAAATCCACGGCCAGAAGGCCGCTCTCTAGTAGCTTGGGTGCATACCGTCGGGCGGCGGCTGATTGCAGGCCGAAGTGATGCGCGAACGCCTGCGCGGCGATCACGTAGTTGCGCGCATTACCCTGTTTTCTCACCAGGAAAGCGTCCGGGTCCGAAGTTGCCACCTTGCGCACCCCCAGGACCTTTTCAGACTCGTCGAAAAGCAGCTCGACGGCCTCGGGCTGGTCCATAGAGAGATAGGCGGCGTGGTTGAGCGAGACCACCCTCCAGTTTTTGTGAACAGTAAAAAACGGCTCCGTCGTGACGGGCGCCGTGGTGCGAGAGAATTTCTTAAAGTCCGGCAATACGCCCTCCTAGGATGCTTTGATTGTCGGGGATACTATAACGCCTACAACTCCCAGCGCGCAAGCCGATGCGCAAGTTATCTCCCTGCGGGCGTCCACCGCGACGACTGCCAGGGCTATTGTGGTCCCGAACGCCTGTCCAGGCTACAACTCCGCATAATGCAGAGACGAGGTTGCCGTATAAGAGCCCGTGGCGGATGCTCCGGGGCCGCAGCACCCCTCCGGATGCGGCGTGAGTCCCGCACGGCAAGCGTCATGCCCACCACTGCGAGGATTTCCGGGTGGCACCGGCAGTCACGGAGCAAAGACCTCCGCTTTGTGCCGTCGTGGAGCAGCAGATAAGGGCTTGCGCCCGGTAAAGAGCAAGAAAAAGCAGAGGAGAACGCCCTGATGAGCGCGACAGGCCGCATAAGCCTATGATCCCTTTTCGTTGGCGGCTTTAGGGAAAGGGTTGGGGTGAGAGTTCTCACTTTGCTGGTGTTCGTCGTTGCGGCGGTAGTCTTCGCGGGGTGCGGGGGAGGAGGACAGGAGAACTCGGGTAGCGAGGAGACGAGGTATGTCACCCAGATGGTCACGGTGTCAGAGCCCGAGGCCACCAAAGAGACCGACCCTAACGCCGAAGAGACCATGATGATCGAGAAGACTGATCTACCAGGCGCGCCCGCGGCACTGAAGCCGTACGTCCTCTCCGGGACCGGTCAGGCGGTGACAGAGTCCTTCAACCTCACCCCGGGCCTACGGACTTTCGAGGTCGAATACGGAGGCGGTCCGAGCATCGAAAACTTCACTGTCGAACTCTTGAATCGTGACGGGACGGGACTGGCCTCCAACCTCCTCTTCAACAAGGTGGTCGAGGCTGGAAGCGGATTCACTGGCTCACAAGCGGCCCAGATCCAGAGGCCCGGTGTCTACGTCTTACAGGTAAAGGCGATCGGCCCTTGGCAGGTCACCATAAGGTAAGTGCCGAGCTGAGGGTCCCCAGATTCTCGCGGACCGGTGCCGAGCCTACGAACTGCCTCTATTCACTCACCTTCCGAGAGAAACTGTTTGGAAAATGGCTAAGAGGCTCCTTAACCGGCACTATTCGGGCGCACAGAAGGCAAAACGGGCCTTCTGTGCACCAGTTTTCGTAGCCTAGAGTCCTCGATCTGTGGGCCCTCAGGAATTACCAAACAGTTTCAGAGCATGTCTTCTCGGAAACCAAGCTTCCGGAGATAAGGGTTCTCGGAAACTCAGACGCTAAACGAGGCCGGCTACCCTATAGAGCCCAACCCCTAGAGCTCAAGAGCTAGGCGGCCGCCGGGACATCATCGCCGACCGTTTGATCACAGTTCTGGAAGTCCGGGTCGGGCTGTTCGCCTGCGGGGGCATGATGTAACAACACCAAGCTAAAAACAGGCGGATCGTACCCCTCTAGGATCGGCCCGTAGACGATGTTCCTGTAACCGACGTGACTGTCCAGGTACTCCCAAATCCCGTCCTCGGGCTTGTTCTGCCAGTATGGCTCTGGGGCTACACATATCGGGCCGGAGAGGTCAGTGTCTACGACGTAGCGGACGCCCGTCGCCTCGTCTGTGATGGCGTAGGGGCCGTACCCCTCGGGGGTGTACCCGGGCTTCTCCAGTATCCCGGCCACGGCAAGGACCTCCGACTCTTCCTGTGCCAGGGCAATCCCGGCTGACGCCAGTAGCACCATCAGGACCGCCACCAATAAGATCGAATTTCTCATAGGGCGTACTCTCTCACCTGTGCCGAGGGCGGCGCATCCTCCAAAAGGAGGAAACGGTGCGCCCTAAAGTATGAATAACCCCGCTATTCACAGGCTTCCGAGAGCTGGTCTTCTCGGAAACAGAGTTGCCGGGAATTCATTTACTCAGACTCTCGGGGTGGTTCGAAGTTACAAAGCTCTTCCCCGTGTACACAGGGGGGCGGAGCTGGGGGAGAGGGACGGCCAGGCTGGACATGTAAGGCGTGGAGGGCTAGAAAGGGCGGTGGACAGGTGCCGAGTATCCTACGCTTGCGTTACCGACCGCGCCGCTGTCGGCGTCGTTCGCGTATCTCGTGCCAGATGGCGATCGCCACCATGGCAGGAGAAAAAAGCGCGATCGCGATCGTGCCGTCGAAGGCAAGGATCACTTCCCTTAGGGTTTCGCTCACCAACCCTCCCTTCCTAAAGCAGACCTACCCTTTTGTCGGTATATTGTAAAAGCTCGCAAGAAATGGGAGGGAAGGGAGCACTTCGTCGTGGGTAGGCGAATCTCGCTTTGGGTGAAGGAACACCCCCTTATCAGCTACTTCGTCCTCGCCTACGCGATCTCCTGGGCCATCGTGGCCCCGCTCATAGCCTCCGCACAGGGGTTTACCGACGTGCCCGTTCCCTTTGCCTTACACTACCTGAACGACTACGGTCCCTTGCTGGCCGCGCTCATCACCGCGGGCATCGCCAACGGGACCGAGGGCCTTCGGGACCTGTTTGGGCGAATAGTAAAGTGGCGCGTCGGGTTGGGGTGGGTGCTGGTCGCCGCCCTTTCGCCGTTGGCGGTGTACGGGATAGCGGTGGGAGTGGTTGTCGGCCTGGGAGACCCGCTGCCGGACTTGAGTCGGCTCGGAACGATAGCCTACATACCGTACCTTGGGTGGGCCGCCTGGATCTTTTGGATACTCACCGTCGGAATAGGAGAAGAGACGGGGTGGCGCGGGTATGCCCTACCCAAGCTTCAGAGCCACATGAGCGCTTTGTCGGCCACACTCATCGTCACCCTGTTCTGGGTGGGATGGCACCTGCCCCGGTTCTTCTATTACGCTGGCTACATGGAGCAGGGCTTCTCGGTGCTGCCACTGGCTGCCCACGGCTTTTTGGCACTGGCCATAGTGCTCACCTTCATATACAACAGCACGCGTGGAAGCATTCTGATGGCCGCTCTGTTCCATGGTGGCTACAATTTCTGGGCAGCCTCCGGAGCCGCCGGAGGGCTCACCACCTACACCATAGACGCGTTGTTCATGATCTGGGCGCTGGCGGTGGTTATCTTTTTCGGACCGGCCAACCTTTCGCGCAAAGGGAAGCATACGCTGTAACCCCGCTGTGCCGCCCGTCTGGTCCAGATTGACGTGGACAGGTTAGGAAAACCGGAAACTGCCGAGAGAACCATCAAGCGGTCTTCTTGTGTAGCATCTTCGCCGGGGACTGCAAATCTTGCTGATATCGATAGAGAAGGAAACCGTCCAGGACCAAGAACAACATCAAGGCTACGGCAACCGCTATCGGCGAGTTGAGCCTCTCCAGAAGAAGACGCACTGTCTACGTCCGGTGCTAGCGGTCAGCGAGAACACTCGGGCATTGGTAACCGAAATAGAGCCCGAGGTAAAGGCCGTACAGTCCCCACAAAAACAGGAACACGGCTCGGTCGGCCGCCGTCCGACTCGACAGGCGAGTTGTTCCTATGCACCCACCTTCCGAGAGTATGTCAGGTTGTTGAAAAACTCCCCGTTACTGCTTGCGGTCCTCGATTCGAGTTCAAAAACGCCTGTTTCGTGCCTCCAAATCGGTCTTTGGAGCTTCTAGAGCCGAGCTATGCAGCCATGAACGTGTCTGAATCGAGTTTTGCAACAGGCTCTTGTCTTCTCGGAAACTTAGAGTCTATGAGGACATGAGAGAGGGCAGGAGCGTAGATGCCCCGGCCCTCCGAAACTCTGGGAGTGACTCTCCCCGGTCGCACAGGATTATAGGCTCGGGGCTAAGAATCGACCTCTAGCGCGAGCTTAAATCAGACCCACCAGGCGCAGCAGCACCAGGACCAGCGCAACCACGACTAGAGCCCCAATCGCCATTTCCACGGTGCCGCGGGAACTCCCGTGACGCATGCCCCCACGGGAGTTCCCGCTAGACACGGTTCTACTACGCCCAGAAGAAGAAGATCGTCTCCGCGTGAAGAAGTCTCGCATGTCCCTCCTCTCAGTTGCGTCCTTTCCCAAGCGTATTGTAGCGGAATGGCGAAAGCATCGAAACACCTATTACTATTCCGGCCCTCTTTTTATGCCCCTATTTATGCCTCTATTCACCGAGTGCCGCGAGCATGTCCCCTCACTGAGATGCCTTTTCCCTTGCGAAGGAACCCTCCGAGGATAAACTAGTAGAAGGATCGGGCTGGCGAGTATCACCCCCCTCCTTATGTAAGCCCAGCCCGATCCTTCTTTTTTCTTTCCGGAAACTGGGTTCTACGAATGATGCGCTCGTTATAGAGCGGTCCGCTTGCCCTAGGTATGAGAGAGGACATGGGGACCGCTATCCCTATGCTACGAAATCACTATTACAGAGTAGCTACAATTGCAGGAAGCATAAATAAAATCCAAGTAGAAGGGTTGGGTTCCGGACCAGCTTCGAGTTCCTAGCTGAACATTTTCGTAACTAAGAAGATCAACCGAAGGACAGAGAAATGCGCAAATATGAAGGAAGAGCAAACCGGGCGCGATTGCTTGTCGCGCTTGCCACCTCAGCATTCGGGATGCTCTTAGCCTTAGCGGCAGCGGCACTAGCTTACACACAGCAGGTTTCAGTATTCGGTGTAACGTCTATCGCGTTCGGGGGAATCCTACTAGGGATAATAGGCTACTTCCTCGACGCTCGCAGGCTAGGCATCACCGCGAGCGTTCTGTCAGTCGTGGGGCTGATCTTTGGTCTTGCTGTTATCTAAGGGCTCGTGCCCTGCTTGGAGCATACAGACCCATTCGAAAACCAGCAGAGGAAATGACAAGGGCTCAGTTCACCTGCACACAGTTTAGTATCCATGCCCCCTGTCGAACCGGAGGAAAGGAAAACTTACTCTATTCACCCAACTGCCGAGAGCTTGTCTTCCCGGAAACCAGTCCGCCCTGGCAATGCAGCATCGTGCATGAGTATGCGGTCCGTGTTGCGTGTTGTAGCAAGCCCAAGTGACGGGAGTACCGATCTCACCAACTCGGAGGACAAAGTAGCCCGGAGACAAGGCGTCGAGAGTCTGTGACAGTAGCCGTACCCCTCCAACGCGCCCGTTTTTATGCACAAAAGTGAATTACCGACAAAAGACTTTCTCGGAAACTCGGCCTCTCACAGAGCAA
>CADCVD010000186.1 GCA_902806055.1 uncultured Rubrobacteraceae bacterium
GAAGGCCCACGCGAGGGCCAGCACCCAGACTAAGAGGGCGCGGAGCCTGGAGCGCGAGGTCCAGAAGATGGAGCGCCTTGAGAGAAGGAACCAGAACCTGAGGGGGAAGAACCGGGACCTGAGAAGAAACAACCGCAAACTCGAGCGCCGGATGCAGGAGATACAGGAATCGAGGAGCTTCAGGCTGCTGGGCAAGCTCGGACGCGCCCGGGCTTGGTTGCTGGGCAAAGAGGGGTGAGATCGCGGGCCAGACTGGACCGCAAGCGTTTTCGAGGATTTGATCCATGGATTGCCCTGGCCAGCTCTGAGTTGGCCAATAGGCAGGCTGGGAGCGCTATAGAAGGAGGTCAGGTGTTTAGACTGCGCATGATGAAGGAGTTTCTCGGTCCTGGCCCTCGGCGGCGAGGCTTCGGTTCGAGGCAGGGCCACGTGTTCGAAAAGGGTAATCCCGAGTATATGCTTCTGAACCCACTGAAGGACAAACCAGCCTACGGCTGTGCGTTTGAGAGCGCAGTGGGTGCCGCCCCGACTCGTATTCGTTTCGCCTACAGCTCACTTCGGGTCAAAAGTCTGTCTACTCACCGTTGCTGTCGGCAACCGTTACACTCCTCCCGATGAATGTTTTCGTTCAGGGGATGCGGCGCTCGGGGACCACGATCCTCTACGACGCCTTTCTGGAGGACCCCAAGCTGCGGTGTTTCTATGAACCCTTCAGTCTCGGTAAGGTCACGATGGGCGGTGGTAGTGGCGTCCGAGAGGCGGACCTCTTCTCGGACGTGCGGACGCTGCGGGAGGAATTTCAGCGCCGTCACTATCCTTCGTTCGACATCGAGCTCTTCAACTGGGGCGGCCCCCGTGATCCCGCCGTGGAGCTTGAACCCGATCTTCCTGACCACTGTCGTGGCTACCTGCGCTACCTCCTTGACTCGGCTCCGGAAGTGCTAGTCAAAGAAGTCCGGCTGTACTGCAAGGTCCCGGTCTTGGCGGAGCTCGACCCGCATGCCGTCTTTGTTCATCTGGTTCGCGACCCTCGGGCCGTGGCCGCCTCATATCTGTTCGGCCGGGAGCGCCGGCATCAGAATCGCTTCCCAACCGCCGACGACTTCTTTGAAGATCGCTCTGCACGTAAGCTCTGGTCGAGCCGCGAGCTCTCGGAGCTGTTGCTGAAGCGACCCGAGAATGTCCATCTCGGTGACCCGCCTGACTTCCTGAAAGTGCTGCTAGTGTGGAAACTGACGTTCGAAGAGGCGCGGCGCGAGGGCCTGCGCTGCTTCGGCGATCGCTATTTCCTGCTCCGTCACGAGGACTTCCGTTCCGATCCCGTCGGCGCCCTTGCCTCTGTCTACCGGCTTCGTGATAGGTCGATGCCGGACGAGGTGGCCTCCTGGGCCCGCCGCAACGTGCAGCCAAGCCAGTCGATCTTCGCTGAGGACGACCCACGATGGCTGGAGGCGTTCGAGCGAATTGGCCTGAAGGAGGCGCTACGGGAGGCTGGCTACGACGACTTGCTGGCCACCGCTGCCGCAGCGAACGCGCCCACGGGCTACGCTGCCCCATCCGCGCCTCGTGCCCGCACGGCTCGTCAATGGACCGACGCGGCGGTCCGCCGGTCCTGGCGGCGCATCGTCAGGCTGACCGGCGGCGGGGGGCGCCGGGCTGTTGAGCCATCGGGAGGCACTAACTTGCGGGTCGGCATCGTCTCCTGGTGGTTTAATCGCGGGCAGGGTGTGGTCGCGCGTCAGCTCCGCTCTGCGCTGGCGGAGATGGGGCATGAGACCTTCGTGCTCGGACGCCCGTCTCCTTCGTCAGGCGCCTTCCCATCCGCGGCTCGGAGCGACGATGTATGGGACCAGCCCGGCGTGACACCCGCCTCGAGCTTTGAGATCCCGGGCCGGGAGTACGAGGAGTGGGCCTCGGCGACCGGGATAGAAGTCGCGTTCTTCGACCAAAACTACCAGTTTGAGGAAGTCGCCGCCTTGCGTCGCCAGGGAGTGAAAACGGTCGGCCGTTTCGTCTGGGAGAGTTTTTCCGCCGAGCACGTGGGGCCCGCGCTCGCGGCCTATGACGTTATCTACTCGCTCACGCGCAGCGAGCAGGAACGCTACCGCAGCCTTGGGATCGATAGTCCTTATATTGCCTGGGGCTGCCATCCGGATCTGCTAGAGATCACGCCGAGGCGCGATCCCGAACGGGTCACATTCCACTACAACGCGGGCGTGATCACGAAGCGGAAGCCGTACCGGGAGGTCGTCGAGGCGTTTATGGACGCCAGGAATCCCGATCTCCGGCTCCTGCTCAAGGCTCAGGTCAAGCGCAGGGGGCAGGGCCGCATGAAGTTCCTGAGGCAGGCGGCCAAGCGCGATCCCCGTATCGAGCTAATCTTTGCGGATCTTCCCGCTGCGGAGCACCTGCAGCTCTTTGCTGACTCGGACATCTGTCTCGCCCCTGCCCGCTGGGAGGGTCTAGGCCTCCACTTCTATGAAGCTATCGCGTTCGGCATGCCGATCGTCACCAACGATGCTCCACCGATGAACGAACTTGTCGAGGACGGCCTCAACGGTTTGCTCGTCGGCTCACACCAGGATGGGGTCGCGGACTCCGGCATCCCCGCGTACGTCCCGGATGTGAAAGACTTGACGAGCGTGATCGAGCGGCTTGCCGACCCCGAGCTGAGAGAGAGGCTCTCGGAGGGTGCCCGGGAGATGGCCGAACGGCGGAGTTGGAGCCGCACGGTCTCCGACATCGAAGGACTACTCGCGAAGCTATCTCCAGTAGCATACTACGGCCAACGGTGGCATACTGCCGCTAATGATCAAGCGCCTTCTGAGTAGACGCTGCGGGGAAGCGGAGATGCGGTACGCGCCCGCCCCCTTCGTGGTCGAGGCGGCCCGCCCGGGTACCACACTCCTGCGGCTGATGCTCGACTCGCACCCCGAGCTCACCATCCCCTCCGAGACCTACTTCGTGCTTGACCTGATCGACGCTGCGAGTGAGCAGGATGTATCCTAGGAGCATCTCGCCGAGGTGGTGCTCCCCCACCGGCGCTGGGGCGACTTCCATCTCCATGCCGACGATCTGCGTGACCGCTTCCGGATGCTGGAGCGACCCTGGGCGCCGCCGTTTGCGCCTTCTACGCTCTCTATGCGGAGCGCGAGTCCAAGCCGCGCTGGGGCGATAAGATGCCCGAATACCTGAGTTACATGCGAAAGATCGAAAAGGCTCTGCCCGAGGCACGGTTCATCCACATGAGCCGTGACGGGTACGATGTGGTGCTCTCGATCCTGAGCCAGAGCTTTGGTTCTGACTCAGTCGTTACGACCGCAGAGAGGTGGGAGGACCGGATCGAGAGAGGACGCCTTCAAGCGAAGAGACTGAACCACTACCTCGAGGTCCGCTACGAGGACCTGGTCCTCGACAGCGAGCCCACCCTGCACGCGGTCTGCGAGTTCTGCCAGCTGACCTGGAATCCCGAAATGCTCGCCTACTACGAGCGCGCCGAGGAGCGTCTCCGGAAGCATGCCCATGACCTGCCGGCTAAGGGGTCACGCCCGATTCGCTCGGCCGACGAGCGCGTAGCCACACATACGCTGGCTCGGCAGCCCCTGACCCGAAGACCCTCGGCCGCTGGAGACCAAAGACGGCCGAAGCCGACCGGGCTGCCTTCGAGGAGATGGCTGGGGAGTTGCTGGCCGGGCTGGGTACGGGGTGGGGAAGGTGGGTGGCGACGGAGCAGCCGGCTGGGGCTCCGTTGGGCCGGCCAAGCACGAGTATGTCAGCGCCTTTCTCCAACACGCTCGAACCGCTAAAGGACCCATTCTCGAGTGTGGCTCGGGCTTATCAACCATACTACTTGGCGTTGTTGCGGAAAGGAACGCAATAGAGTCTAGTCGCTTGAGAACAAACCTTTCTGGGC
>CADCVD010000187.1 GCA_902806055.1 uncultured Rubrobacteraceae bacterium
GTTGTGGTGCGGCTCGTTGCTGCCAGGAGTTCGTTGTGGTGACACTGTGGCCCAACCTCGCCTGCTCCGCCTTCTAATGCCACCAGGAGCCTCTGTAAGAGCCTGCTATCACTTCCGAAAGAAAGCACACGAGCAGAACTGGTGAGAGCCGATTTCGGGGCTTGTCTTTCAACGGTTTGCGCCGATAATTATGCTACTCGACCAATCATGAGGAGGGCGAACGCTAGGGAAAGCACGTTTAGAGTGCCCATGAGATAAGAGTCAGGTGCTGTAGCTGGTACAGTTTTTCTACAGTAACTAACCTAGAGGTAGCTCAGGGGATAGACTCGAAGAGGACAATAAAACGGCTTAGATAAGCCGTTTTATTGTCAGCAACGGTTTCCGGTGCCGTGTGTCAGAGGTTCGAATCCTTCCAGGCCCGCTTCTCGCTAACCGCTGCTAAACGATGCCTTCTCGCGCAGGTCGGCCTCTATCTGTTCGAGGCTGCGGCCCTTGGTCTCGGTCACCATTGCGCTGACGAAGACGAAGGCGAGGACTCCGATCACGGCGTACCCGAGGAACGTGATGCCTGGTCCGATCGAGGCGAGCAAGGGCGGGAACGTCTGAGAGACGACGAAGTTGGCGATCCAGTGAAGGAAGATGGCAACCCCCATTGCGGTACCCCTTATCCTCAAAGGCAAGACCTCCGGGAGCATGACCCAGACGGTCGGTCCCCAGGTCGCCGCGAAGGAGATAATGAAGCCGGCCAAGCACACGAGCGTTATGATGGCGACGAGGTCGGTCGGGCTCGACGGCTGGGAGAGCAGCAGCGTACTGAGGCCCAGGACGGCCAGGCTTACCACCATCCCTATCAGCCCGCCCAGGAGCAGCGGCTTGCGCCCGGTACGGTCGATCAGCTTTATCGCGAGTAGGGTCATGAGGACGTTGATCGCCCCGATCACGAGGTTGGCGTAGATGGCCGCAGCATTCCCGTAGCCGACGTTGGTGAGGGTCGTGGGGGCGTAGTAGATGATGGTGTTGATGCCGATCAGTTGCTGGAAGACGGCGAGTCCTACCGCCACGATCAGGGCGGGCCTTACCCAGGGGGCGAGCAACTCCGTAAGGCCGCCCTCTTCTTCACGCTCGACCTCTTTTATGTCCCGGATCTCCTGTTCGGCGGCCTCCTCGTCGCGGTTGCGTCGCAGGACTCTCCGGGCATCGTCGTCACGTCCCCGGCTGACGAGCCAGCGGGGGGTCTCCGGCATGAAGAGCATCCCCACGAGCAAGACGACCGAGGGGATCAGGGCGAGCCCCAGCATCCAGCGCCACGCCCCGGATTCGGCCAGCAGCGCGTTGACCACGAACGCAGACAGGATGCCGACGACGATCATGAGCTGGTTGAGGGAGGAGATGGCGCCCCGTATCTCGGTCGGCGCTATCTCCGAGAGGTAGAGCGGCACGATGAGCGCCGCCGCCCCGACGGCGAGACCCAGGACCACCCGGAAGAGCACTAGCACGCCTACGCTGGGAGCGAGGGCCGCGCCGATGGCGCCGACCGAGAAGATCACGGCGGCAACAATTATCAGGTTACGTCTTCCCAGACGATCGGAGAGCGGTCCGGCGCTACCAGCTCCGATGGCGGCCCCCAGGAGGAGCGAGGCGACGACCGACCCTTCGAGGAACGGGGTGAGCCCGAGATCCTCGCTTATAAACAGGATCGCCCCCGATATGACACCCGTGTCGTAACCGAAGAGCAAACCTCCCAGAGCGCCGAAGAAGTAGACCAACTTGTTGCTGCCCGCTGCACTCCCCGAGGCAGACGTCGCTTCGGACACCGGATCACCCCCAACCTCGTGTTCCCCGTCGCCACGATTATACAAGCGCCCAATCATCGCCGATACTACGAAGCCTCCGCGAAGCGCCATGGCTACGCCCGCAATCGCTCATGTTTCGGGCCGGGCGTATTACAATCCTTAGCGATGCGCTCTCGTGTCTTTGCCGCCCTCAGCAGGCCGGGGGGCATCGACAGGGTTAGAAGTTCACGCTGAAGAAACAGGGCTGAGAGTGGTAGCCCTGGCCGAGGAAACGGAACTATAGTTCTCCGGTGTCTCCCACGACCTCGCTCAACATACACGGAGGGATCGTCGCTTTGCGTTTCGTCTGTCATCGTCGTGCTTCGTTTAACGAAATTGGCGCCGCAGCGTGTGCGAGGGGATCGGGCTTCGCGGACTCGTCTTGCTTACGCTCGTGGTACGTCCTTACGAGGACGCGTGCCCTTCGTTGTCCTCCGTGGGTTCGGCGTTGCCGTCCTCGTGGAATAGCATGGAGGTCGCGACTGATCCGGACTGCGCGGCGACGATCCGAATCTGCCGCTTGATAAAGCGCCTCTGCTCGCTGCCCTCGGGGAACTCGCCATAGAGCGCCTGGAGCCGCCCACGCTCTTCGCCGAGCTCTCTGTGGAGAGACTCCAGCCGATTGAGCGAGGCCTCCTCGATGCCCCGCTCGAACTCTTCTTCCTGAGTCGACCTTGCCCACTCCAAAGATAAAGGCGTCGAAGTCTCCGGTCCCGCAGACTCCTCCGCAGAGATCAGGTTACGCGGGTTGATATTCAGGGCAACGGCGAGCTTCCGCACGGTGCCGAAGTGGGGGCTAGAGATCCTGCCGCTCTCGATCCCGGAGATGGTCGTAGGGCTTACCCCGGCCTCACTGGCCAGCCTTCCCTGCGTCCACATCCTCAATCGCCGGGCCTGCAATAAGCGCTCGCCTATGCCTCGCGTCTCCAAAAATACCTCTCTCTAGTTATCAATAAGAAAATTAGCACAAACTGTCCCGAAACGCACTGACAACAGAAATTTTTTAGCAAAAGCTGTAGAAAAACTGTTTACAAGCTGTATTTAGGTGGTATAAAATGAGGCAGCAGAGGAAACAAGCCTTTGTCCGGCGGGACAGGGGCCGGAGAGAGAAGGAGGCAGTAAAGATGGCGATTAGTCCTTTTAGAGGCCGGGGGCTCTACGATGTTCATGGCGAGATGAACCGTTTGTTCGACGAGATGTTCGGCGGGTTAGCCCGTAGATCGGGGAACCGGCAGGGTGACGAGACTGCGGCGTGGTCGCCGTCGCTCGACGTGCTAAACGAGAACGGAGACGTGGTGGTACGGGCCGAGTTACCGGGGATAAAGCCCGATGACGTTGACATCACGCTCTCGCGGGGGGTCTTGACGATCTCCGGTCAGCGCAAGGCCGAGGATGAGCGACAGGGTCAGGGCTACTACGTCAGGGAGCGCCGGTACGGCTCCTTCCGCAGGAGCATGATGCTGCCCGAGGGCGTAGACGAGTCGAAGATCCACGCTCGTTTCCAGGACGGGGTGTTGGAGGTCAGGGTCGAAGGCGCCGCCGCCGTGCAGGAGCCGAAGAAGATCCAGATAGAGGCTGCGGGCGGCGAGGAGCCGAAGGACGTTCAGACCGACGGCGAGACCTCTGGCAACGGGAGCACCGGTAGCTAGGCTGTCGCTAACAGGCGCCAGCGAGCGCCGCGTGTAAACGGAGGCCGGGGCGCGCCTGCCCCGGCCTCTTTTTGACTGGCATCCTTGAATGCCAGCCAAAAAGAAACCAAGTAGTTCAAAATTTTCGAAAGGAGAAGGAGAGTGGCTACAAGGCTATGTGACGTGTGCGGGGTGAGACCCGCGGTTGTGAGTGTGAGGCGAGTTGTCCCCGGGGAGGCTCCGAGGACGGAGAATCTGTGCGAGGTACACGCGGCGGAGGCCGGGGTCGGCGGTGGCCGCTCACCCTTCGGGGGCGGCCTCTTCGACGAGTTCTTCGGCAGATTCTTCGACGAAGAGCGTGGGATGATGGGGGCTGGTTCGAGTGCACGCTTGACGCAGCCCCGCAGGGGGCGGGCGGAACAGGTGGACATAACCCAGTACTTCTCCGACGCCACCAACGAGCTGCTTCAGCGTGCCGCCCAGCGGGCGATGGAGCGTGGCAGCCTCGACCTCGATGACGAGCATCTACTGTGGGCCGCGCTCGATAACGAGGTAGTGCGGCGGTTGCTCGAAGGGGTAGGCGCGGACCCGGCATCCCTGAAGGCCAAGATCGAGGAAGACGATAGTAAGGGTGGACGCAACGATGTCGCCCCTTCGCTGGCGCCGGGTACCAAGCGGGCGCTACTCGCCGCTTACGATGAGTCGCGCGCTTTAGGATCTTCGTATATCGGACCAGAGCACGTCCTGCTCGCGCTCGCGCTCGACGAGGAGTCCGAGGCCGGGCGTCTGCTCTCGCGTTTCGGGCTCTCGCACACCAAGCTGCGGGGGGCGGTCGCAAGCGGGGTTGACGCCGGCGGCGCGCGCGGGGACGAGACAAGCCCCACGCGCACGCTCGACGAGGACACCAGAGACCTCACGCAGATGGCGCGGGAAGGGAAGCTCGACCCGGTCATCGGCCGGTCCGAGGAGGTCGAGACGACTATCGAGATCCTTAGCAGGCGTACCAAGAACAACCCCGTACTCATAGGAGACCCCGGTGTAGGCAAGACGGCGATAGTCGAGGGGATAGCGCAGAGAATAGTCAACGACGAGGTGCCCGAGACCCTTACCGGAAAGCGGGTGCTGTCGTTGGACCTCTCGGGCATGGTCGCGGGGACCAAGTACAGGGGCGAGTTCGAGGAGCGCCTCAAGAAGGTGGTGGACGGGATCCGGGACCACGCCGAAGGGCAGATAATCTTTATAGATGAGCTGCACACGGTCGTGGGCGCGGGGGCCGCAGAGGGCTCGATGGACGCCTCGAACATGCTCAAGCCGGCGCTCGCCCGCGGGGAGTTGCGCGTCGTGGGGGCCACTACCATAGACGAGTACCGCAAGAACATAGAGAAGGACGCCGCCCTGGAGCGCCGGTTCCAGCCCGTGCTGGTGGGCGAGCCCACGGTCGACGACTCCATAGAGATCCTGCGCGGTCTCAAGGACCGCTACGAGGCGCATCACCGCGTTAAGATCAATGAAGAAGCCATCGTCGCGGCGGCCGAGCTCTCGGACAGGTACGTCAACGACCGTTTCCTGCCAGATAAGGCCATAGACCTCGTGGACCAGGCCTCGGCAAGGGTGCGTCTGCGCTCCAAGACCAAGCCCCAGGATGCCAAAGCGCTTGAAGAAGAGGCCAAACGTCTGCGGCGCGAGAAGGATCAGGCGGTCGCCGCCGATAACTTCGAGCGAGCCCAAGAGCTCAAGAGGGAGATTACAGGCTTGGAAGGGGAGCTGGAGAAGGCCCGCTCGGGTCGCCGCCCCGTCGCCGAGGTCACGGCTGAGGACATAGCCGAGGTCGTCTCCAGGGCCACCGGTATCCCGGTCTCCCAGCTCACCCAGGAGGAGCGCGAGCGGCTCATGCGCCTGGAGGAGCAACTCCACGAGCGCGTGATCGGCCAAGAGGAGGCTGTGGAGGCGGTCGCCGAATCGATACGCAGGGCCCGCGCCGGTCTCTCCGACCCGAACCGGCCCATCGGGAGCTTTCTCTTCCTCGGGCCCACGGGCGTCGGTAAGACCGAGCTTGCGAGGACGCTGGCCGAGGCGCTCTTCGGGGACGAGGCGGCGATGGTTCGTATAGACATGTCCGAGTTCCAGGAGCGGCACACGGTCAGCCGGCTCGTAGGCGCTCCTCCGGGCTACGTAGGCTACGAGGAGGCCGGGCAGCTCACCGAGAGCGTCAGGCGCCGGCCCTACTCGGTGTTGCTCCTCGACGAGATCGAGAAGGCCCACCCGGACGTCTTTAACATCCTGCTGCAGATCCTCGACGACGGGAGGCTCACCGACTCCCAGGGGCGTACCGTCGACTTCAAGCAGACGGTCATCATCATGACCAGCAACCTCGGCTCGGAGAGGATTCAGGCGCATGCGAGGAGGAACGAGGCCTTCGAGGAGCTCAAAGAGGACATGACGCGTATTCTCAAGAACACCTTGCGTCCCGAGTTCATCAACCGCATCGACGAGGTTATCGTCTTCCGCGCCCTCGACAAGGGGCAGATCTCCGAGATAGCCCGCCTCCTGCTGGACAGGACGAGGCGTCGCCTGGAGCCTCAGGGCATCGAGATAGAGTTCACCGACGCGGCGGTCGAACTCCTGGCCGAGCAGGGCTTCGACCCCGAGTTCGGCGCCCGGCCGTTGAGGCGTACCATCCAGCGCCGGGTGGACAACAGGCTGGCCGGGATGGTGCTCTCGGGTTCCTTGAACCCCGGTGACAGGGTGGCCGTCGGTGCGGAAGACGGCGAGCTCACCTTCGACGTAGTCGAGGGCGCGACAGCCGCCGTCACGGGTCGGCCCCTATACCCCGCTCGCGTGATATAGGAGACAGACTGATCACTTTACCTTTCGGAGCCTACGTGGCAGGCGTCGAGGATGCTGGGCGCGACGTGGAAGGGCCTCCGCCTTGCCCGCGTAATACGCTCGTCAATGCCGTGCCCCGTCGCGCGAGGCGTATTCAGGCTATCATCGTGGCGGAAGCGAGAGGGAGGCGGTTGCATGGAGACTTACCCGATAAAGCTCACTTATCACGTTCGCGGTTACGCTTTCGGGGGACGTCTTATACCGGAGATGCTCCAAAAAGACGACGTGCCCGAGGGTGTCGTCGCCGAGACCTGGGAGGTGAGCGATTACCGGGAGACTACCGGCGAGATCAAGAACGGTCCCTACGCCGGGCGAACGCTCCACGATCTCGTCGCCGAGTTCCCCGATGAGCTAGTGGGAGAGGGCTGGCGCGGCCCTCACTTCCCGCTCCTCGAGAAGTTTATAGACGCCTCCAACATGCTCCCCGTCCACCTGCACGCCGACGACGAGACGGCCCGGGAGAAGCACGGCGAGCCGCACGGCAAGACCGAGGCCTGGCACATCCTCTGGGCCGCCGAAGATGCGACCATACTTGCCGGGGTAAACGAAGGCTTGGGCCGTGACGAGCTGCGCGAGGCTTTCCTTGTACGGGACCACGACGCCGTGATGCCGTGTCACCCGATACGCGCGGGCGACACCGTCTACGTACCGGGTGGGGTGATCCACGTCTTCGGTCCCGATACTCTGGTCTTCGAGGTTCAGCAGACCTCGGACCTCGGCCAGTTCGTCACCCCCTATGACCTCTACGGCAACCCTTTGGACAACGAGACGTGGGAGGCGAACGTCGACGCCGCCCTCGACGAGCTGCGGGCCGACTATCGCCCGCGCCCGAACCCTGGCCTCGCCCTGGAGAGCGGCCCGAACCGCCGCGTCTTGTGCTGCGCAGGTCCCTACTTCGCCCTCGAACGCTGGACGCTAACGCAGCCTTACACGGAGCCTTCTCATCCGGAGCGTTGCCTCACGCTCTCGAACGTGGGTGATCCGGTACGTATCGAGTACGCGGGCGGGACGGAGACGCTAGGGCGCGGCGAGTCCTGTATCCTCCCGGCTGCGATAGGGGAGACGCGGATCTTGCCGGAGGGAGAGGCGAGCCTCATCGTCTGCTACGTACCGGACCTCATGCGTGATGTGATCTCACCGCTGCGCGAGGCCGGGTACTCAGACGAGGAGATCAGAGGACTGGGAGAGCCCGGCGTCTAGCAGCGCTCCAGGCGGAAGGAGAGAGAGTTGGGGAAGATAGTCGCTCTCGGCGAGGTCGTCGCGGACATCTACCGGGACGAGGACTCGTCGAACGTCGAGATGCCCTTCACCGCAAGGCCGGGCGGAGCCCCGGCAAACGTGGCCGTCGCCGCCGCGAGGCTCGGCGCGGAGGCGGCGTTCGTCGGGGGAGTGGGTCAGGACCTCTTCGGGAACTTTATTCTGCGGGCGCTTGAGTCCGAAGGGGTGGATACCACGGCGGTCAGGAGGTGCGAGCCGCCCGTTCGCACCTCGCTCGCCTTTGTGGAGATAAAGGAAGGCGATCGCTTCTTTACCTTCTACCGATCCGACCCGGCCGCCGACGAGTTGCTCGCCCCCGAGGACGTCACGCGCGAGGTCCTCTCCGGCGCTTCGTTGGTGAACTTCGGGAGTATCCCGCTGATAAAAGACCCCGCCCGCTCCGCCATACACCGAGCCGTGGAAATGGCCGGCGAGCTGGAGGTTCCCGTAGCCTTCGATGTCAACCTGCGCGAGCATCTCTGGGAGAGCGCCGAGGCCGCCCGCGAGGCTATCTCCCCGCTACTAGACCGCTCCCGCATAGTAAAGGTGAGCAACGACGAGCTCCCGCCGCTGCTCGGCACGGAAGACGTAGAGGAGGCCGCACAGATGTTACTGGAACGCGGCGCCGCCCTGGTTCTGGTGAGCCTTGGAGCGGAGGGCGCGTTCTACGCCACCCGCGCGTTCACCGGCACCGTCTCCGCCTTCGAGGTCGAGGTCTTGGACCCGACCGGGGCGGGCGACGCATTCCTCGCCGCGTCGCTCGTATGTCTCTCCGGGGGCGAATGGGCGGAGAAGCGGGTGCGCGAGGCCGTGAGGCGGGGGACGGCTGCGGGCGCCATAGCCTGCACCGGCTACGGGGCGATGGGGACGTTGCCTACCAAAGACGAGCTGGAGCGTTTTATGGTTCGCAGCTAGCGCCGCACCCGGCTGACCGAGACCGGCACGTCCACGAGCTCGGCCAGCCTCCGGGCGAGCGGCTCCAGAGAAGGAAGCTCGGTGGCCGCGTGCCCGGCGTCTATGGCGGTGAGCCCGAGAGACTCGGCGAGCAGGGCGTCGTGGTAGTCCAGGTCGCCGGTGACGTAGGCGTCCGCGCCGGAGGCAGCCGCCTGGGGAATGAAAGATCCACCCGATCCTCCGAGCACCGCGACGCGCTCTATCCGCCGGGCCGGATCCGGGTCGGCGACGAGGCGAGCCGGGAAGCCTAAGGATTCCATGACGTCCTCGCGTAGCTCGTCCGGTGAGAGCGGACCGGCCATCACGCCCACGCGCCCGTAGCCGCAGCCCTCCGGGTGCCCGTCCACGGGATAGACGTCCAGAGCGGTCTCCTCGTACGGGTGGGCGGCGCGAACCGCCGCCGCCGCTCCTGAGGCAAGGTGGGCCGGGACCACCGTCTCCAGGCGTAGTTCCGATACCCGCTGCAGGTGTCCCTTTTCACCCGCGTATGGGTCTGTCCCTTCGCCCCCAAAGAAAGTACCCGTCCCCGGCGCGCGGAAGGTGCAGTGCGTATACTCGCCGATTACGCCCGCGCCGGCTTCGGTGAGGGCGTCCGCTATCGTGTCGGCGTTCTCCTCCGGGACGAAGACCACCAGCTTGCGGAGCTCGCCGCGTGGAACCAAGATCTCTTGCGGCCCCGTAAGCCCTAAAGCCTGCGCGAGGGCTACCGAGACCCCTCCCGGGGCGGCATCGTAGTTCGTGTGGGCGGCGTAGACGGTCAGGTTCTTCCGTATGGCGTGCGTGACCAGCTTTCCTGGGCAAGACGCAGCATCCACACTTTTCAGGGGCCGAAAGATCAGGGGATGGTGGAAGAGGAGGAAGTCCGCCCCGATCTCCTCCGCCTCCTCGAAGACATCCGATAGGGGAGTGAGCGCCACGAGGACTCTACGTACGTGGGCTCCCGGATCGCCGACCTGGAGCCCCACGTTGTCCCAGCCTTCGGCGAGGACGTGTGGCGCTATCTTCTCTACGGCCTCGGCTATCTCTCGTACGCGCGCCATCCTTGCAGCATTGTACAATCCCGGGCCGTGAGGATGGCGCGTACAGCCCGGTTCGTATCTGGCATAACCCGGCTCCCGCTCATGGCAGTGCCGTTGTTTCTGATAGTAGGCGCGGCAGCGGCCGGGTGGGAAGGAGTCCTCTGGGCGCTGCTCTGCCTGCTGCTCACGAGCGGGCTCTCGCTCGCTTACCTAATCTACCTGACCCGTTCGGGCAGGGTTAGGGACCCCGAAAAGATCTCGCGAGAGGAGAGGGTTCGCCCTCTCCGGGTGGTTGCCGGTCTACACGTCGCGGCCTTCGTCCTCGTCACTCTGCTCGGAGCGCCCGAGGAATTACGCGCCGTCCTGCTCTCCTACGCCCTCGCGACCACGGCCTTCGCGTTGATCATCCCGTTCGTCAATCTCTCGCTGCACGCGGCCGGCGCGACAGGGGTGCTGGCGTGCCTGATCCTCGTTTTCGGAGTACGGGGCATGTTCTTCGCCCCGGTCCTGCCCCTGGTGTGGTGGGCGCGTACCGCGCTGGGTCGCCACACCTACTTGGAGCTGGCGCTCGGCACCATGGTCGGCGGCAGTCTGACGTGGTTCGCCTTCGCGATGATCGCATGAGCGCCCAGCCATCTCCCGTTCGCTGTACGGCGAAGAGGCAGGGTAGCTCCCGCCATGAGCCTTCTCAGGCATACCCGAAGTAGTTCGAGCCTCAGCCCGTTCAACTCGTCTTGGAAGTCCGGAACCATGTACGATCCGACTAGAAGGGCGAGTAGCGCCGGCGTCGTCAACGCCGCCCGGCGCTCTCAGCGGCGAAATACCCTACGCCAGAAGCCCTTGCTGCGCTCGCTCCCAAGATGCGTCTCTAGCCTGTCTGCTCGCTCTTTATCCCCCGCGCGGTACTGTCTCTCCGCCTCGAGCTCCTTCGCCAATCTCTCCCGCTCTGCCCGCATGGAGACCGCGCTCTTCTCCGCGTTCTCTGCGAGGTCTTCCAGGCGTCTAAGATTCTGCAGAAGGTGTTGTCTCTTGCTCTGTAGTTCTTCCAACTCCTCGGCGGCTTCCTGATGTAGCTCGGACTGTCGTGCTACAAACCATTGGTAGAAGGCGGCGGCTTCGGCCGCGTGTTCCTTGACTATGTTGCCGAGCCTTACCTTATTATCCAGCGTGTCGAGGTACTCGCGCCCCTTCTCAGACCAGCCATCCCATTCGCCGAGCTTGTTCGTATCCAGCCTGAGGGCGCTGTCGACCTCCACGTCACTACCCAACCTGCCGAAGCCAAGCTCGGCCAGAGCAAACGGAATCCCTTTGTAGAGCAGGTAAGTGACTAGATCCTCCACAAACTGCGGAAGGGACGAGCCTCCGAACTGCTGGTCCCAGCGAGCCCGGTACTCGTCCGAAAAATCGATCCCCCGGAACACATCATTCTGTAAAGCGTGAACATGGTCGAGCATTGTTCTGGTGCCGGCGACATAGTTATGAAAGAGGCGGATAATGTCGTTGATAAACAGGTTGAACCTGTCGCGGTTCTTCTCCTCCCACAACTTCAGAAACATCATCGGCTGCTCGAACTCGTCTAGACTATGTTCGAGGTTCAGGCGGTTAACGTCGAAGATAAAATAGCTCTTCTCCAGGAGATTCATCCGGTTGTAGAACCGGTAGCCCTGGCTTGATTCGATCTGATCGTCTAGCTGCCGTAGCTCTGTCCCGAGCTGCTGCCGCTGCCGGTCTCTCCCCGGGAAGGTGTAGGCCGGAATACGCATGGTTGCCTCCGACAGGCAGAGTTGCAGGCTTTCTCTGCTGGGACATCCCGTTATCCTGCGGTACGTCTGTGCTGGTCTGATCTCGGTCCATGGTCACTGAAGTAGCTCCTCTGCTGCTTCCCCGTAGTTAAATAAAACTTCTACCCACTAGACAACTCAACGGCTCGGCATGTTTCACCCCATATTCACAGTAGGAGCGGCTTCGAAAGGAACAGCTCTCCCTCTCGAAGACATATCCAAAGGCCGAACGTCTATTATGCCGCATCGTGTTGAGAGCAGGGGTTCGTACTGTATTGAGAGCTTCGAGTCGGTCTCTGGCGGGTAGAGACGTAGTTTAGGGTTTCTCGGAAAAGGCTAACCTTACCTGAGCTTTACATGCAACAATACTCGAAGGGAGCTTCGATGAATCAGCGTAAGCTCGGCAGTGAAGGGTTGGCCGTCTCCGAACTTGGCCTCGGATGCATGGGTATGAGCGAGTTCTACGGCACGGGCGAGGAGGGCGAGTCGGTCTCCACGATCCAACGCGCCATAGACCTCGGCGTCACCTTTCTGGATACCGCCGACATGTACGGTCCCTTCACCAACGAGAGGCTTGTCGGCAAGGCTATAGAGGGCCGGCGCGACGAGGTGACCATCGCCACCAAGTTTGGCATCCAACGCGAGGAGGACGGCACCTGGCTCGGGATCAACGGCAAGCCCGAGTACGTGAAGAGCGCCTGCGACGCCTCGCTAAAGCGGCTTGGGGTGGACTACATAGACCTTTACTATCAGCACCGGGTAGATCCGGAGACTCCCCTTGAAGAGACCGTGGGGGCGATGAAGGAGCTAGTGGAGGCTGGGAAGGTCCGTTATCTAGGCCTCTCCGAGGCGGCACCCGACTCTATAAGACAGGCGCACGGAGTGCATCCCATAAGCGTCTTGCAGACGGAGTACTCTCTGTGGAGCCGCGACGTGGAGGACGAGCATCTGCCGACATTGCGGGAGCTTGGTATCGGCTTCGTCGCCTACAGCCCGCTCGGACGTGGTTTCCTGACGGGGCAGATACAGAGGTTTGAGGACTTGCCGGAGGATGATTACCGGCGGCAGTCTCCGCGCTTTCAGGGCGAGAACTTCGACAAGAACCTGGAACTGGTGGAGCGCGTAAACGAGATCGCCGAAGAGAAGGGGGTCAAGCCGGGCCAGCTCGCGCTCGCGTGGCTCCTTCATCAGGGCGGCGACATCGTTCCCATCCCCGGTACCAAGCGGCGGCAGTACCTTGAAGAGAACGCCGCCGCCGCAGACGTACAGCTCACCGACGAGGACCTGAAGCGTATCGAGGAGGTCGCTCCGAAGGACGTCGCAGCCGGTGAGCGTTACGCCGACATGAGCAGCGTCAACCGTTAGCGAGAGCGCGAGACAGAGGCTCCGTGATCGGTGGCGCGATCGCGCGAGCCTTCTCCCGGCCGCTGGCACGAGGTGCGAATAAACGAGGATAGGCGGCGAGGCTTCGGGGCAGGGCTGCGCGCATCCGTACCGATAGTGGTCGGGTATCTTCCTGCGGCTGTAGCCTTTGGCGTCGCCGCGCGGGGCGCCGGTCTGAGCGCAGTGGAGTCCGTGGTGATGTCCCTGATCGTTTACTCCGGCGCGAGCCAGTTCGCCCTCGCGGGCCTCGTAGCGGTAGGAACCTCCTGGCCGGTGATGGCAGGGATCTCACTCATCCTCGGGATGCGACACGTGCTCTATGGGCCCTCCCTAGTTCCTTACCTCCGCCGTATCGATACGGCGCACGCCGCGACGGTCGCCTTCGGCCTCACCGACGAGGTCTTCGCCGTCGCCTCTGTGGAACTTCGCCGGCGGCCGGCTGGCTTCGGCTGGCTCCTGGGGCTCGAAACTGGAGCCTACTCCTCGTGGGCCCTAGGTACTGGCGCGGGGGTCTTCGCGGGCACGGCTATAGTAGCCGCGCTGCCCTCCCTCGCGCCCGCGCTCTCCTTCGCCTTGCCCGCCCTCTTCGTGGCCTTGCTCATCTCGCTTATGAGGGCGGGGGGGCCTCAGCACAGGAACGCGCCGAGTCCGACGGTCTGCGCCGTACTGGCGGCGGTAGTAGTGGCCGCTGTCTCGTATCTTGCGGGGCTGGAGAGCTGGAGCGTACCGGCGGCGGGAGTGATCGGGCCGCTGGTCGGTATCCTGCTCCAGAAGGGTTGGGCAGGTGCGACCTGAGTTTCTATTGCTCTTCCTGGTTGTGGGAGCGGGTAACTACCTGATGCGGTTCCTGCCGCTCCTCTGGATGCTCCATCGCCGAGACACGGAGCCGGGAGAAGGGGCGGGAGACGACGAGGCGACAGGCGGCCTGCTGGCGTTCGTGGGACCCTCCATCGTCGCCGCACTACTGGTAACGTCCGTGCTCTCAGAGGTCGAGAGCGGGACGGGGCTCGTTCGTGCGGGTATCGCGCTCTTGTTTACCATGATAGTCGCCGTACGCTTCGGCAATCTGGGGCTCACGGTGCTCGTCGGGGTAGCAGCGTACTGGTTAGCCTCGCTGGTGTTGTAGAGAGGATGTCAAAGAACGGGTTGTACCACTGCCGCTCTGAGTAGTGAGGAGCGGTTGGATCTACGCGCACAGATGGTCCGAAGAGCACTCTCGCCAAAAATAGAAAAGCCTTCAGGAATTCCTTTACTCTTTAATTGTCTCCATCTCTGCCTCCGAGAGCTCGCCAGATGAAACCTCCGGTACCACCTTTGGCATCTCCCCAGATGAAATCTGCGGCCTCTCCAAGCCGTCGCTCTTTTCGCGCTCAGCCTCCTCCATAATTCTGTGATCGTGGGGAGAGGGGCCAACATCGTAGGTATTCAACCGTTCTAATATTTGCCTGCGCCGCTCCGCACTTATCACTACCCTCCTTCTTTCTTGCTATATTTTACACAACGGTCCAGCTTAACTTCCTGATAATCCAACCGCCTCCCCCGAAACTCTTGGCAGCGCTACGAAGGTTCCCTTTACCGTCGCTTCTTATCCCCCCGCGCTCTAGTAGCCTTGCGGACTATCTCTTTCTTTCGGAGGTAAGCGTCTTCGACGCGAGCCTTCCGGGCTTGAATTCCGGTAGCGCGTCGATCGCAGACGCGTTTGCCGTTTAGATCTTTCTATGGAAACTCACAGCTTTATCCAAGCCGCTTCATAGCCTTGTGTACGAAACTCACGAGAAAGTTGAGATACGCGTCGTGAAGCAGGAGCCGAGAACAAAACAACAAACTATCGTAAAGTCGTGGAGAAGGGGAGAATATAGGAGGTGCGAGAGCAACGATACTAAACTCTACGAGAACAGGCTGCTGCAAGAGCGCGCCGGTCTGCGTAGAGTTAGTAACGCGATAGCAACTGCAGGCCGGATAGAGAGCCGCAAATTTGACGATATCTTACAACTCGCTATAAAAGCTAGCCCTTCCGCGCGGGCATCGGGAGGGGCTGGAGCTGTCGCTCGTGGTGACATTGGTCTTCAGTATCGGCTTTACTCCAGGTTAGGAGGCGCAAGGCCTTTGAACACCCTTTCAAAGATACGGCAGTCGGGTAATGAGGGTCTCCGGGGAGGCAGCACGAACGGTGGAGGTTGGGGCAAGTGGATTCTCGCAGCTATGGTAGCAAGTCTCGTCTGTAGCCTGGCGGTAGCCGTCTTCTACAGGGGGGACGCGCGAAGCCCGGACGAGGACTGGCCGATAAACTTCGCTCACCGGGGAGCGTCGCTTAGAGCGCCAGAGAACACTTTAGAAGCCTTTCGCCTGGCCGCCGAGAGCCAGGCCGGGGGTTTGGAGCTCGACGTCCATATGACCTCGGACGGTAGCCTCATCGTTATGCACGACGATGTCGTAGACCGTACGACTGATGAATCCGGCGCCGTGCGCGATATGATGCTATCCGAGGTACGCAGCCTCGATGCTGGTTACTACTTCTCCCCGGACGGTGGATCTTCCTATCCTTACCGGGGTCAGGGCGTGCGGGTGCCAGAGCTTGGAGAGGTCTTGCGCGAGTTTCCCGGTCTCCGGGTGAATATCGACGTCAAGGAGGATCGGCCCGGCGTCGAAGAGGCTCTCCTGAAGACCATCAGTGACTCGGATGCCGAGGACCGTGTTCTGGTCGTCTCGGAGATGGCGAGCATAGTAGACCGCTTTCGAGAGGTCTCTGAAGGCAGGGTCTCGACGGGAGCCTCACGGCGTGAGACCGAGAGCTTCTATCTTCTGAGCGGGCTGCGCCTGGAGGGCTTCTTGCGTCCCTCCTACGATGCCCTGCAGGTGCCGGTCGAGTATGGGGAGCGTGAGGTGATCACGTCACGCTTCGTGGAGGCGGCTCACAGCCGGGGCGAAAGAGTCGACGTCTGGACCGTAGACGACCCGGAAGAGATGACGCGCCTCCTAGATCTCGGCGTCGACGTAATAATGACCAACAGACCGGAGGTTCTAGCAGAGGTACTCCGGGGGCGGCGCTAGCGGGAGAAACACCGCGCAAGAGCCTGGGTGAAGACGACGAATGGTACTAAACTATGGCGAACAGAAAGGGGCGCTTGACGCATCCTCGTGCAGACTCGGCGGCTAACCTTGGTACTCGACGAGCGGTCTGTGCTCGAGAATCGCGCTCACACGCGCAACAGTTACCCGGGAGCCAAAAGTATCATCACCAGGCAGAGAGCAAAACCGCGCCGCTGCCAGGTTCTCGTGTGTCGCACCCTTGTGGCGCTCTGAGAAGGCGTTCTTCCGGTTCGTCTACCGTGCTGCGTTGCGGAGCCTTCGTTGCCTCCATCCTATTTCTAGCTCTGGTCGCTTCTTGTTCAGGGGAATCGACCGCCACCTCCTACGTATCTTTAGGAGACTCTCTGGCCGTCGGCGTCGGGGCCTCCGACCCTCGCGAATACGGCTACGCTCCGTTGTACCGTGACCTGCTTCAAAGAGAGACGGGCGGCGACATGGAGTTGATCCAACTTGGCCTTGCGGGCGAGACAAGCGAGAGCTTCGTAAACGGTCCCGATTCTCAGCTCACCCGGGCTGAAGAGGTGCTCGGAGAGCACCCCGGCGCGTCCCTTACTCTCTCTTTAGGCGGCAACGACCTTCTCTCTGTAGCCGACGGCACCGACGCCGAGCGCGAAGAAGCCCTCGTCCGGTATACCCGGAACCTGGACTATGCTCTCAAAGCCCTCAAGGAGGCTTCCGACCCCTCGCCCCGGACCACCATACTCGCTCTCTACAACCCGGCCCCCGGCAGCTTCACCGACGAGTGGACCGGCAAACTGAACGCAGAGATCCGTAGAGTGGCTACGGCCAACGCCGTCTCCGTCGCCGCTGCAGACGAGACGTTCCAAGGCCGGGAAGATGAATACACTCACTATTCCCGCTATACGTGGGACGTTCACCCGAACGACGAGGGATACGAGGCGCTGGCCCGAACCTTGGCTGAGACCTGAAGGTTTTCTTACTACTTTACGGCGAACGCCGGGCGCTCGTGCCCGTCTTCGCGGCAGAGCTCAAGCGAGCACCTTCGCGGGCCAGAAACCGGCCTTGCCGACTTGGAGTACGAGGGCGGGCACGAGCAGCGTCCGGATGACGAAGGCATCGAGAAGTATGCCCAGAGCTACGGCGAAGCCGACCTGGAAGAAATCCTGGAGGGGGATGAGGGTAAGCAGCGCGAAGGAGGCGGCGAGAGCGAGCCCCGCGGCGTTGATGGTAGGGCCGGTGCGTCTCAGAGCTATGGGTACTGCTTTGGAGAGTGGCTTCTCTTTGGCCTCTTCCCGGACGGTAGCCATGATAAAGATGTTGTAGTCGCTGCCCAGCGCCACCAGGAGCAAGAAGAGGACGAAGGGCACATAGTAGACGACGCCGCTTTGACCGAGAATGTATTGAAAGAGCAAAGTCGAAATACCCATGGTCGCTCCGAACGAGAGTACCGTAGAGAGTAGCAGGTAGAGGGGGGCTACGGGTGTGCGCAAGAGCAGGGCGAGCACGAGATAGGAGACGCCGAAGATGAGTGGCGCGAGGCTTCGCAGGTCCTCGGCAGAGGTGTCACGGGCGGCGGCGGCGAGGGCGGTCTGGCCCCCGACGGTGGCGGTGGCGTCTTCGAGACCGGAGAGTTCGAGCAGTTTGGGTAGCTCCTTCTGGAGACGACTTACCTGGTCGATAGCCTCCGGCGAGTAGGGGGGACCGTAGAAAACAAGTAGGAAACGGGCCGCTGAGCCGTCGGCGGAGACAAAGTCTACACCGGGAACGAGGTAAGACTCTTGCGGGCCGATCGCCGCCGCGTACCCGCCCGCGCCGAGGAGTTCGCTCCTCAAGCGCCGGATCTCGTCCTCCTTGCCTCTCAGGTCGTCGTCGCGCACGAGTATGTTTACCGGTGCTAAAACTCCTTGTGGAAACCCTCTCTCCAAGGCCTCGTATCCCGGCACGGAGAGGGAATCCTCCGGCAGGTTCTCGACCTGATCGAAGCCGACGTTCAAGCCGAAAGTACCCGCCGCACAAAGGAGGAGCGTGGCGCAAAGGGCGAGCGTCGCGAGCGCAGGACGCCGCAGCAACGGCCCTGGACGAGCGCCCTCAACGCTTATACGCTCCCCATCGATGCCCCCGAACGCCGCGCGGCCCAGTATGGCCAGAAGCGCCGGTACGAGCGTCAAGGTGACGAGGGAGACCAGAGTTAGCGCTATGGCGAGCCCCGGTCCGAGAGCCTTATAGATTCCTAGCTCGGCGAAGATGAGCAGGGCGAAGGCGGCGATCAGGACCGCCGCCGACGAGAGCAGGACGCCTCCTACTTTCTCCACTCCCAGGCGTGCCGCCTCGACGCGACCAACGCCCTCGCCTAAGCTCTGGCGGGTCCGGCTTAAGAGGAACAAGGCGTAGTCGGTCCCGACACCGAAGAGGAGGACTACGAGGACGGGCTCTACCTGGGAGGGGATATCTGTTCCCTGCCGGGAGGCTATATAGGCCAGGATACGCAGCGTAAGGAAGACGGCCAGGGAGATGCTGGCCAGCGGGATCAGGGGGGCGAGCGGGGAACGGTACGCGAACGCGACTATCAAGAAGATCGCTATCCCCGTGGCGATGGTTACGAGCCACAGGTTCCCTTTGATAGCGGCTGTATTGTCCTCCTGAACTGGCTGCGCCCCCGTCACCTCGGCTCGCAACGGAGCAGGCTCGTCACCCAGAACATCCCTTATCTGCTCGACCCCATCATCGATCTCAAAGGAGTACGCTGCACGGTCGAAGAAGAGTAGCACCGGCAGCGCCTTCTGCCCGAGTACAGTAGAGTAGGGTGCCGGGGTAGCCGGGTCTTTAACGATAAGCGGGACCGCTTGATCCAGCCGGTACGGCTTCCCTGAGCCGTTCAGGTACTCTAGCCCATCCTCGATACGCTGCACGTCCGAAGCGCTAAATCCCTCGGGATTCGAGTAGACGAGAACGACGGGCGCCTCTATCGGGCCTTCGAGCTGACTCTCCGCCTGGGCCTGTGCTTGAGCAGCGGGGGCATCCTCCGGGACGAGGTCCGAGATCTTGCCGGTCGTCTCTCCGTCTAATGGCGGCAGATATATGTATGCCCAGACCGCAACGGCCGCCCACAAGAGCACTATCAGCCAACGCATACGGACCAGCGCGAGCCCGAGATAGCCGAAGAAGCCTCGGATCGAACCTGCACGGTGCATGTCAGAACTCGTGCGTCGCACCAAGAGAGTTTACATAGAGAGAGCCGAACTCAGGCTCTCAGTTCTAATTCGCATCTTCACGTAGGCTGGCCAGAGGTTGCGTTGAGTAGAAGTATTGGTATCGAGCAAAAGGGCTTTTTTGACCTCAAAGATCCCAATTCTCGGGAAAAATAGGCTTCGTCATTCTCCAGCCGACCCAAACTCCTCCCAGCGTAGGGGCTGCAAAAGGGTTTGATGTGTGGCGGAACCATTAGAGTGAAGCTGCATAGGGAAACAGCCCTGGCGAGACTCTGGATCAGCA
>CADCVD010000188.1 GCA_902806055.1 uncultured Rubrobacteraceae bacterium
ACTGCTCACGGCCCAAGCTACACACACCAAGCAGCTCGTACTCCAGCCCGAGTGGGCCGGTTATTTCCCGGCACCTCAGGGCGCGCTCGAGCTTACCTTCAGTAACTTCAGACAGTAGCGCAACCGCTTTCCGGTTGCGTACCATCCTGCGTTGCTCGTCCAGATCTTCTTCGAAAAAGATGTCCTCGAGGTAGGTGCGTTGCTCTTTCTCGCCCATCACTCCGTCGTGGACCACGTGCGTCAGAAGCCCGCTTAGAGGATCATTGGAGGTGGCACAGTAGGCCTCGAAAGGCACCGCCCGTCTCAAGCGCTCGGCTACCTCGCGCAGCAGGGTTGGCGCGTCCAGCCCAGAGTAGCACAGCCGCTTCGCCTCGGCGAAGCCGCGTTCCCTAAGAGCAGTACTGGCTACCATATCCTCGCACCTTCCTCCGAGCCTTGGGCTCAGTGGGCGTTGTCTCAGCAGTGCTGTCTCGGCATTTTCACACAGACGACTGGCTTGCATCAACATTAGCAAGCCGCTGTGCTACGAAACCCAAAAACCCCAAGTTTTTGGGGTATGCGGCCGACTCTCAGAAGACCATACTCAAATTAGCAATTCGTAGCGAGTGTAGTGAAAGGAGAAGAGATGATGTCGTCAGGAGAGACCGGGACCGAGCAGAGCGCCGTAGGCGTCTACCCGGATGGAGGCAGGTCCATCTGGCTGCTGGGCATGCTGGTCACGTTCAAGGCCGTGAGCGAGGAGACCGGCGGTGAGTACTCACTCTACGAGCTGACGGTCCCGCCGCAACTCGGAGCGCTGCCCCACATCCACCATGCGGAGAACGAGGCCTTCTACGTGCTGGATGGCGAGGTCGAGTTTCTCAAAGGCGAGCGCACCGTGAGAGCTGGAGTTGGGGAGTTCGTCTTCATCCCCAAGGGTGTGGTGCACGGCTTCAAGAACGTGGGGCAGGAGCCTGCTAGATGCCTTGGGATCGTTACTCCGGGCGGGTTAGCCGAGAAGCTCCTTACGGGCCTAGGCGAACCGGCGAAAGCTGAAACGTTGCCACCGCTTCCGGAGGGTCCGCCCGACGTGGAGAGGATCGCGGCGATAGTCAGCAAGTACGATACGGAAATGGTACTGCCTTCGGGACAGTAAGCTCGACAGGTAAGTGACAACGCTTCTCTCAGAAAAGGGGACCGGAGCGAAGACTCCGGCCCCCTTGCTTTCACACTGGTTTCACAGGCGCTAATGCAACTTGTGCCCACCTATATGCTGGCACACTCCCTATTGGCGCAGCCTCTTAGCTGTCTGTTGCGAAGACCGCGAGGTACGCTCATGCGTGGTAAGCCCAACAGCGCTCCTGCATGTTAGATCTCCGAAGTGTGCTCGACGTCTGGTCTACGCAGAGCTGTTCGGCCGGGCCTTCCGACTGAGAGCTCTCCGCTAGACCATAGAAGAGAGACCGGCGGCTATTCGCTCCGGTGAGAGGCCTAGCACCTGACGCTGGTGGTAATAGAGGTCCACGGTGAGCGGGGCGAGCAGCGCGTCGGCGAGATACTCGATGTCCTTCTCCTCGTCTAGATCGCCGTTTCGGGCCGCCTCCCTGAGGAGACCGAGCACGGTCCAGCGTATCCAACCGTAGGATGGGTGACCGTAGCGTGCCACGCGCTCCGCTCCCTGGAGGGTGTCGTATCCGCCGTAGAGGAGATCGAGGTTCTCTTCCGTGAAGAGGACGAGGCAACCGAGAAAGTTCCTCAGCTTCTCTAACGCACTCTTGTCCGGGTCGCCCAAAGAGACGAGCACCTCTGCTTGCAGCCGACGCGTCGGCTCATCGAGAAGCGCTTCGCACAGGAGCCCTTTGTTGGGGAATCTTCGGTAGAGCGTCCCCTTGCCGACCCCGGCCGTACGCGCGACCTCCTCCATCGTCACGCGCGTAACACCCTTCTCCCCGAACAACGAGCGTGCCGCTGCCAAGAGCCTGCGCCTGTTGCGCGCCGCGTCGCTGCGCTCTAACCCGCCGGGCAACTCCCGCCCGGAAGAGTCGAGCGCCCAACCTACCTGCTCCCGTTCCTTTTCGACCCGCTTCACAGCCTCAGCTCCTCGTTATGGCCGGGTTCCCACTCCCCAGCCTCTACGCGCTAAGTTTACAACCTCCCCGTCTCCGGGTAATATGGACGCACGTCCATTTAACCGATGAGAGGAGCAAGATGGCTGTCAAGGTAGCGGTGATCTACTACAGCGCGACGGGCAACGTATACAAGCTGGCCCAGGCTATAGAGGAGGGGGCCCGGGAGGCTGGGGCCGAGACGCGCCTGAAGAAGGTGCGCGAGCTGGCCCCCGACGAGGCAATAAAGAGCAACCAAGGCTGGCACGACCACGTCATGGCGACTCAGGACGTCCCTGAGGTTGAGCTCGACGACCTTGAGTGGGCGGATGCCTACATCTTCGGGACGCCGACCCGATATGGCAACGTATCGGCGCAGCTCAAGCAGTTTCTGGATACCACGGGTGGGCTGTGGTTTCAGGGTAAGCTCGCGGACAAGGTCGTAGGCGGCTTCACGAGCGCGCAGAACGCCAACGGTGGACAGGAGTCGACGCTTATCTCCATGTACAACGTCTTCATGCACTGGGGTTCGATCATCGTCCCGACCGGCTACACGAGCGACGAGATCTTCGCCGCTGGCGGCAACCCCTATGGGGTGAGCAGCACAGACCCTACGGACGGTTCCGGGCCGAACGAGCAGGAGCTCGCCGCTGCCCGTTACCAGGGGCGCCGTATCGCCGATAAGGCCCGGGCGCTTACGGGGAGCCGCGTCTAAGACCGTCGCTGCGAAATATGTCTCACGACTCCCTCTCGGTCTGCCTACGCTGGCGTTGGCTCGGGAGGGCACCAAGAGCAGGAGGCCCGGTCCGAAGGCCGGGCCTCTACTGTACCGGAGGAATACCCTGAGCGAGAAAGCAGGCTCCAGCCGGTAGGCTGAGATGTTTCCGAACGGAAACGATTCTATACTATCCGGCGCGCGTCCATGAGCAGGGGAGAAGGTCCTTGATCGTAGGTTAGCGCCTGAGCGGAGACGAGAGAGAACGTTGCTCTGCAATAAGGTCTATGTAGAAGAAGACCGGACAAGTACGGTCCCGCCGACGTGTTCTGCCTCAGCTAGAGCATCGAACAAGCCCACCGGGTTACTCGGGAGAACGAGCGCCCGAGCGGGAGAAGAGTAGAATCAAGAGCATGAACGCCGGAACGCGCAAATCTCTGCAGACAAAGCGGGTCCACTTTGGTCCCGGCTCCTTGAGCAAGCTAGGGGAGGAGGCTCAAGGCTTCGAGCGAGCCTTCGTAGTCACCGGCCGTACCCTTGATGAGAAGACGGATCTCGTCCGACGCGTCGAGAAGCTACTGAGCAGTAAACATGCGGGTACCTTCGTGGGCATGAGCGAACATACGCCCGGGAGCGCAGTAGAGAAGGCCGCCGGGGAGGCCGAAGGGGCTGACCTGCTCGTGAGCGTCGGGGGCGGTAGCGTCGTGGACGGGACGAAGGCCGTCGCCGTCAGGCTGGGGTATCCGGATCAGGTAGCGGTTCCTACGACCCTCTCCGGGGCCGAATGGGCGCACCTCGTCGGGGTGACGGACGAGGCGGCGGGTCGCAAGAGCGGCTTCGCCGACGAGCGAGCCGTCCCGACGATGGTGATACTCGACGCCGAGACCACGCTGTTTACGCCGGAGAAGCTCTGGCTCTCGACCGGCATCCGGGCCCTCGACCACGCCGTCGAAGGGTTTCTCGCGAAGGGGGAGCATCCGGTGGAGGACGTGATGGGGCTCGAAGGGGCGAAGAGGCTCATCGAGTATTTGCCGCGCTCGAAGGACGAGCCGGAGGACGTCGGGCTGCGTCACGAGCTACAGCTAGCGTCGTGGATGGCGTACTTCGGACCTTTGAATACCCCGATGGGGCTCTCACACGGACTGGGGCGCAGGATCGGGGCGAGCTACGGCGTCCCGCACGGCTACACCTCCTGCATCACCCTCGCCCCGACCCTGGCGGTTACAAAGGACCAGATACCCGAAGAACGATTGAGAAGGCTGGCGGAAGCTCTTGGCGGGGAACCCGACGCGAGCATCGCCGACCTCGTGCAGAGGCTGGAGCTACCAAGCAGGCTACATGATGTTGGTGTGCCGGAGGAAGACCTTGAATCTATCGCTCAGGATTTCGGGGACCGGGCCGGGTACGCCCGGGAGATACTCCGCCGCGCCTGGTAGAGAGGTTCGCGCATTCCTGCTGCCCGCACGGATAGGATCCGTTACGCTTCGTCTTCTTCGGGCTCCTCTTTGCCTCTACGCAGGATAGAGCCAGCACTGCCTATGCTCAGGATAGAGCCGGCGCTGCCAATACTGAGGATGCTACCGATACCCAGTATGCTGCCTAGACTACCGAGGCTCAGTATGCTCAACCGGCTCCTCGTTCTGAGCAGACCTGCGCGGTCGCTGACCCTAATCCCTTCACGCACTATCCTGCGGTGTTTGCGTCCCGGGCGCGTCGCTCTCATGTGTTCGTCCTTCACTCTAATCGTTAACCCGCACTCCCCCTGGTAACGAAGCCTAACACCATCCCGTGGTCGCGCCAACGCCGCAACGCTCGTACAGATGGGATAGCGAGAGGCGTTGGATTGCTACCGCTCTCCGTTCAACCGCCCGGTGTGACCGGCTCACGGAATTGACGGCGGTAGAGATTGGCGTAGAGGCCGTTCTTCTTCAGTAGCTCCGCGTGTGTGCCACTCTCGGCGATGCAGCCAGCTTCTATCACCAGGATCAGGTCAGCGTTCCGGATAGTGCTGAGGCGGTGCGCGATGACCAGGCTCGTGCGACCCTTCAAGAGCGTGGATAGCGTCTCCTGAATCAGCGCTTCGGTGCGAGTATCTATGTTGCTCGTCGCTTCGTCGAGGATGAGGATGCGCGGGTCGGCGAGCACCGCGCGGGCGAAGGAGAGTAGCTGGCGCTGACCCCCGCTTAGAGTCCCGCCGCTTGTGCCTAAAGTGGTATCGTAACCATCCGGCAGGGCAGCGATGAATGAGTGTGCGCTGACGGCCTGGGCGGCGGCCTCGATCTCGGCCCGCGTAGCGTCCTTCCTGCCGTAGCCGATGTTCTCTGCGATGGTGCCCGAGAAGAGAAACGGCTCCTGCAAGACGGTGGCTATCTTCTCTCGCAGGCCTCGCCGCTCGACCTCTCGCACGTCGTGACCGTCTATCCTCACCGCTCCCTCGCTAGCATCGTAGAAGCGTGGTATGAGGTTTGCTATCGTAGTCTTGCCCGCTCCCGTGGGTCCGACGAGCGCTACCGTCTGGCCCGGCTCTACGCGAAAGCTGACGTCCCTCAACACCGGGCGACCCGGGTCGTAGACGAAGGAGACGTTCTCTAACTCTATCCGCCCCTGTACTCTGTCGAGCTTCGGGGCATCTGGCGGGTCGGAGGGCTCGGTACGTTCGTCGAGGATGTTGTAGATCCGCTCGCCGCCAGCCAGGGCCGACTGGGCCTGGGTGTAGACCTGGGAGGCGAGCTGTATAGGGCGGAAGAACTGTTGCACGTAGATCAGAAAAGCCGTCAACAGGCCGACCGTTAGGGTGCCGTTGACGACGAGGTAGCCGCCGTAGCCGATCACGAGCGCCGTAGCGAGGGTGCCGAGCACGTCTATCGCTGGGGCGAAGGCGGAGGTGATCGCTACGGCCTGCACGTTGGCGGTCCGGTTTGCGGCGTTGCGCTCCCGGAAGCGCTCTATGTTCGCCTCGGTCCGGTTGAAGGCCTGCGCCTCGCGGATGCCCACTATCTCCTCTTGCAAACCCGCCGTCACGTCGCCGACGGTCTCGCGCGTCGTCCGGAAGGCGCGCCGGGCGCGCCGGGCGAAGTAAACGTTTGTGAGGAGCATCGCCGGGATAACCGCGAAACACGCCAGGGCCAGACGCCAGTCGAGGACGAGCATCGCGATGACTATACCGACGAGGCTGAAGAGCGAGCCCAGAAGCTGCGTTATCCCCTGGGAGAGGAACTGGTTGAGGGTATCCACGTCGTTCGTGACGCGGCTCATAAGGTCACCGGCGGGGCGCCTGTCGAAGTAACCCAGAGGGAGACGAAGCAGACGCTTGAAGATGCGCTCGCGTAGTGACGCGAGTACGCTCTGGCCGACCGAGCCGACCTGAAGGATCTGACCGCGCGACGCGAACGTTCCGATTAGGTAGACGCCGAGCAGCAGCAGCATCGTCCACGCGAGCCCGTCGACGTCGCCCCGCAGGATGTAGAGGTCTATGGCCCGGCCGATGAGCCAAGGCCCTCCGGCCTGCGCAGCCGCCGCGACCACGACGAGGACGAGGATGAGCACCAGCCGCCGCCCGTGGGGACGAAGCTCCGAGAGCAGACGCCGCGTAGTCGTGCCCTTGTCTTCGGCCTGCTCCTGGGAGGCTCCGGCGATAGACTCGATGCTACGCATTCCCACCGCTACCCGCGCTCCTCGCTCGTAGCTGCGGTGTTCTCCACGATTATCTGGGAGCGCAGAATCTCGTTGTATAGCTCGCTCTCGCTCAGGAGCTCCTCGTGAGTTCCCTGCGCGACGATGGTGCCCCCGTCGAGGACGAGTATAAGGTCGGCGTCGCGCACGGTGCTCGCTCTTTGAGCGATGACGAACGCTGTGCGGTTGCCTTCGCGCATGAGCTGGTCGAGCGACTCCTGGATTGCTGTCTCGGTCTCTGCGTCTACCGCTGAGGTGCTGTCGTCTAAAATGAGCAGACGCGGGTCCACGAGCAGCGCACGCGCTATGGCTATCCTCTGGCGCTGGCCGCCGGAGAGCCCGACGCCTCTCTCCCCGATCATGCTGTCGTATCCTTGCGGAAGCTCGCGGATGAACTCGTGCGCGTTTGCGGCGCGGGCGGCTGCCTCGATCTCTGTTTGCGTGGCGTCGGGTCTGCCGTAGGCGATGTTGTCGCGTACGGGGCCGGAGAAGAGCAAAGAGGTCTGGAGGACGATCCCGATCTGGCCTCGCAGGCTGGAGAGTGTTACGTCGCGCACGTCGTGTCCGTCGAGCTTCACGCTGCCCTCCGTCACGTCGTAGAAGCGTGGGATGAGGTTGACCAGCGTGGACTTGCCGGAGCCGGTCGTGCCCAGTATCGCTACGGTCTGCCCCGGTTCGGCTGTAAAGCTGATGTTGCGCAGGATCTCGCGTTCGTCCCCCGGATAGCGGAAGCTGATGTCGTCGAACTCCACCCGACAAGAGACGGGGGGAAGGGGGACGGCGTTCGGGGCATCCTCGACTTCGAGTAGGGCGTCGAGGACCTCGAAGACGCGCTGGGAGGAGGCGCCTGCGCGGGAGATGCCGGCGGCCAGGAACCCTATCGTGAGGATCGGGAAGAGCAGGAAGCCGAGATAGGTGTTGAAGGCTACCAGCTCGCCGACCGTCAGGCCGCCGCCTATCACCTGCAACCCGCCGAAGAGGATTATCAGCAGCGTCCCTAGATTCGCGAGCAAGAAGACGAACGGGAAGTTGTTCGAGAAGGTGCGTACGGTCTCAAGGTTTCTCCCGAGAAGCTCTTCGTTGACCGAGCGGTATCGTTCACGCTCGTAGTCTTCACGAGCGAAAGTTCGGATCACGCGTATCCCCGCCAGATCCTCCTGCAAGATCGAATTCAACCGCCCGAGTGTCTGCTGCACGCCCCGAAAGAGCGGTCCTATCCTGCGGACGAAGCGAAGCAGAAGCACGACGATAACCGGTATTATCGCCAGCGCTATCAGCGCGAGCCGCCAGTTTAAAGAGAATAGGAGCGTCGTCGTGCCGACGAGCATCACCGCCGCCGCGGCAAGCTGCACCACGCCGGAGCCGGCGAAGGTTCGGATCTGCTCGACGTCGCTGGTCAGGCGCGTGACGAGCTGCCCCGTCTCGACTTTATCGTAGTACCCGAACCCCAGGCGCTCTATCTTCGCGAACAAGTCGTTTCGCAGATCGTACGCCACCCCCTGCGACGCTCGCTCGGCCAGGTACCCCTGCAAGAACTGAAATAGCCCGCGCATGAGCGCCGCCCCAACCAGCCCTCCTACCGCGAGCAGGATGACGTACAGGCTGCGCGGCACGATGCCTTCGTCGATGGCAACCCGGATCAACTGGGGCGTCGCCAAAGACGCCGCCGAAGAGAGGATCAGCGCCACGAAGGCCCCGGCTGCCTCACGCTTGTACGACCGTAGATAAGCCAGCGCGCGACGGACGGCTCGTGGGCTGCCGCTAACGGCGGTCTCTCCGCCGGCTGTCCTCCCTTCTTGCCGTCGAGCCAACCTCGCTATCCGCCCATCTGCGTCGTGTGGTCGGGCCGGACGAAGACGACGACGCGCTCGTCGCCGGGCTTGTGGTTCGGGTACTTATCCAGGCCGAGGTACTTCTTTGCCATGGAGTTGATGAAGTACAGGTGCGGGTCCTCGTCCACGCGGACGACCTCACCCCTGATCTCTAGGTAGCGGTAGGGGTTCTCGGGGTCGACTATGGAGAAGGCTATCCGCGGGTCACGCTTGAGGTTGCGGTACTTCTGACGCGTCTTGGTCTGGCTGAACTTCAGGTGCTCTCCGTCCCATCCGAACCACACAGGGTTGTTCTGCGGCTCGCCGTCGGGTCCGATCGTGGCGACGTGGACGAGGGCAGTCGACTCGAGCAGATCCTCGTAGCTCTCGGGGATTACGCTATTCTGATTCTGCGATTCCATCATTCTCCTCTCGCTTATGAGTGTCCTTGCAAGGTGATCTGGCCTCTCCAACCGCGCTTGCCCTCTACATAGTTCTGACGTTCATGGAGCCTCTGGTCTCCAGTTTACGGGCGGTCTCCTCGTAGGCAGGTCCTGGTGTTCATGCAGAAGACGACGATCTCCCCCTTTGTCCGGCGGCACCTTCTCCGCGTGGTCTATCTCCGGTAGAGGTAGGTTTATCGTATCGGGCAGATGGGAGGCTCGGTAGCGCTCCGACCCTAGCGTGTCGACGAGGACGAAGCTCTCATTGGGTTCTATCTTCTCGTTTGAATCCTCGCGCATTATCGTGTCTATTGTTCTCCCCTCTGGATATGACTGAAGTCCTTCCTCAAGCCGGTGTTGCCTGAACTCGTAGCGCTTTGCTGTTACGTTGTTTGTGGAGGCGTTCGCGAGCGTTCTAGAGCCACAGCCTCGCGTACGGCGGGGACGACCTCATTGGCGAAGAGCTCGACCTGGCGTTCGTGATCCTCCAAGGGCCAGTAGATAAAGGTATCCATCCCGAACTCCAGGGCGAACCGGGAGAGCGTATCGACCCACTTAGAGGCGGGACCCTCCAGGAGACCGTCGCCCTCCGCGCCGATCTTCCCGCTCACGTTGTAGACGCGACGGATCTCCGCGGGCTCTCGTCCGGCTCTCTGCGCGGCTGTGTCTATGCGCTTGTGTAGCTCGGGCAGCTTCTCCGGCGGAGAGTAGCCGAGCGAGGGTACCCACCCGTCGGCGAGCCGCCCGATGAGGTCGAGCATCCGCGGTCCGTAGGCGCCGACCCAGATGCCGATAGGGTGAGCCGGATGCGGCCCGGGACGCATCCCCTTGAGCGAGTACAGTTCGCCGTCGAAGTGGAGCGAGCGTTCGTCGCTCCAAACGAGCCGCATGAGCTCTATTGCCTCCTCGATGGAGAGCACCGCTTCGCGCGGGCTCCTGCGTGGACCGTCCATCGCCACGATCGCGTCCCAGAACGCTCCCGCGCCGAGACCCATCTCTACGCGGCCGCCGGAGAGAACGTCGAGGCTGGCGGCGGCCTTGGCTAGCATGGCGGGCGGGCGCAGGGGGAGGTTCGCGACGTCCGGGAAGAAGCGCAACTTTTCGGTGACGGGTATGAGGGTTGAGATCAGGGTCCACGTATCGAGGAAGCGCCGCTGGTAGGGATGGTCCTGAATACCCATGAGGTCGAGGCCCGATCTGTCTGCTACTCTCGCTATTCGCGCCGCCCAATCCGGCGGGTCGGCCAGCGGCTCGACGCTCGCGCCGAACTCAAGCTTCCTTCCGTAGCTGCTGTTCATGCCGGTCTGCCTTTCCTTATCTGTAGGTTCGCTGAGCGATGTCAGGGGGAGCCGGGTTCGGGGAATGCTTTGATACCTTCTAGCTTGAGAGAGGCGGCGAAGGAGATCAGGATTGCTACACCGATCATCAAGAAGGCGTCGGAGAATGAGGCGGCGCCCAACGAGTACAGGGGGTTGAAGGCCTCCGTACCGGCCTCCCTCCTGGCAGCAAGGAACGCGCCGATCAAGGCCGGACCGGTCCCGCCGCCGAGGAAGAAGAGGCCCTGGTAGATGCCGAGCCCCACACCGACCTCTTCTCGCGGGAGGGCCGCGGCGGCAGCGTTGGTGGCGGGGGAGTTGGCGAATGCGAACCCGGTCCCCATGCCGAGCATGCCCAAAGAGACGACAACGGGTGACGCTCCGGCTCCGAAGGTCGAGAGAAAGAGCATTGAGAGCAGCATGATCAGAAGACCGGCGAAGACAGGCGGTCTCGCGCCGACGCGGTCGGAGAGACGCCCGGCGAGGGGGGAGAGGAGGGCCAGGGCGACGGCTCCCGGCGCTAATACCAGCCCGGCTACCCCGCTCGACAGCCCGTTAACCGAGGAGATCAGGAGCGGGATGAAGACCAGGCTGGAGACGTTCGCGAGCATCGAGAAGAAACCGACGACCACGGCTGCTACGAAACCCGTATTCTTAAAGAGCGCCGGGGAGACGAACGGGTGGGAGGCTGAGGTGATGCGCCAGGTGAAACCTACCGCCGAGAGAGCCGCGCCCAGGAAGCTACCCCAGGAGGTTACGGAACTGAACCCGGCGACCTGACCCTGGGTTATGCCGAACAGGAACAGTCCGGCGGCGAGCCCGAGCAGTATGCCCCCCAACAGATCGAAGGTCCGGTCTTTAGAAGGCTCGGTCTCCGGTAGCTCGTAGAGGGCTACGGGCACCAGGACGAGCGCCAGAAGGAGAGTGCCGTAGAAGAGCGCCTGCCAGCCAGCTAGCGACTCGACGGCGCCACCCAGGACCGGGCCGATTGCGGCGCCGAGCCCGACGCTCGAAAAGATCAAACCAAGAGCGGCTCCGCGCTCTCCAGGCGGCAGCACCTTGGCTACCGACGCGCTCGCCAGCGCCGGTATCGCCGCCGCGCCCGCTGCCTGCACGATGCGCCCGAGCACTAGGAAGAGGAGGTTCGGAGCGAGAGCGCAGAAAAGCGAGCCGGCTGCGAAGACGAAGAGCCCCAGCGCGAAGGTGCGTCTCAGGCTGAAGAGGTCCGAGACGCGTCCGTAGAGGGGAATGCCGACGGCGTAGACGAGGAGGTAACCGGTGATGATCCAACCGACCTGCCCCTCGGTGGCCCCGAACTCCGCCTGGATGCTCGGCACGACGACGTTGACCATCGAGCTGTTCAAGACCGAGACGAAGACGGCTGAGATCAGAACGGCGAGCAACAGCCGCTTCGACCGCCGCGACCGCACCTCCTCTTCTCTCGTTTTGTCCTTAGTGCTTATCCGTTCCTCAGGCAATGTTCTCGAGATCCCGCCCAGCGTGCCTCCCGGCGTCCGGCGATAGCTTCTCCGCCATCCGGACGACGAGCCGTCCTAGAGACTCTAGCCGCCCGGCCATCCCGTCATCGCGGAGGTTGCCTTCCTTGTCGAACACCCTCCACGACTGTGGTACCGGTACGGAGAGCGGGGCAGCGACGCCGCGCAGGGCGTGGACTACGTTGGTCATCGCGTTTACCGCGTTGACTGCCGCCATGCTCCCCCCGGCGGTCGCGATGAGCCCCACGACCCTGTCCTCAAGATACGGCCTCTCGTCTCGCGCCAAAAACTGCGCGAAGTCCAGGGCGTTCTTGGTTACGCCTGCGAGCGTTCCGTGGTAGGCGGCGGTGCTCCAGATCATCGCGTCCGTGTCTCTCATCGACTCCACTAGCCTCTCTACCCCTTCGCCGTACTCTTCGAGGGGCCTACCGGGCTCATACACGGGCAGCGCAAGCTCGCGCAGGTCCAGCAGTTCCGTAGTCGCGCCCGCCTTCTCCGCCGCCCGTAGCGCCTTCTCGAGCGCCCGCAGGCTCGTGGAGTCTTCCCGCAACGTCCCTCCAAGTCCGACGATGTGAGGTCTTCTACCGTTTGAATTCATGAACGTTTCTCCCTGAAGTTTGGTTAGGCAGATAGCTGCCCGAGCTCTTACTCCTCAGCGACGGAGCCTCGGGTGAGGTTGGACTGTACCCTGGCGAGCAGGCGCCTGAGGAGTGCTTCTTCCTCCGCGGTAATGCCTGCGAGCGTCCGTTCTTCGACCGTCGCCCAGCGGCGCTCCACGGGCCCGCGTAGCTCCCGGCCCTTCTGCGTAAGTACGACCCTTGTACACCGGGCGTCCTCCGGGTCACGGCATCTCTCCAGGAGCCCGGCCTTCTGCATGCGGCTGAGCATGTTGGTCACCGTCGGAGGCTCGACGCCTAGAGCCCCGGCCAACTCTGAAGGCGTCAATCCGTCCTGCCTCCAGAGCCGAGAGAGCACCATCTCCTGGCCTACATGCAGCCCGATCTCGCCCAGAGCGGCCCCGACTCTGCCGCGATGTGCCTTGCAAGCCCTCGCCAACAGATAGCCGGTAGTCTCGCCGATCGGGTTCTTGGAGACGGACCTCAAACTACTCCCCTTGCCGGCGCTTCTCTATCGCGGCCCACCTGCACGAGGCGTTCGTAGTTCAGACGGAATAGATTTATGATCGCCCGCGCATCATCGGTGCCGTTGGCATAGTAGCTAATCCAACCCGTCTGCGGCAGGATGTGATGCGGCTCGGCCTTTCCCTCAGCCACTAGCTCTTTACGCACACGGACCGGAAAAGGCAAGTCCGCCATCCGGCTCCCGTGCAGGTGCCCGATCTCATGCCCTCGAACTCTAAACTCGATCCCTCCAAACCGGTGCGGTCTCGTCTCAACCCCCTCCCATCTAGAGACCTCGCGCTCTACCGTCTCCCTCAAGGTCTTCACGACTGCTCCAATTCCTATGGTTTAGTTAGCTGGCTAATCAAACCATAACTCTGATATAGGGAATGTCAAGGTAGGCAGGGGAGGAGGTGAGTAGGCGGAGGATGGCCTGGGTGCGGCTCGCGGTTATCAGGCAGGGTACAATCGGAACGTGAATTTCGGGAGGTACAGATACGGGGGGCGATCGGCGCTGCTACCTTCGGCCGTGTTTGCCCTGGCCTTCGTTCTGCTCGGCTGGATCGCCGGTCACTCGATCTCTTACACGCTCGCCGGGTTCGCGCCGCACGACCGGCATGAGCATCATATGCATGATTACCTCGACGCGTTGGAGGTTGCGGGAGGTGTCGTGCTCGTGCTCGCGCTCGCGCTCGCTCTACGGGCCTTCTTCCGGCACGGGTCGTTCGGAGAGTGGCTGCACCGTGGCGGCGTCGCCGGCACACGTAGACAGATAGCGCTTGCGACAGCCCCACCGGCTGCGGTCTTCGTCGCTGTCGAGTACCTCGAGCGCCTGGCCGCGGGGACGGGCAGCTCTCCCTCTGGGTGGTTGCTCGTGGTGGGCGTCTTCGTCCAGCTGGTCGTGGGCCTGCTGTGCCTGGCGTTAGTCCGCCTCACGTTCCGCGTCGCCGAACAGGTTATCCGCTCCATTGCTCGGAGGCTCTTCGTTCGGCCGGATCCCCGGGATGGCGTCGCCCTCGAAGGCGTCGTCTTCGCGCGGCCGCCGTGCCCGATGGCCGGTTCAAAGTCCGGCCGGGCGCCCCCCGCTACCCTCCTCTCTTAACAGACCTTCAACAGACCTTTGGCCGCTGCGATGCCGGCTAGATTGCGGTATGCAGGCGCCGGACCGCGTTTGTGCACCACGTATGCGTAGGAAGAACGGTCCACGGGGCTTTGCATCTTCACGCCACGCGTAACCGCTACGGCTCCGCTTCCATCAGAGAGCCGAGCCGGTCGGCTCTTACAGCAAAGCGGGAGGGGGTCTCTTCCCCGGGATTCGCTTACTGCGTCCTCGGCTATCCGACTACTGCGTCTTGAATGGGGAGGGCGAGATAGTAGCTGCCCACTCGGGCGAGGCTCTCGGGAAAGTCTACAAGGGCCGGCTGGGGAAGCACTCGCGGTGGGTGGCTGATGTGGCAAACAGAACGGGTGTGTGATGAGGAGGTTACGGATGAGAATCAGATGGTTGTGGACGCTGTTACTGGTCGCTTGCTTGTTGCTCGGCACAGCAAGTGTGGCTTGGGCCCACGTTAGGGTCCTGCCGGAGGAAGTCCCTGTGGACAGCTTCGAGGTGTTCACGGTGCGGGTGCCCACCGAGAAGGAGGTCCCCACGACCGGGGTCAGGGTCGAGGTTCCGGAGGGGTTCACCGTCTCTCGGGTGGAGCCGCTGCTTGGCTGGGACTACGAGCTTGAGGAAGAGGAGGGTATCGTCAGGGCTATCAACTGGTCGGGCGGGGAGATCGGTGAGACCGAGTTTCAAGAATTCGACATCCAAGGCAGGACCCCGGCAGAACCCGGCGAATATCTCTGGAATGCCTTCCAGACGTACCAGGACGGCGAGGTAGTAGAGTGGACTGGTCCGGAGGATGCCGAGGAGCCAGCGTCCGTGATCAGGGTCGTCGAGGGCGGTTCGGGCGAAGGCGGTCGCGGCGCCGCAGTGCGGGAGGCTGGGTCCGAAGCTGCTCTCAGCACAGGGGCGTTCACCCCGGTTGCGGCTTATAGCGGCCTCGGTATCGGCGCCCTGGCTCTGATACTGGCGCTGGTGGCGCTGCTGCGCGGTAGGTAAGCCGATGGTAAGAGTAGCTAGGCGGCGGCCGGTAGCCATCCTCGGAACGGCGGCCGTCTGGCTGCTCCTGCTATGCGGGCCGGTCCTGGCCCACGCGGAACTCAAGGAGTCCGATCCCGCCGCCGGCGAGACCGTGGCGGAGAGCCCGGAGCAGGTGCGGCTACGTTTCAACGAGCCCTTGGACGCGGCGTTTAGCCCGTTGAAGGTCTATGGCTCCTCGGGCGAGCGGGTCGACGAGGACGACGCGCGGAAGGACCCCGGGGACGCCAGGGTCGTCGAGGCGAGCCTGGAGGAGCTAACGCAGGGAACCTACACGGTCGAGTATAGGGTGACGTCCGTCGACGGTCACGTCATCGAGGATATATATGACTTCTCCGTGATCTCCTCCAGCGGCTCCGGCGAGGCTGAGGGTGGTGAGGTCGGGGAGCCGGAGGCCGGGACGGGCTCGCCGCTTCACTACCTTCCCTATATGGTGCTGGGGATCGGCGCGGTCGTGCTGCTGTTGATGGCGTTGCGCAGGCGCTGATCCGTTGTGAGGTTGTCGGCGCGGCTGGGGACGGTGCTGAGGCTATCGCGCCTACACGCGGGTGTAGGGCTGATGAACCGGGGTCGCCTGCCCTTTAAGGAGCGTGGCGTCGTCTTCGGTCTGGCGGCGCTCGCCGCCGTGCTCTTGCTGGGCGTTGCGCTCTCGCTGCTCCTGCTTGACGGGGTATACGACGACGGACCGGTCTCTGGCGAGCTACCGGAGGCCGGATCCGCCCGGGCTATGATCTTCCACCACTCCCGGGCCGTCGAAATGGCGGAGATCGTGCACGACAAGACTGGGAGCCAGCAGATCAAGCTCCTCGCCGCCAACGTCTCCCTAAACCAGCAAGCCGAGATCGGGCGGATGCCAGGCATGGCCTCGTCCGAGGAGATAGACGAGCTCCGGAAGGCATCGCCCGAGGGTGCCGGCAAGCTCCTACTATGGCTCATCATCCCGTACCAAGAGGCCGCGATACCGATGGCCGAGGTCGTCCTCGAACGCACCGACCGCCTGGAGTTCCGCCAACTCGCGCAGGCTGTGTACGCCCCCCAGTGGGGAGAGAGCGAGTATATGTGGAACGTGCTCTGGAGCATGGGGGCACAACCGGATCACGGATCTCACCCGGCCTACGGGGCATCACCCATCCGGCAGGAGACTGCGGCCGGTATCGTCCACGGCGCAACGCAGGGAGCCGCCGCGTTCCTCGTCGGTTTGGTGGCGTTTGTGGCTCTGGTGTGGCTCCCAGCCACGAGGGTCGTCGGCGCCGGGAGTGAAGCTACCGGTCTGTTCGTCTGGTGCGCCTGGGCGCTGTTTGGTTTGCTCATCGTCTCCGGCGTGGGCGAGCTCTCGCTCTACGCGGTGCGGGCATCCGGCGAGCCGTTCAGCCTCGACCTTTTTAGGGAGGCGGCGTTCGAGACGCGAGTGGGACACGTCTCGCTGGAGAGGGCTTGCCTGGGCCTCTTTACGGCCGCCGCAACGAGCTGGGCCGCCTGGCGGTCAGCACTGCCCTACCGCTGGTGGGTAGCGGGCGTTGCCGGCGGCGCGCTGCTCGCGACCCTGACGCAACTTAGCCACGCTGCTGCCGAAGAGGGATCGCTCCCTCTCTTGGCCGACTGGCTCCACGTCACGGCGGCGTCGGTATGGATGGGCGGGCTGCTGGGGTTTCCGTTGATCTTGTTGGGCCCGCTGCGCACGATGCCGACACAAGAGCGCGCCGCGTTACGCATCCGGACGGTACGTCGTTTCTCCAAGGTAGCCATCATCGCGGTCACGGTCGTAATCCTCACCGGAGCATACGCGACCGTGCTCCACTTACCGGACCTTTCGGCACTTATCGGCACGCCTTACGGACGCGCCCTCCTTATAAAGCTCGGGATGCTCGTGCTCTTGCTCGCGACGGGAGGCTTGAATCTCATGCTGGAGGGACGTGAGCCGTTCGAGCGTCTGATCTGGCTGGAGCTGATCCTCGCGCTCGGTATCTTCGTCGCGACGGGATTCCTGACGAGCCTGCCCCCGCCTGCCGATGTCTAACTAGAGGAGGGTATATCTTGAGATGCTGAGGCGGGTGCTCTGGTAGGCGCAGAGCTTAGAGGATAGTCTTGGCGCGGTTACGGCCCGGAGTCTTGGCTTTGTAGAGAGATTTATCAGCCCGGGTAATGAGCGTTTCGCGGATCTCGCCAGACTCATACTGGGCGAGACCCAGGCTCGCTGTTACGCCGCCGGTCGTAAGACCATACTCATGGTCAGCGACGCTGGCCCTGATCCGCTCGGCCAGCCAACCTGCCTGGGTGAGATCGGATTCGGGTGCCAGGATCATGAACTCCTCTCCGCCCCATCGTCCCAAATGGTCGGTCTTCCGGAGCAGGGGGTCAATGGCCCGCACGACCTCCCGCAGGACTACGTCTCCGCGGTCGTGCCCGTAGGTGTCGTTCACGCGTTTGAGATGGTTCAGGTCGAAGAGGATCACGGAGAGGGGTCTTCCGTACCGGGCAGCTTTTACCGTTTCTTGCTGTATCTCGGAGTAGAGCTGTCGGCGATTGGATATGCCGGTGAGCTGATCCGTGTGGGCCAGCTGATGCATGGCCTTGGTCTCGGCCTTTTGCTAAGAGAATTAGTCGTTGATGTAAGACCAGGCGTAGGCTATGGCGATCACCGCTCCCATGAAAGCGTGCATCCGCAGTAACCAAGAGACCTCCTCAAAGCTCATTCCGTAGATCTCGGAAGGTATCCAGACGAGGACGATCACGATACCTGAGGCATAGAGCGCGAGGGAGACTCTCACCGCGTTGCGGCTGTCGAAGACCAGGTGCGCCGTCACGTAGAGTACGGTTAGGGTCAGGTAAGAGACCTCTGTGATGGTGGTCCGGGCGGCGTCCTGGTCGTCGCTCGCATAGAGCGCATAGGCTGGCTGGGCGAGAGCGAAGCCAGCCGCCCCCGTGAACATTGCGCGTTCCACCAACCGGATCGGGACGATCTCTCCAAAGCGCCAGCCCGCACACCAGGCAACACAGGGCGAACAGCGCAAACGCGAGACGGAAGGAAGAGTTGGCGGGACCAAAGTTAGCCTAAAGCAGGAGTACGGCGGGTAGGCCGAGACAGATGGCGGCCAGGTAAACCTTTCGTTTTACCGATTCTAACGGGTCTTTGCCCACGTCCCTCCCGCTAAGAAAATACGGTTCCTGCGCCCGACGTAGACCCCAGGCGCTCACGCAACTTCTAGCAACCTCCCGCCAGCAACTATACCGGCAAGAGCGCCGCTTCGGAATACCGTTCCGATGTTATCTGCAAAGAGGACGGCGCGAAGCTGCACACAGGTAGGGGGCGGCTAGGGCTCGACCCGAACTCCAGAGCCCTCCTCGACCTCGCCGACGATCGCCGCGGCGGGGGCACCTCGCTCTTCGAGGCGGCGGACGAGCGTACCTGCGTGTTCGCTTGGGATAGCTATGAGCAGCCCTCCGCTGGTCTGGGGGTCGAAGAGGGGTAGGAGGTCAGACGCCTTCAGGCCGTCTGAGCTGACCTTGTCCCCCAGGTAATCCCGGTTGCCGTTCAAGCCGCCCGGATAGCAGCCTTCGGCGGATAGTGAGACCGCCTGCTCCCAGACCGGCACGGCGCTCCGGCGGACGACCGCGCCCGCGTCCGAGGCCTCGAGCATCTCCGAAAGGTGGCCGAGAAAGCCGAAGCCCGTCACGTCGGTCGCCGCCGAGACCGGCAGCTCGCGCATCGCGGCGGCGGCTCCCTTGTTCAAGTGAGCGGCTGCCTCGAGGGCCTCATCTATATCGGGCTCGGAGAGGATGTCACGCTTCACGGCGGTCGTCAGGATGCCCATACCGAGAGGCTTAGTGAGCACGAGGACGTCGCCGAGTTTCGCGCCGGCGTTCCGGACTACGCGGTCCTCCTCGACGAAACCGGTAACGGAGAGGCCGTATTTCGGCTCTTCGTCCTGGATCGAGTGGCCTCCGCAGAGGCGAGCTTCGGACTCCTCGATCTTGGATTGGCCGCCAGCGAGGATCTCACGCAGGATGCCGAGGTCCAGAGAGCAGGGGAAGCCGACGAGGTTCATCGCCGTCAGCGGTATTCCGCCCATCGCGTAGATGTCAGAGAGGGCGTTGGCAGCGGCGATCTGACCGAACCTGTACGGATCGTCGACTATCGGCGTGAAGAAGTCGACCGACTGCAAGAGCAGCCCGCCGCCGAACGGCACGTATCCCGCGTCGTCCTTCGTGTCCATCCCGCTCACGAACCCCTCCGCAGCGGCGGGGGTGAGCCCCTTGAGTACTTGCTCCAGGTCCCCTGGAGCGAATTTAGCCGCTCAGCCAGCCTTAGTCGAGTACTTC
>CADCVD010000189.1 GCA_902806055.1 uncultured Rubrobacteraceae bacterium
GTCAGTACGGGGTCTCTCCTCATACTAGGCTCAGGGGCAGTGATTATCTCTACTCTTGCCTTGCGCAAGGCGCAAAGGTATGTGGAGCTTGCCGAGCTCCGCATGGAGCGTCTCAGTCAAGGGCAGGCTCACCTTCTGGCGCTCCTGGGCGAAGGGCATCAGGTTTCGCAGGAGGCGCCGGAGCAGCGACGGGATTTAATGGAAGAGCGAGAGCTGTCCGAGCGCCGTGATGCCGAGCGGCGGATCGAGCAGTTAGAGAGGGAGCTCCGGGAGTTGCGAAGGATGCGGCGGGAGAGTCGCGCACCCGTCCTGGCTGATTCCGTGCAGAGACACAAGAAAGTGCGCGGGCTCGCGGACGAAGAGGCTTCGGCGGCCCGAGAGACTGAGACCAAGGCTCCGCCAGCGGAGTTACCTGAGACCACAACCCGAAAGCCGCCGATGGTTCGGTCGAGAGAGGGGAGACCGCGTCGCGGAGCAGCGGTGCCGCATCCGGACGATGGTGCGGAGATGGTGAGGGCGCAGGCGGTGCAAGCGGGCGCCCGGAGCGGTGCACCGGTAGAGATGTTCCGCAAGCACTACGACAAGTACCTGGAGAACTACCGGGGTTATGTAGAGCTGGCTGAGGGCCTCTACCGGATGCGCGACGCCGGGAGAATCTCGCCGGGGCCTGCGGAGCGTGAGTGGGAGGAGAAGTTGCGTCGGGTGGAGGGCGGCATAAAGCGTACGACCGCGAGGATGGATATCCTGGAGGGGCACAATACCGAGCTGGTGGCCGACAACGACCGCGTCTCTCGTCGCGCCAGCATCGCCCGCAGGCACTCAGAGATTCAGAGGAAAGGCCGGAGCCTATAGGGCTCACCGGCGAAGGTGACAACCGGCTCCTTTTGTGTAAAGAGGTTGTCGTGTAGATCTCGTGGGCTGATTCGAGAGCATAGTATCCGGAAGTGCGTCCCTCGTGCCCTCGTGGCGCTTCAAAGTTAGAATAGCCGTATGCCCGTATACCTCTTGCTAGGCGACGATGAAGAGCGCAAGGCGCGCGGCGTGGAGAAGCTCCGCGATGCCCGGGCTGCCGAAGCGCACGATGCTGCCGAGACGAGCCCGGAGACGGTCGTCTCGGCCTTGAACTCCTACTCACTCTTCGGGGAGGGGCCGTTCGTCGTCGTCAGGAACCTCGACGCCTGGAACGCTGCTCAGAAGGCGAAGATCCTGGGATACCTGGAGGATCCATCCCCCGAGGCGGACCTGGTGATGCTCGGCGCTAAACTCGGCGCTCGTGAGAAGCTGCTCGCCGCAGTCAAGAAGGCGGGCGAAGTGCACGACTTCAAACAGCCGACCGGCAAGGCGCTCGCCCGCTGGGCAACCGGGTATGCGAAGAAGCAGGGGTTAGAGTTGCCGGAGGATGTGGCCGAGGAGCTCGTCACGCGCTGCTCGGACGACAAGGCGAGGATATCGAGGGAGACGGAGAAGCTCGCGCTCTATGCCGAGGGCGCGGCGACGATGGAGGATGTCGAAGCCCTGTGCCCGCCGGATCTCCAATCGAACATATTCCAGTTCGTAGATGCTCTGGGGGCCGGGGATAGAGGCCAAGCTCTGCATCTCCTCGGAGCGCTGTTAGGTACCGGTGAGCCGCCACTCCGGATCTTGTACATGATCCGTCGCCAGTTCCGCCTCCTCGCCCGCGCAAGCTCCCTTCTGGAGGACGGTGCCCCGCGCCCCGAAGTGGCGAGCAAGCTCAAGGTTCCGCCCTTCGTCGCCAAGAAGCTTGAAGAGCAGGCCCGGAGAACGGGAGAGGAAGATCTTGAGAACGCGCTCGCTCTGGTGCTGGATTTGGAGCGCGGCCTAAAGGGCGGGAGCGACCTGAGCGAAGAGCTACAGGTCGAGCTGGCGGTGCTCGACCTCTCTCGCTAACCCCGGGGCGCCTCGACACACAGAACTCGGTTGCCGCCCTTTTGAAACTGGTAAGGCACTAGCCTCGTCTCGTCCCGATACTCGCGCGCACTCAACTCGTTCAGGGTCGGTGGTAGGTGCGGGGACGGCTCCCCGTCGTAGTTCAGCAGCGGGAAGACGCGCGTCTCGCCGGCCACCCTGCACACCTCCTCGATGGCGGCGAGATGAAGATCGGCCGATAGCTGCTCGGAGTAGGTGAACAGGAAATGGGAGCATAAGGCCAGGCCAAACGTGTCGTAGCCGAAGCTGAGCATGGGTAGACCGTCCGGGCGATAGCGTCCTTCCCTAAATCCTCGCGGGAAGTCGTCAAGGAAGCGTCGTATGGCTCGCATCCGTGTCTCGCCCAACCGGGCCGGTGACTCGATGTCTTTCCAGACGCAGCGGGCGCGGAGGCCACCCGCGCCCGCCAACTCAACCTCGTAAGTCTCCTCGTTGCGATCCCGGATCTCTCTAGCGGTGAACCGGTAGAGTGGGTCGCAAGAGACGGCGCTCTGCCCTTCCGTGGTCATCTCCGCGTTAAAGCTCGCGGGACCCGCGGCGCAATCGAGGATTCGCCCGGAGAGGTCCTGGGCGGAGAGGCCGAACACGCCGACATACTCCGCCCCGGATCGACCCCAGGGCACGACATCGCTTAACTTCAGTACGAACGCAGGGCAGCGGTTGCCCTGCGTCTAAATCGGTGGGTTCTAGTTCGTATCGGGCGTGCGCGAGCCGGCGAGCGCCTTGTCGAGACGGCTGGTCTTGCGGGAGGCCTTGTTACGGTGAACGATGCCTTTTGTAGCGGCCTGATCGTAGGACTTCTGAGCCTCGTCACGGAGCTGGGTGGCTCGCTCGATTTCGCCGGCAGACAATGCCTTGTAGAAGTTCTTGGAGATGTTACGCAGGTGGGTGCGTATAGGCCTGTTCTGCTCGTGCTTCCTGATGCTCTGCTTGTCGCGTTTGGATGGTGCGGGCACTCTCGAAGCTCCTCTTATCTCATTTCGCTCTAACCGAGAGAATGTAACATATCGGGAACAAGAGGGCAATCATGGTAGAATCTGCGTGTGCAAAACATCGAGCGTACCCGCAACTTCTGCATAATAGCCCACATAGACCACGGAAAGAGCACTCTGGCCGACCGGCTCCTCGACATCACCGAGGCGGTACCGGAGCGGGATCGCATGGCCCAGATCCTGGACACTATGGACATCGAGCGGGAACGGGGCATCACCATAAAGGCTCAGGCCGTGCGTGTCCTCTACCGTCGAGACGATGGGGAGTGGACCCTGAACCTTATCGATACGCCGGGTCACGTGGATTTCTCCTATGAGGTCTCGCGAGCTATCGCGGCGTGCGAGGGGGCGCTCCTCATCGTGGACGCCAGCCAGGGAATACAAGCCCAAACGCTCGCGAACTTATATCTGGCGATGGAGCACGACCTGGAGATCATTCCGGTCCTCAACAAGATAGACTTGCCCGCCGCCGACGTGCCCGCAGTGACCGAGGAGCTAGTCGAGCTGTTAGGCGTAGACGAGGACGACATCATCAAGATCTCCGCAAAGACCGGCGAGGGAGTCAGGGATGTGCTCGACGCGATCGTGAACCGTGTCCCACCTCCGAAGACCACCCAGGAGGAGGCGCGAGGGCTCATCTTCGACTCCTACTACGACCCGTACCGGGGCGTGGTCTCTCTGGTCCGCCTCGTCGATGGGGAGCTAAAGAAGGGCGACGAGGTCAGAGCGATGGGCTCCGAAGAGCGGTTCGAGCTTCTGGAGGTTGGTTGCTACACCCCGAAGCCCACGGCGCTTCCCGGGCTGTACGCGGGCGAAGTGGGCTACGTAGTGGCTGGGCTGAAAGACATCGAGGCTCTGCGCGTCGGTGATACGGTGACACGGGTAGAGAGCCCGGCCGAGAACCCGCTGCCCGGTTACACCCAGGTGCTACCGACTGTCTTCAGCGGTCTCTACCCCACAGTGGGAGACGACTTCGAGCGGCTTCGGGAGGCTCTGTCGAAGCTGCAGCTCAACGACGCCTCACTCTTCTTCGAGCCTGAGAACTCGCGGATGGGGTTCGGGTTCCGGTGCGGATTTCTGGGGCTTCTTCATATGGAGATCGTGCAGGAGAGGCTCGAGAGAGAGTTCGACCTCGACCTCATTGCCTCGTCGCCGAGCGTGCGATATGAAGTTGTGGTCGAGCGTGAGGTGCGTGAGATCACCAACCCCAGCGAACTGCCGGAGTTCTACGAGGAGATTCGGGAACCCGTCGTGCGCGCTACGATTATCGGTCCGAAGGAGTACGTCGGGGCTGTCATGGGGCTCTGTCACGAGCGGCGCGGCGTCTCTGTGGGGATGGAGTACATCTCGACGCGAAGGGTACAACTCACCTACGATCTGCCTCTCGCGGAGATCATTACCGACTTCTTCGACGCCCTGAAGAGCCGTACGCGCGGGTATGCCTCGTTTGACTACGAGTTCAAGGAGTATGAGATCTCGGATCTGGTAAAGGTTGAGGTTCTGGTCTCGGGGGAGCCGGTCGACGCGCTCTCGATCATCGTCCACCGTGATAAAGCCTACTATCGGGGTAGGGCGCTCACGGAGAAGCTCAAGGAGTTGATCCCGCGCCAGCAGTTCGAAGTGCCGGTGCAGGCGACGATGGGCAAACGCGTGATCGCGCGCGAAACCGTCCGCGCCTATCGCAAGGACGTGACGGCGAAGTGCTACGGCGGCGATATCTCCCGTAAGCGTAAGCTGCTGGAGCAGCAGAAGAAGGGCAAGAAGCGGATGAAGCAGGTCGGGAGCGTGGAGATACCGCAGGAGGCGTTTCTCGCTGCTCTGAGGATCTGAGTAGTCTGTAACATCACCCTCTCTGGAGCCGGAACGGACGCTCATCGTGTTAAAATCCCGTGCGTGACGATCTCCGCTAGACAGCACGAGATACTGGTTAAGACGCTGGAGATGTATATCCAGACGGGCGTGCCCGTGGGCAGCGCCGTGCTTGCGGACGCGGTAGGCGTGAGCAGCTCGACGATACGTTCGGAACTGGCTACGCTCGAAGCCGAAGGACTCCTGACCCATCCTCATACCTCTGCCGGCCGCGTCCCGACCGACGCCGGCTACCGTTACTACGTCAATACCCTCGTCGCCGAGGACCAGTCCGGTACCTCCACTGGAGAGACGCCGCCGTTCCGGGCCCCGGAGGGTTATGGCAACGTGGACGAGTTATTGCAGGGGGTCTCCGAGGGGATGAGCGAGGTGACGCGCCTCTTGGCGGTGGTCGCGGGGCCTTCGGCTATAGGAGACTCGGTCGCTCGGGTGGACCGCCTGCCGCTGCGTGAGGGCGCCCACCTGATAGTGGTCTCGACGGAGAGCGGGTTGTCGACGAGTACGACTATCACGCTTCCCTCCTACGTCGAGGAGGAGGAGTTGCGTGAGATCTTAGCCTCACTCAACACTCATCTCGGTGACTGGCCGGCAGGGACGAACTCGCTGGCAACCGTTCGGAGCTTCCTCGCCGATTACAATCCGCTAGCGGTGAGCGCGGTCCTGGAGGCCGTCGAGGTTCTGGGCCGAGCTACGGAGCGTGGCCTCTTTATCAGAGGGGCTTCGGCTTTGCTCGCTCGTCTCGATGATCTAGATCCGGCGAGCCTCTCTGCGGTGGTGGAGATCTTCGAACGCAGGCGTTGGCTCTTGAGGCTGGTCGGTGATGCCCTTCAAAGATCCGTTTCGAGCAGCGGGGTGGTCGTCGCGATCGGGGCGGAGTCGGGCTTCTACAACCTGGCGAATACGAGCTTCGTTGCCGCTGCGTATAACCACCACGAGCGCCCCTACGGCGTAGTAACCCTTATAGGTCCGAAGCGGATGGAGTACGATGCCGCTATCTCCACGGTCCGTTCGGCGGCCGAGGCCCTAACGCAACACCTGGATTCGAGGTTCTAGCGTAGCTTGGCGAGCAAGCGCGACTACTACGAGGTCCTCGGACTCTCCCGCGAGGCCTCGGATACGGAGATAAAGAAGGCGTACCGCAGGCTAGCTCGCGAGCATCACCCCGACGCCAACCCCGGAGATCCAGGGGCTGAAGACCGCTTCAAGGAGCTTACCGAAGCCTACGAGGTCCTCTCTAGTGCTCAGGCGCGACGCGCTTATGATACATATGGACACCAGGTTCCCAGAGGCTCAGGGCAGGGCGGCACGCCTGGCGGCGACCCGTTCGGCGGCTTCCAGGATATCTTCGAGACCTTCTTCGGCGACCGCTTCGGCGACCGCTTCGGCGAGAGCGGGTTCGGCTCTTTCTTCGGCGGCACCAGTGCTCGTGCCCCGAGCCGTGGAGGTGACGCTGAAGTAGAGGTTGAAGTGACGCTCCAGGAGGCCGCGACCGAAACAGAGCGTGAAGTTAAGGTGCAGATCGTAAGAGAATGCTCTGTGTGCAGCGGCGCGGGGGGGACGGAGACGCGCCAGTGTGAGACTTGCGGCGGTGCTGGGGCGGTGAGGACGGTCAGACAGAGCCTTCTAGGCCAGATGGTGAGCACTCAAGCTTGTCCTACTTGCAGCGGACGCGGGCGTATCATCATCGTCGAGTGCGAGAACTGCCGAGGAAGCGGAAGGGTTGCGGAGATAGTGACCCGTCGGATCCAGGTCCCCGCAGGTATTGAAGACGGGATGAGTATAAGGATCGTCGGAGGCGGACACGCCGGAGAGAGAGGAGCTCCGGCAGGCGACCTGTACGTAAAGATAAAGGTTAAAGAAGACCCGGAATTGATGCGAGACGGGGACGATCTGATCCACCGGATGAGGATAAACTTCGTCGAGGCGGCGCTGGGGACGGAGGTGGAGGCGCCTACGCTCGAAGGGAGCAGGCCTGTGCGTTTAGAGCCTGGCACGCAGCCAGGAACTACTCACACCTTGCGCGGAGAGGGGATGCCGCGTCTCAGGCGCCGAGGGCGGGGGGACCTGAAGGTGGTTGTAGACGTAATGGTGCCGTCGCGGCTTAGTAGCGAGCAGCGGGAGCTGTTGAGACGGTTCGAGGAGATAAGCGGCGAGGAGACGTACAACAACGGGGGCGGTGAGTCCTTCTTCGACCGGCTCAGGAGCGTCTTCCGGTAGGTGGAGATCACTCGAATCTTTTACCACTCACGTCTTGAATCTGGCGAGTCTTTGAGCCTGCCTCATGAAGAGAAGCATCACGTCCACAAGGTTTTGCGAGGTCGCGGGGGGGACAGGATCGAAATCGTGGACAGTGCGGGGAGGCTCTTTGTCGCCGAACTCGCCGGAGACGGGGCAGCTCAAGTGTTGGAGGAAAGATCCGTCTGCGACTGTCTGGAGGGGGAAATCATCCTATACCAGGCGGTCCCGAAGGGACGGCATATGGACCTCGTCGTCGAGAAAGCGACTGAGCTCGGGGTCGGTCGCATCGTGCCGCTTGTTACGGAGCGAAGCGTGGTCAAACTCTCTGAGCAGGACGGCAAAGTAGGGCGCTGGCGGAGGGTGGTCGAAGCCGCGGCGCGACAGTGCTTACGGCTCCAGATACCGGAGGTTACGGAGGCGGTCTCCTTCTCGGAGGCGGTGCGCGAGGAAGGAGAGAGGGGGCTGCTCCTGCATAATGAGGCGGGTTTGCCGCCCCTGGAGGACGCGGTTACGGGAGGAGAGGTTAGCCTATTCGTAGGGCCAGAGGGAGGATTTAGCGAGGGGGAGTTGGAGGCGGCGCGGTCGGCCGGTCTCTCTCTGACGTCGCTCGGGCCGTACAGGTTGCGTAGCGAGACGGCTGGAATCGTGGCCGTGGCGCGGGCGAGTGCTGTGTTTGGACGGACGAAGACTGTTAGGAGGAGCCAATGAGCGAGAACGATTGCGTGTTCTGCCAGATAGTGCGCGGGGAGATTGACTCGGAGGTAGTACACGACGAGGAGGAGGTGCTGGCCTTTCAGGATGTCGGAGGGCAGGCACCGGTGCATGTCCTCGTTATACCCAAGCAGCATATATCTTCGCTTGCGGAGATCGGGAGCGTCTCGGATAGCGTGGCGAAGCGTCTCTTCGAGGTGGCACACGAGGTGGCGAAGAAGATGGACGTCACCGAGTCGGGTTATGCTTTCAGGATCAACAACGGTCCCGATTCAGGCCAGGAGGTCTTTCATCTGCACGGGCACGTGATGGGCGGCAGGAAGCTAGAGATGCCGTGAGCATACGAGACGACATCGCGAGCGACACCAAAGAGGCTATGAAGAGTCGGGATAGATCTCGAGTCGAGGCTTTGCGAATGCTCAGTTCTGCGCTCAAAAACGCTGAGATCGAGGAGGGGAGATCGCTCGACGAGGAAGAGGAGACGGCGATCCTCAGGCGTCAGCTAAAGCAGCGCGAGGAGTCCGCCGAGGCGTTTCGCAAGGCGGGACGCGAGGAGCAGGCCCAAGCCGAGGAGACGGAGGCAGAGGTCGTGCGCGGCTACCTACCCGCACCGCTCTCTGACGAGGAGCTGAACAGGCTCGTCGAGGAGGCGATAAACGAGACGGGTGCTACGAGCATGCGGGATATGGGCACCGTGATGGGGCGGGCTAATGCGATAGCCGGGAACCGGGCGGATGGTAGGAGGCTCTCCCAGCTCGTGCGGACACGGCTGCAGGGGTAAAATACAGGTGCGATATACGGTTAGACGGAGGAGGGAACACGGACATTACTTCTAGCAATCAGGTAGAAGCCAAGCTGGTCATACCGCCGGGACGGATGCTGGAGGTCTTTGGGGACCGGGATACGGTACTGCGCCGGGTAGAGGAACTCGTGCAGTGTGAGGTGATCGTGCGGGGGAATGAGATTCTCTTGCACGGCAACGAGGCGGCGGTCGAGAGAGCTGAGGCGGTCTTTGACGGGCTCGTGGGCCTCGCGGAGGCCGGCAACCACCCCACGCCAGAGACGGCCGAGCGACTCTACAGGATGGGCGCCGGCGGGCACGGCAAGGAAGTCTTGGGGGATGTCATCGTCTCGCATCGGGGCCGTCGAGTGGCACCGAAGACACGCAACCAGAAGGCTTATACCGACGCCATCCGTAAGAACCAGGTCATCTTCGGCAGCGGGCCGGCGGGGACCGGGAAGACTTATCTCGCGGTGGCGCTGGCGGTGGACGCGCTTAACAGGGGAGAGGTTACCAGGATTATCCTGACCCGGCCGGCAGTTGAGGCGGGGGAGTCGCTCGGTTTTCTGCCAGGGGACGTGATGGCTAAGGTAGACCCGTACTTCAGGCCGCTCTACGACGCCTTGTACGAGATGATCGACCCGGCCAAGTTCCAGGCTCACCTGGAGCGGGGTATAATCGAGATCGCACCTTTAGCGTTCATGAGGGGCCGTACCTTGAACGACGCGTTCGTCATCCTAGATGAGGCTCAAAATACGACGCCGCAGCAGATGAAGATGTTCCTCACGCGCCTCGGGTTCGGCTCGAAGATGGTTATAACCGGGGATACCACCCAGGTAGACCTGCCGAAGGGAACTTCGAGCGGTCTCGAAGATGCTCAGAGGAAGCTCACCGGCGTCGAGGGAGTCTCTTTCGTGCGCCTCAAGCGCGACGATATCGTACGTAGTGACCTCGTGATGCGGATCGTGGACGCCTACGACGAAGACTCGGCGGCCTCCCGCGAGCCTTCCGGGGGCGAGTACTAGGCGGTTCTAGGAGCAGAGATGAGCGAAGAGAACGGCACTCCAGACCAAGAAGCGTCCGAGAGCGGACCTGCAAGCCTGAACCCAGACGGTTCCGCAAACGGCTCGCCTGTCAAGAAGGCTGAGAGTTTTCACCGGCCGCCGACGCGGCTGGAGAAGCTGCGCGTCAAACTGGAGAGGCTGCCTCGGCGGCGGTTCTACGTGACGCTCGCGCTCACCGTATGGGCTTCGTTGACACTCTTGATCGGGGTGGACCTTCGTCCCTTCGGGGGGGCCAACCCGAACCCCTGGACGATGTTCCTGGGGGTCGGAATCGTGGTAGCGACCGAGATCTGGGTCACGTGGTACTTCCTGGAGCGGTTCGGGAAGAAGGTTCTTCAGACTAACGCTCTTATCCGTATGCTGCTCGCGGCCTCGCTCTTGATTCTCTTTACCGCGCTCGCCAGGGCCTTCGTTCTTTTCTCACCGCCTCTGACCCCCTATCTGATCCCGCTCGCGGGCCTGAGCATCCTCGGCACTATCCTGTTGGGACCCCGGCTGATGTTCGTTATGGTCGTCAACACGAGCGTCAACATCGGCATCATCGGGGGCAACGATTTCTTTCTGACCTCGGCGTTGCTCCTGACGTCAGGGTTCGCCATCTACACGGTTCTGCGGGTTGGTCCGCGGCTGGAACTCTTGAGGGCCGGTCTTCTCATCGCCCTCGTCTCCGGGATAGTGATGTTCGCGGTGGCCCTTATCCGGGGTGACAGCTTGAGGATAGCCGCGGAGTATGGCGGGATCGGCCTACTCAACGGTGTCCTCTCCCTTATGCTCGCAATGGTTCTACTGCCGCTTCTGGAGAACACGTTCAACATCCTCACGCCACAGAAGCTTCTGGAGCTCTCTGACACGGGTCATCCCCTTCTTCAAAAGCTCCTGCGCGGGGCGCCGGGGACCTTCACTCACTCCATGCAGGTCGGATACCTCGCGGAGCACGCTGCGGAGCGGATAGGGGCAGACCCCCTGCTCGCGCGCGTCGGCGCTTACTATCACGACGTTGGGAAGCTCGAGCACCCTAACTACTTTATAGAGAATCAGATCTCGCGTATGAACCCGCACACGACTCTTACTCCCGTGCTATCCGCCCGGATCATCAAACGCCACGTGAAGGACGGCGTGGAGCTGGGGCGCGAGTGGAACCTGCCCCAGGAGGTGCTCGATATGATCGCGCAGCATCACGGGACGACTCGTATCGAGTACTTTTACCGTATGGCCCTCCAGAACGCTGTCGCAAACGGGGCGGCCGCCAATGCCGCAGCCATCAACGAGACCGACTTTCGCTATCCTGGCCCCCTTCCGAAGAGCAAGGAGGCCGGCATCCTGATGCTCGCCGATTCTATCGAGGCGACCGTAAAATCACTCGAGAAGCCGACACACAAGCGTATCGCGGACATCGTCAGCGGCACCATCCGGGGTAAGCTCGAAGACGGCCAGTTCGACGAGTGTGAGTTGACGATTCGCGAGATTCAAGAGACCGGAGAGGCTATTCTAGAAGCGCTCGTAGGCTTTATCGGTCCCCGAATCGAGTACCCGGAAGCGCCGGCCGAGAAAGCCCCTTCCTCCCCGATTCCCTAAGATATATGTCCTTCTCTGTTGCCGTCCTAGACGAGGCCGGGTATGACGGGCTCGCGCCCGAACGAGCCACGCGGCTCTGCACCACTGCCTTCCGCGCCCATGGTCTAAACGTCGACGACATGGGGGAGGTCTCGGTCGCCCTCGTGCCCCTTGGCGTAATACACGAGCTAAACCTGCAGTATAGAAACGTAGACTCTCCTACCGACGTGTTGAGCTTCGAGATAGACGGGCCCTTCGGAGAGATGGTGGGAGAGATCGTGGTGGCGCCCGAGTACGTCCGGTATGACCGGACCGGGGTTGAGGAGTTGGTGGTCCACGGAGCTTTGCACTTGGCCGGGATGGACCACGGCGACGAGTTCGAGGGCACGGAGATGGCAGCGATACAGAGGGCCGTTTTGAAGGAGACCGGTGCCCGAGAGGGGTGAGAAGGGCAGCCTGAAGGACGCGAAGCCTTTGAAGGGCCAGCAGGGTATCGCGCGCTCCTTCAACCACGCTTACCAGGGGCTTGTTTATGCGGTGCGCACCCAGCGAAACATGCGTTTCCATGTGGTTGCCTCGGTCGTAGTCCTGATGTTGAGCCTGCTGGTCGGCGCGAGCCGTATAGAGTTGGCCCTGCTCGTGCTCGTCATCGCGGCCGTTTTCGTAACCGAGATGCTCAACACGGCCCTGGAGTTCACGGTTGATCTCGTGACGCGGGATTATCATCCGCTCGCTAAGCTCGCCAAGGATGTCTCGGCGGGAGCTGTGCTCGTCACTAGCATCACGGCGCTTGGGGTTGGGTATCTGATCCTGGGCGACGATCTAGGTCCCTTCTCGCTTGAGACGCTGGAGCGCGTCCGCCGCTCCCCGATTCACCTGACGCTGGTCGCGCTCGTGCTCGTTGCGATAGCCGTGCTCCTCGTCAAGTCACTAACCCGCGCCCCTAACGCCTTTTTGGGCGGGATGCCCTCCGGGCACGCGGCCGTCTCGTTCGCCGGCTGGATAGCGGCGAGCTTTATCGCTATAGAGGGTCGCTACGGAGGTCTCGTCTCCCTCATAACCCTGCTCATGGCTTTGCTCGTGTGCCAGAGCCGTGTCGAAGCGGGCATCCACACTCCTTATCAAGTAACGGCCGGCGCTGCGATAGGCATCCTCCTCTCCGTGCTCGTCTTCCAACTCTTATAGCTGGCTCCGGTAGAATCAACTCATGGACTCGACTATTCTCATCGAAGCAGCGCATGCGGCCTCCGCCAGGTCTTACGCTCCCTACAGCAACTTTCGGGTCGGTGCGGCGCTCCTGACGGCAAACGGAGAGATACATACCGGCTGCAACGTTGAAAACGCCTCCTATGGCCTGAGCATGTGCGCCGAGCGCGCGGCCGTCTTCGCGATGCTCGCCAACGCCCTGGACGAAGACGATCGCAAGGTTAGTTCGGTCGCCATTGTCAGCCCGGACGCGGCTCCCTGCCTCCCGTGCGGGGCCTGCCGCCAGGTCCTGCGGGAGTTCGGGTGTGAGGAAGTCTTGGTTGAGGAGGGCTCTGGGATCCGGCGGTACCCGTTCAAAGAGCTGCTCCCGCACGCCTTCGGTCCAGAGGCGCTCTAATGGAGACCGGCACGAACGGTTTCAAGAGCGGCTTCGTCGCGGTCGTAGGAAGGCCGAACGTCGGCAAGTCAACGTTGGTCAACCGGCTGGTAGGGGCGAAGGTCTCCATCACCTCTCCCCGGGCACAGACGACGCGCAGCCCGATCCGAGGCGTCCGCAACGGTCTGGGGTACCAGGCAGTCTTCGTCGACACTCCTGGATCCCAGAAGCCTCGCGATACTCTGAGGAACCGTATGCAGCAACAGGTCCTTGACAGCCTCTCCGAGTCTGATGTCGTGCTTATACTCTTCGACGCGGCGCAGGCACTAGAACAACTCGGTACGGGTGACCGATACGTGGCACGGCTCGTTACTGAAGCTGGCACACCTGCTATCGCCTGCCTCAATAAGGTAGACCTTTTGCGTGACCCGTCAGAGGCCTTCCCGGTCATCGAGGAGATCTCCAAACTAGCGAAGTTTGAGGACATCTTTCTCCTGAGCGCGCATCAAGGTCTCAACGTCGAACCTCTCTTAGAGACGGCCATCAGTTTGTTGCCGCCCGGTCCTCGCTATTTTCCAGAAGGGATGGTGACGGACTACCCGGAGTCGTTGGTGCTCGCCGAGTACATCCGGGAGAAGGCGCTCGCCGTGCTGCGCGAGGAGGTACCACACGCTATCGCCGTCGAGATAGACGAGGTCGAACGTAAGGATAACGTTACGGTCGTTTACGCTATCCTCCACGTCGAGAGAGCTTCGCAGCGTATGATCGTCTTAGGAAAACATGGCAGGGCCATCAAGCAGATCGGCACCGAGGCTCGCCGCGACGTAGAACGGCTCCTCGGTACACGTATATACCTAGATTTAAAGGTGAAGGTTACTCCTGGCTGGCGGAATGATACGCGGTTCCTGGAGCGGTTGGGGTTATAATCCGGTCTGTAGCAGGGTTGTGATCGTTGTTTGTTCTGAGGAGTGTGACCCGTGGGGATGAGGGTACGGGAGTTTGCGAAGACCGTGGATCACACCCTCCTCAAGCCGGACTCGGCGGAGGCTGATGTGCGACGGTTGTGCGAGGAGGCTGCGCATCACCATTTCGCGGCCGTGTGCGTGCTGCCGTGTTACGTTAGGCTCGCTGCGCGTGAGTTGCGCGGGACTGACGTGAAGGTGGCGACGGTAGTATCTTTCCCCTTCGGCGCTGATACTACGGCGGTCAAGGCGGCGGCGGTGCGCGACGCAATCCAGGGTGGTGCGGTCGAGCTCGATGTGGTGATGAACGTCTCGAAGTTCCTCTCGGGCGAGTTTAGTTATGTAGCCGACGAGTTGATCAGTCTTAACGGCGAGGTCGGAGCAGTGGCGATGAACAACGGGCTCAACGATGCCGTCCTGAAGGTGATCGTCGAGACGGCTTACTTGTCGGACCAGATGAAGCGGTTGGCCGTACAGATCGTGGCGGCCAGTGGCGCGGATTTCATCAAGACCTCGACCGGCTTCGGACCCGGCGGGGCAACCCCGGACGACGTGGCGCTTCTCAGGCAGGAGGCGCCTGAGGGCTTGGCTGTAAAGGCAGCCGGGGGGATACGAACACTGGAAAATGCTCTCGACCTTCTCAACGCCGGCGCGTCGAGGATCGGAGCGAGCGGGAGCGTAGAGATCATGCGGGAGGCCGAAGATGGCGGTCTACAAGAGTAGGGGCATAGTATTGCGCTCGATCCGCTACGGCGAGGCCGACCGCATCCTAGACCTCTACACTCGGGATACGGGCCTCGTCTCAGCGATAGCTAAAGGCATACGGCGCACCAAGTCGCGCTTCGGCGGCCGGCTCGAACCGCTCTCTTGCGTGGAGTTCCTCGCTTACGAGGGCCGCACTCTGGATATCGTGACACAGGTTGAGGTCTTGCGTTCCTTCCACGACGTACGCGAGGACTTGAAGTGCCTCAAAGCGGCGAGCGGCATGGTCTGGGCTGTTCGTGCTCTCTCCGGGGGCGACGAGGCGGACCGCCGCGTCTTCAACCTTCTCTACCACGCCCTCGACGCGCTTGAAGCCCGCGAGACGAGTTTCGAGGCGGTGGGCTCGGCCTTCGCCCTGAAGCTCTCGATACTCGCCGGGTACAATCCCCGGCTCGACGTCTGCGTAAGCTGCGAGCGCGACCTCGCCCAGATCAGCAGCGAAGGCCTCCTCTACTTCGCGCCGCCACTGGGCGGCGTGCTCTGCGCCTGGTGTCGCTCGGAGAGCCGCGACGCCGGACCTATTGGAGACTCCTTTGCCCTGTCACCGGCAGTGGTTGCTTTGCTACAGGACCTGGTGGCGAGTCCTATCCGAGATGTGGCCTTGGAGGAAGGGCAGGAGGAGAGCGTTCGCCGGGTCGTCTCCGCTCACGTCCTCGCCCACGCTCCGGGCAATACCGCTCTGAGCAGATCCCATCTTACCGACGCTGGACGGCGAACGCTGCGCCCGGCGTGAAGGAGAGAGCCTCAGAGCCGTCCAAACGTGCGGCGAGGTGGGCCTGCGAGGCGAGCGCCGGACGACCTATAGCCGAGCCGCCAGATGGATTGCGCAACGAGTTCCAGCGCGACCGGGACCGTATCATCCACGCGAAGGCTTTCCGCCGACTGATGCATAAGACACAGGTCTTCGTCTCCCCTGATAGCGACCATTTTCGCACCCGTTTGACACACACGCTAGAGATGATGCAAATTTCGCGCACCATCGCTCGCTCGCTGGCTTTAAACGAAGACCTTACCGAAGCTATAGCTTTAGCCCACGATCTCGGGCACACTCCCTTTGGGCATACGGGGGAAGACGCCCTCTCCCGCGTCCTCGTGAGCCTCGGTCACGAGCGCGGCTTCCGGCACAACGAGCACTCCTTGAGGGTTGTGGACGTCCTTGAAAAGGAAGGAAGAGGACTAAACCTCACGCATGAGGTCAGAGACGGTATTCTCAACCATACCGGAAAAGGTTATCCTCTCACGCGAGAGGGTGAGATCGTACGCCTCGCGGACCGGATAGCCTACGTAAACCATGATGTCGACGATGCACTGCGGGCAGGAGTTATCTCCACTGAGAATCTTCCCGGGGAGGCGCTGGCGGTTCTCGGTTATAAGATGAGCACGCGGATAGATACGCTGGTGCGCGACATGATCCTCACCTCTAGAGAGCGCGGAGAGGTAGCCCTCTCCGAAGAGGTATACGCCGCGCTGATGCAGCTACGAACCTGGCTTTTTAAGAACGTCTATCATAACCCGCTCGCGAGAGAGAGCCGCAAGGCCGGGGCCGTAGTTGCAGCCCTCTTTGAATACTATCTCGAAAGACCCGAAGAGCGGGCGAAGAGCGATCCAGACCCCATAGCTGAGACTATAGATTTCGTCGCCGGTATGACCGACCGGTACGCACTCGCGACATACAAGCGTATCTTCTTACCTCGCACCGACGCCATCTTCGAATAACCTCTGGCGGTTAGCCACCGGCTTTCGTGATAGAGAGGTGCATGTGTCAGACGATAAGGAGAAGGCTACGATGGACTCTATTTGCGTGTTCTGCGGTTCGAGGGAAGGTGTGCGCTCGTCTTACGCTGCGGCGGCGCGACGAACGGGTGTCGCGCTCGCTAAGAGAGGCATCAGGGTCGTCTACGGCGGGGGGAGAGTCGGGCTCATGGGCGTCCTGGCAGACGCGGCGCTGGAGGCAGGTGGCGAGGTTGTCGGCATCATCCCCGAGGCGATTGTCTCCAGAGAGGTCGCCCATGCGGGTCTCACGAAGTTGCATGTCGTTGGATCTATGCACGAACGCAAGGCGCTCATGTCCGATCTCTCGGATGGGTTCCTGACGCTGCCGGGCGGCTACGGAACTCTGGAAGAGTTTCTGGAGGTTCTTTCTTGGGCGCAGCTCAGCATTCACGATAAGCCGTGCGCGTTGCTCGACGTAGACGGATTCTACGCGCCGCTCGCTTCGCTCTTTGACAAGGCCGTAGCCGAAGGCTTCGTACAGCCCGGCCACCGCTCTCTCGTTCTCACCGGCGACAGTCCTGAGCAACTGCTCGACTTGATGGAGAGCTACGTACCGCCGGAGACGAAGAGATGGATCGAGCCGGAAGAGAGGTAATCGGCTTGAGATGCACTGTCTGGCGCCGAAGCCGTCAGCCCCTTACCTCAGCTGCTTGCTATGGCTTACTACTATCTTCGGTTCTTAATACTGTTCCAGGCCCTCCTCGGTTTACAGGTTCAAGACCCCGCCGCACTCTCCCCAGTCAAACCAATAGGCTTCTGTACCCGTTGTGGTCTATAGCTGGATCTACCCTGTTCCGCGTCACCAGCCCCCGGTAATATTCGTGTAGCACCGCAACCAGGGAGGAACAGAAGAGTTTGAGGATCACGCCGCAGAGCATCGAGGAGGTGCGCGAGGCTGCGCAGATAGCCGAGGTCGCCTCCGAATTCACTGCCCTTCGCAGGGTGGGCGCACGCTTCTCCGGGCTCTGCCCCTACCCCGACCACAACGAGAAGACACCCTCCTTCAGCGTATCGCCAGATAAGAGCTTCTATTACTGTTTTGGCTGTTCACGCGGCGGCGACGCCATAAAGCTGGTGATGGAGTTGAAGTCCTTCTCCTTTGCCGAGGCGGTCTCGCATCTCGCGGAACGCTTCGGGGTCGAGCTGCGGTTCGAGGGCCGCTCTCCAGAGGAAGAGAGAGCTGCCGAAAAACGCAACGCCCGCCGCCGCTCGGCCTACAAGGCCCTTGCTGCCGCAACCGCCTACTACCATAAGTACCTGCTCAAGTCGCCCGCTGCCGAAGAGGCACGCGGATACCTCAAAGAGCGGGGATTTAGTCGTTCTACTATAGAAGAATTTCGTTTGGGGTACGCGCCGCCGCGTGGGAGACCGGGGTTTATACAGGCTGCCCGCGGGGTTGGGTTGGGGCGTGAGGCGTTGGAGGCCGCAGGGTTGCTCTCGTCGCGCGGAGGGGAGCGGTTTGGGGATAGAGTGACGTTCCCGATCTCAGACCGGCGTGGCAGGATCGTCGGCTTCGGCGCACGTTCCTTGGGTGATGCGAAGCCCAAGTACCTCAACTCCCCTGAGACTGAGCTATTTAACAAGCGATCTCTACTTTACGGATTTCCTCAGATCGCCGAAGCTATGCGCCGCGAGAAGGCGGCTCTCGTCGTCGAGGGGTACACGGACGTACTGATGCTCTATCAGTCTGGGATCAAGAACGCGGTAGCAACTCTGGGAACGGCGATGACGGAGCAGCATCTAAAGACGTTGAGCGGGCACGCCGAGAAGATCTATCTGCTCTTCGACCCCGATACCGCTGGCGAAAAGGCTGTACAGAAGGTAGACGATACTGCCGAACTCACTTTTGTTGCGGCAAGGTTAAGCGCCTTTTTGTATGTCGTACGTCTTCCAGAAGACCCCGCCGACTGGCTCTTGAACCACTCCGGGGACGAGTTTGTCAAGCTCTTGGATAGTGCTGTCTCTATTGTTGAGTACACAATCCGCTCGTTAGCAGAAGAAGCCAGGGGACGCGACGCTGCAATACGCTACAGAGTGATGCCTAGGATACTTGAGTATGTGCAGAGGTTAATAATCAACGAACCCACTCTTGAGCAAGAGGCGAGACGTCTCGCCGAGGATGCCCTGCAGGTTAGCCCAGCTAGGCTTGACGGTCTCCTAAGCTCTTATAAAGCATCCACTCATGGAGACCGGCAGAAAGCTGAGATCCCTACTACCCAGAACTCTTCCCGTCAGCTTGTAAGCAACAGTCGAAGGAATGAGGGGAGAGAAGATCCTCTTGTTGAAGCTGGGCGTGAGCTACTCGCCCTGGTGCTGGCCCGTCCAGACCTAGCATCTAGCGCTCTGCGCTCGGGGATAGAGGCTCCAGATGTTTTTGATGCGCCGGTCATACTGACGCCTGACGATTTCGGCGATAAGGCGGAAGGCCGCATCTTCGCGCTGCTCGCCGACCGCGCGGGGGAGGACCTGGGTACCATCCTCTCCGATGAGAGGGCCAGGGTTCTGCTCGACGAGATCTCGGCGATCCGGGCGGATGGGGAGAGGCTCTACCCTTCCGAAGCCTCCCTGCGCGCGGCCTGGTTCCGGTTCGCCTCCCTGAGCCGAGAGAGGGCGAAGCTCCTTACCGAGGACTTCGACGAGAAGTACCGGCTGCACCTGGAGATCAAGCGCCTCAGACAGGCCGCCGTGGAGGCGAGCAACCTCACCCTTGAATCTTGAAGGCCGGCCCCCTGAGCCTTATACTCTCAAACTGAAGCACTTTGCCCTGTAGCTCAATGGCAGAGCATCCGGCTGTTAACCGGAGGGTTGTAGGTTCGAGTCCTACCAGGGCAGCTCACCGCCCATCTCCGGGCCCATAGCTCAGTTGGTTAGAGCATCCGACTCATA
>CADCVD010000190.1 GCA_902806055.1 uncultured Rubrobacteraceae bacterium
CCGCCACCGCCCAGACCTCCTACCACGAAGGCTTCGGCCCGATGCTCCCCGGCTTCGCCTACGCGCCCTTCGGCGATCTCCAGGCGGCCCGGGAGATGATCGGCCCACACACGGCGGCGGTGCTGATAGAACCTATCCAGGGCGAGGGCGGCATCAACGCGGCATCCGAAGGCTTTTTGCAAGGACTGCGGGACCTCTGCGACGAGTACGGAGCGGTTCTTATCTTCGATGAGGTCCAGACCGGCGCGGGCCGTACCGGCCATCTGTACGCTTACCAGGGCATAGGCGTGGTCCCGGATGTACTTACGAGCGCCAAGGGTCTCGGCAGCGGTATACCGGTCGGTGCGGTGATGGCGAAGGAGGAGTACGCTGCCCTCACCGCCGGCAACCACGGCTCAACCTTCGGCGGCAACCCGCTCGCGATGGCGGCCGTCAAGGCGGTACTAGAGGTGGTCGACGATCCCGCGTTCCTCGAAGAGGTGAGGTTCAAGGGTAGGATTCTCAAGAACGCGCTAGCCTTGATCGCCGACCGCGTTCCAGGCTCGGAGGTGCGCGGCGAGGGCCTCCTGCTCGGTCTCGACCTGAAGGACCCGGAGCTCGCCAGGCAAGTCTTCGAGCGGTGCCTAGATGAGGGCGTGCTCGTCAACCTCGTCGCCGGGACTACCGTGCGGCTCGCCCCGCCCCTCACCGTGACGCGGGCAGAGATACGCTACGCCCTCGATACGATACGCGCCGCCATAGATGACCTCGTGGGAGTCCCGGTCGGCGTATCGGCAGCCCGGCCCCAGCCGGCCGCCGTCGCCTGAAGAGTTAGCAAACCGTGCAGGAGAAAGAACGAGCGCCCTCTCCCATCTCAGGGGAGAGTTGTCTCACCCTCGCCGAGTTCGGGCCCGTGGAGATAAGGCTGATCCTTGACGAAGCCCTGCGTCTAAAAGGTCTCCAGAGAACCGGCGTCCCCTTCCAGCCGTTGCGCGGCAAGACGCTCGCGATGATCTTCCAGAAACCCTCCAACCGCACCCGTGTCTCCTTTGAGGTTGGGATGTATCAGCTCGGCGGGCACGCCCTCCCCCTCTCCCCGCAGGAGATACAGATGGGTAAGCGCGAAACGACCTCGGATATAGGCAAAACTCTCGCCCGATATGCCGACGCGATCATGGCGCGTGTATTCCATCATCAGGAGGTCGAAGAGCTAGCCGAAGCCGCCGGAGTACCTGTAATAAACGGCCTCTCAGACCTCCATCACCCCTGCCAGGCCCTCGCAGATCTCCTCACCATCCGCGAAGAGCTAGGAGGGCTGGAAGGCGTGAAGATCACTTACGTCGGCGACGGCAACAATGTCGCCCACTCCCTGGCACTTGGTTGCGCCCTGACCGAAACTCGGCTAACGATAGCCCATCCAGAAGGCCATGCCCCCGACGCGGGAATAGTAAAGCTCGCCGGAGAGCTAGGAGCGACCCCGACGCTCACGCAAGACCCGCGCGAGGGGGTAGCAGGTGCGCAGGTCGTGTACACCGACGTGTGGACCAGCATGGGCCAGGAGGACGAGGCCGACGAGCGCAAGAATAGGTTCGCCCCCTACCAGGTGAACGAAGAGTTGATGGACCACGCCGCCTCGGGCGCGATCTTCTTGCACTGCCTCCCCGCCCATCGGGGCGAGGAGGTAAGCGCCGGGGTCATAGATGGCCCCCGTAGCCGCGTCTTCGATCAGGCGGAGAACAGGATGCACGCCCAGAAGGCGCTTCTGCACATGCTCCTAGGTTAGCGTTTAGGGACGGCACAGACCAAGCGCGACATCTCGACAGGAGTGTGCTGAGCCCGGAAGCTGCTTACTCGACCAGTAAGACACGTCTAAATTAGAGTTCTGGCTGCCCGGCTCAGTCCAGGAGGGCGAGTTACAGTAGTGTCTGGTCCGCTCGGGCTGTGTAGTATAGTGCGATGGCTTTGCTTTGCCGCGAGGCAAGCATCAAAGGTAGGGTGGCGTAGGTACCAGGAGACGGAAGGTTCGATGCACAAGTATAGTAGCGGGCACCGAACCCAGGTACTCGCGCAGCTTGTGGCGGCGGCTCTCTTCGCGGTGATAGTCTTCTATGCCGTTGCCAACTCGGGCAGTTCGAGCACCATACTCGCTTTAGTTCTCTCCGTGTTGGTCCTCTTCTCGCTCGCATGGATGTATATTCGAATGCGGCGCCAGAAGTATGAACACCTCCGCTATCACGTGCTCCACGACTCCCTTACCGACCTCTATTCGTAGATCGCGTAGATCAGGCCCTCGCCCAAGCCGACAAAGGTTCGTCCTCGATCGCCTTGATGTTCGTAGATCTCGACGACTTCAAAGAGATCAACCACAGCTACGGGTATGAGACGGGTGATAAGCTTCTCGTCGCCTTCGCGGAGCGCCTGGCGCAAGTTTTCCCGAGCGGCACACTGGGTCGGCTCTGCGGAGACGAGTTCATCGTCCTGCTCGAAGACGTCCCCGACATAAGCTCTGCGGTCGTCGCGGCGGATCGATTGAACAAAGAACTCGACGCCCCGTTCGCCCTGGCGGAAGGCGAGATGCTGATCAGCGCCAGCGTTGGTATTACCCTGAGCGGCGGTTCCGGTACCAGTGCCCCCGAGAGCCTGCTGTGTGAGGCCAACGTCGTTATGCAAGGAGCCAAGAAGAAAGGGAAGTCGCGTTGCACGGTGTTCGATCCGGGAGCAGAGAGCACGACCGGGGGACGTCTGGTGCAAGAGTCAGAGATGCGCCGGGCTATCAAGGAGAAGGAGTTCCGGGTCTATTACCAACCGCTGGTCTCGCTCAAGACCAGCGCAATAACAGGGATGGAGGCGCTGGTACGTTGGCAGCATCCCCTGTATGGTCTGATCCCCCCGAGCGAGATCATACCCTTGGCGGAGCAGACGGGGCTTACAACCCACATTGGCCAGTGGGTGTTGAAGGAAGCGTGCCCCCAAGTGCGCGAGTGGCAGGAAGAGCATCGGAGAAGCTCGCCCCTTACTCTCAACGTTAACGTCTCTGCCTGCCAGTTCCAGGAGCCAAACCTGGTCAAGGAGATCCGCAAAACCCTCAAGGAGACCGGCCTGGCTTCCCCAAGACCTCAAACTAGAGATCACGGAGAGCGTCATGATGCACGACGCGCATACCATAACCACGTTGAGGGAGCTCAAAAGTATAGGAATCTGCCTGGCGATGGATGATTTCGGGACAGGATATTCGTCCCTCTCCTACCTCAAGCGCTTCCCCATAGACACCTTGAAGATCGACCGTTCATACGTCAACGGGCTCGTTAGCGACGCGAGCGACACTGCGACCGTGCACGCCACCATCGCGTTCGCCAAGTCCCTCAACCTAAACGTCACCGCTGAAGGTATCGAGAACGCCAAGCAACTAACCCTGTTGAGTAACTTAGGGTGCGGAGTGGGCCAGGGATATTACTTCGCCAGACCACTCCCTGGTCACGAAGCGACGAAGCTACTCATATCCGGGCTAGAGCAACTACCTCAAGATCAGCACCTCGGCAGCCAGGGCTAGAGTAGCCTGCGCGCCCGGCAGGCTACTCATGAGCACCCCGATTAGTCCTTTACGAGAACGCGGCCGGTTGGGCTGACGGTGGTCTTTGGTATGCGGCGGCGGTGGTCCTCCCAGCCTTCGTCTACCTTAGTGAGAACCTTCGCGAGCCGGAGCTTCTCCAGGAGCCGGATCACGGGCCATGCCGGGTCAAACTCACCGCGGAAGGCAGAGAGTTTCGCCGAGGCCGGACGGGCGTGGTGGTTGTTGTGCAGACCCTCGCCGAAGGTAATGAGCGCCAGCAGCTTCAGGTTGGTCGCGTCGTTCTCGA
>CADCVD010000191.1 GCA_902806055.1 uncultured Rubrobacteraceae bacterium
GACTGGCTCATCTCGCGGCAGCGGTACTGGGGAACCCCGATCCCGATCATCTACTGCCCCGAGCACGGCGCCGTCCCCGTCCCCGAGGAGGACTTGCCGGTCCTCTTGCCGGAGGATGCGCAGTTCATGCCTACGGGAGAGTCGCCTCTAAAGCTCGACGAAGGCTTCCGCAATACGGCTTGCCCTATCTGCGGCGGCCCCGCCGAGCGCGAGACGGACACGATGGACACCTTCATGGACTCGTCGTGGTACCAGTACCGTTACCTCTCGCCGCACTATGAGGAGGGACCGTTCGACCCGGAGAGAGGCAGGGAGTGGCTCCCGGTGGACCAGTACACCGGCGGGATCGAGCACGCCGTCATGCACCTGCTCTACACGCGCTTCTTCACCAAGGTCATGCGCGACCTCGGCTTGGTGGACTTCGACGAGCCGATGCTCAGGCTCTTCAACCAGGGCATCATCCTCGGCGAGGACGCGGAGAAGATGAGCAAGAGCCGGGGCAACGTGGTTAATCCGCAGGAGTTAGTCGACCACTACGGCTCTGACGCCCTGCGTTGCTTTTTGATGTTCATCGGTCCCTGGAACCAGGGCGGGCCGTGGGACGGGCGCGGCATCGAGGGCATCGCCCGCTTTCTGAGGCGAGCCTACTCGCTCGCGGCCGGGGGAGACTCGTCGGGCGCCCGCTCAGATCCCAAAGAGCTCGACCGCCGTACGGCGAGGCTCGTCAAGAAAGTTACCGAGGACCTGGAGGCGTTCCGGTTCAACACGGCGCTCGCAGCGCTCATGGAGCACACAAACTACCTGCTGGGGATCAAAGGCAAGGTTGGGGACGAAGAGTGGACGGAGGCGTTGCGCACGTTCGTGCTCGCCCTCGCGCCGCTCGCGCCTCACCACGCCGAGGAGATGTGGACGCTTATGGGCCTGCCGTATTCGGTCCACGAGCAGCAGTGGCCCTCCTGGGATGAGAGCCTCATAGAGGCTGAAGAGATAACGCTCATCGTCCAGGTCAACGGGAAGCTGCGCGACCGTATCGAGGCGCCGGCGGACGTCTCGGAGGACCTTGCCAAAGAGCTTGCGCTCACTAGCGAGAAGGTGCGGCCACACGTGGAGGGACGTCAGATCCGCAAGAGCATCTACGTACCCGGACGATTGGTGAACCTGGTCGTTACTTGACCGCCCGGCTACCGGCGCAGGCTGAACAACCTTTTATCGAGGCTCAGGCGTTTCGCGTCTGGCGGTACTCCTCTACTACCTCGGAGAGCTCCTCCCGGTTGCGCAGGCCGGAGAGGGTCGGAAACGGCATCGTGCCTATCATAAGTATGCCCAGAACCAGGACGACCGGTAGGGCGACGAACGGCGGTGGCCCGAAGACGGCGAGTACCGCGACGATGACGCCCGCGCCTGGTATGGGGCAGCCGATGAAGTAGAGGGGGTTCTTGCATGTGGAGAACCGGGCCAGGCGCCAGGCCCCGCACAGGAAGAAGAGGATGCAGCCGGCCAGACCGAGGAGGGGCAGGGCATAGAGCGAGCCCATATACAGCGCGAGTGCGGGGGCTGCTCCGAAGGAGACTACGTCTGCTAAAGAGTCGAGGTTAGTACCAAACGCGTTTTCGTTGCCGGCACGGCGTGCCGCGGCCCCGTCAAGAAGGTCGAAGATGGCAGCCAACACGATCAGAGCCGCCGCCGCCGCCAGGTTGTCGCGGAAGACAAGAAGCACGGAGAGGAAGCCTGCCACCAGGCTGCCACTGGTCAAAAAGTTGGCCAGAGAGACGTACTCTTTCATGCTATGTTCTCTCCCTTGCGGTAGCGGGCCAGGGGAGTAACGCCAGCCCTCACCCGGTCTCCCGGGTTCACGAGCGGATCGGCGCTACCCGCCGGCAGGAGCACGTCCGTGCGCGAGCCGAAGTGTATAAGCCCGATCCTCTGTCCCTGTACAACGCTCTCGCCGGTCTGTACCCAGCGCGAGATCCTTCTGGCCACCATACCAGCTATCTGCACGACAACCGTGCGCCCTTTAGGTCCGTCGATCGCGATACGGTTCTGGTGGTTCTCTTCTTTGGCGCCGCCTAAAAAGGCTGGCACGAACCTTCCCTCGACCTCCTCCTGCTTTACGATGCTTCCCTCCACGGGGCTACGGTTTACGTGGACGTTGTGAATAGAGAGGAAGGTGCTGATTCTTAGAGCGTTACCTCCGGGGATCCAATCTTCGCGCGCCTCCTCGACGTCCGTTATAAACCCGTCAGCCGCAGCGTAGACCACGTCCGAGTCCGGGTCGAGTGGCCGCTCGGGGTCCCTGAAGAAGAGCAGGGAGGCTCCGGCCGTTCCGAGGGCCGCCAGCCCACTCCTGCGTCGTCCGGCGAGTAGCAACGCCCCGCCTAAGATGAGAGGCACGGTTACGTAGCGCCGGGCCACCGCCCAGCTCTCCCTGGTGACTATCACCCGCTCGCCTCCTGCGGTATAGCCGCGCTGCAGGCAAAGAGGAACGCTGGGGGAACGTTCAGGGGGGAGAGCCGCCTTCGTACCGAGGCGAAGACTCGCTCGAGGTCCCTCTGCACCATCGTGGAGTATTGGATCGCTACCATAACCCCCTGGGGGGCCAGGATCCGTGTGATCTCCTCGAAGATATTCTTCTTGATCGTACCCGGTAACGAGGTGAACGGGATGCCGGAGACGATGACGTCCGCCTTCTCCCCGTCCAGATGCCCTTCGACGCTCTCCGCCGAACCGTGGATGACCCGTAGCCGCGGATCGTCGAACCGCCCGGAGAGCGTCGAGACCAGTTCCGGGTCGATCTCGAACGCGAGGAAACGAGCATCGGGCCTCAGCCTCTTCAAGACCTCCTCCGTATACACCCCCGTACCCGCGCCGAGCTCGACGACCAGCCGTGCCTGCTCCAGGTTCGCCATGTCCAACATGTCTCTTACGGCCCGCCTGCTGGTCGGTAGGATCGCCCCAACCGCCCTGGGATTAGCCAGGAAAGAGCGAAAGAAACGAATTCTCTCCTGTATGTCTCTGTTCATGCTAAATCTTCCTTCCCCGACCGTAGGGGACCGTTCTCACAATGCAACCTACTGATGTGTAAACCCACCAACTACGTACACCACCTCGTGTAGCATGCCCGTATCTGTTGTCGCCCTTTGCTTAAGGGACCTTCTATAACAACATATGCTCACCATAGCAAGCTATACCTATAGCTGAAGTTGAGTTAGCATAAGGGATGCAAGTCGGGCTAACATACTATTTATGCACACGTACTCTCACGCGGTTTTCACGTGGTCGATAGCCCGATATGTTGAACAAAAAGAACCCTATGCTGCTATATGGGGCGCGGTAGGATCGACGGTTCCGGACATACCAACACTAGCAAAGGCTAGTTATTTGCTGTGGCGCCACCGGGATACGATGAGCAGGGAAGAGTTCTACGAGGCCCTTGAATATTACGAGCAACCTTCCGGAAAAATCGACCTCTCAGTCCACTCCCTGGTCCCAGTATGCTCCATGCTTGCACTATACAAGTTGCTCGGCCTAAAGAGAAAAGACCCGCGCAAAGCTATGCTCTACTTCCTTTTCGGATGGGCTGGGCATAACCTTTTAGACGTGCCGACACACTCCTCCGATGCCCGTCCACTGTTCTGGCCGCTTTCAAAGTGGCGGTGGAAGAGCCCGATCTCCTACTGGGACCGCGACTGCTATGCGCTGCCGTGCACCCTCGTCGAGCACGCGATTATCCTGGCCCTTGCCCTGGCGTTCCTGCACCAGAGTTATCGAGAGGTGCCGTAAAGCAAAGCTGGGTAGCTCTTCTAACCGGTCAGTACATCAAGTACGCTTATTACCGCGCTCGAACACGACGTCTCTTCGCTAAACGCCTGCTCTCACCCTGAGTACTATCCGCCAGTTTTTCGAGAAGCGGCCCGGCCAGGATCAATCGTCGCCGAAGAGCGATCCTATGCCGCCCCCGCCCTAGTTGCCGTGAGAGTGCTCGGGGACAGTCGGGCCTTCGGAGGATTGGACGAGAACCCAGCCGCGACCCTCGAAGGCGATCTGGAAAGTCTCCCCGCTACCGCGTCCCATAAAGGTCTTGAACGAGACATCCGAGCGGACGCTCGTCCTCACGCCGCCGCTCCACGCTATAGCGGAGTCCGGGTCGGCGAAGGTCGGGGTGCTCGTGTCCAGCAGGACCGGTTCGCCGTGCGAGGTGAGGGCGACCTTGCCGGTCCCTTCAAGTACGACGTTGAAGAGACCGCCGGCCAGCCTTCCGGCTCCCTCCACCCTTCTAACGTCCCAGTCCACGTCCCCCTCAAAAGCAAGGATGGAGTCCCCGTTGACGGTCATTCGGTCGTTGTTGAGGTCCAACACCATGATCTTTCGGGCGTCTTGGGCGAGGAAGAGATCGCCTACGCCGGTCGCCGACATGAGCTTCACGCCCTCGCCGGTGACAGCCTTCTTGAAGAAGCGGCCCAAGCCTCCGCCCTGGTGCTCAAAGCGGATGTCTCCCTGGTAGGCGACCATCGAGCCGAGCTTGGCTTGAATACGGTCGTTGTCCAACCTCACCTTAAGTAGCGAGGAGTTCTGCAGCGTGAACCTACCGGCCGGCGTTACCTCCCGGAATTGCTCGAGGTTCGTCTCGCTCATCGCCCTTACCTCCCTGTCTCTGGATCTCAATAACCGGTTACGTGAAACGAGTCTGAAAGGTTTCCTTATCCTTCCCTAGGCGTAGAGAGGGGTCGGCGCCGGCGGAGGAGAGGCGGGTCTGTCGAAGAAGAAGCCCTGTACGAAGTCCACGCCGTGAGCTACGAGCCAGAGCCATTGCTCCTCGGTCTCGAGCCCTTCGGCCACGACGGTCACCCCGAGGACCTTAGCAAGCTTGAGGAGGCGAGAGGCGATTATCGCGCGGTAGGGGTCGCAGTCTACGTCTCGTATTAGACTCGCGTCCAGCTTTACGAAGTCCGGACGCAAAGAGGAGAGAAGGTTCAGAGAGCTGTAGCCGGCGCCGAGATCGTCCAGGGCGACCTTAAATCCGCTTTCACGGCAGAAGTCCAGAATCCTTTTAAGCCGTTTCTGATCCTTGATCTCCTCGCTCTCCGTCACCTCGAAGACTATACGCTCGGGGCAGAGGTTGGAGCGTTCGATCGCGCCCAGCGTGCTCCTCAGGCAAAATCCCGGCTCGTGGATCGAGGTGGGGTTGAAGTTGATGAAGATGTTCTGCTCGAGAGCGAACCCGTTGGCCTCTCCGATAGCCTTTATGCGGGCCGCCCGATCAAGGCTGAAGAGCAGCTCAGCCTCGCGCGCCGCCCCTAGCATAGCTCCCGGGCTCACGAGGCCGTCCTCTTCGTCGAGACCGCGCAGGAGGCACTCGTAAGCGAAGACTTTCTCCGGGCTCACAGCCGAGACGATGGGCTGAAAATGGACGGTGAGCCGGTCCTCCTGCATCATCTCTACGAGCCACTCGCTCCGGACGACGGCGGTCAAAGTGGCGAGGTCTTGCATACGCGGGAGCGCCCCGAGACCAAAGGCCGAGCCCTTCTCGACGAGGACCGCGCTGCAATCTTTGAGTTCCGCCGGTTCCAGGCCCTCGATCATTAGCCTGCTCAGGCACTTCAAGCCCTCCGGCGCTATCTCGACCGCCAGCACGCCTTCGGAAGGGGCCCCGAACGGCAGACCTGACTCCCAGAGGATGCGCCGGAGCTTGCCCCGGGTGTAGGAGAGCTGCGGGGCCAGGTATAGAACCCCGGCCTCCGGAAGATCCCGCAGCATACTCTCGCACTGACTACATCTGCTCATCCGACAATCTCCGCTCGCGCCGAAGTAGTACGTTAGATCTTTATCGGCAAGATCGGCGAATAGCTTTAGTCTAGGATTAGAACATCCTGCCGCCCAACGGCACCACCCGGTCCGGGGTGAGCAGTACGACGGCACCCTCCGAATCCGGCACACCCAGTACCAGCACCTCGCTCTTGAAGCCCGCGATACGCTTCGGAGGGAAGTTGACAACCGCGACGACCTGCCTTCCTAGGAGATCCTCCGGCGCATAGTGAACAGTAAGCTGCGCGCTCGTCCTCTTGACCCCTGTGCCCGGTCCGAAGTCCACCGAGAGCTTTATGGAGGGCTTGCGAGCCTCCGGGAAGGGCTCGGCCTCCACTACCTTCCCAACCCTGATATCCATCTTCTCAAAGTCTTCCCAGATTATCTCCGGCATACCGCCTCCCGGTCTGTGAGCGATCTACAACGCAGATTACAGGACATGGGGCAGGGGACGCGTAGGTTAGCTTTTAATCTATCGCATGCGGGTAGATACCAGCTCTCCGGTTGCGTCTAAGCAAAGTAGCGACGGTCCTCAGCCGGCGTAACGTCGCTCATCCCGTAGAGGGGACATCTCCAGGATTTCAGGAAGACGCAGCACCCTCTAAGACCGTAGGATAAATCAGGTTCTGTTTTAGAATGCTGAGGTCGTGATCGTTACCCTGGAGGTAGCAAAGAGATGGCGGGTATGGTCGATGAGATCTACGTAACCGGCAGAGGCAGCGAGCCGATGAGGCGGGTCGAGGAGGTGCGCGCCGCGTCTGGCGGTCTGGAGGGAGACCGTTACAGGGAGGGAACCGGATATTGGACCGTCTACGGCGACGTGTGCGAGGTGACGCTCATAGAAGGTGAGGACCTCGACGAGATAGATCGTGTGGATGGTATCAGCGTCAAGAACGGCGAGCACCGGCGCAACATTATCACCCGGGGCGTGAGCTTGGAGAGCCTGCGCGGGACGCGCTTTAGGATCGGGGAGGCGATTCTGGAGTACGATCGGCCACGCCCGCCCTGCAAGCACGTTCAAGACATGACCGAGCCGGGCATGACGCGCGCCTTGAGGAGACGCGGCGGCATCTGCGCTAGGGTAGTCGAGGGTGGGCGCATCCGCACAGAAGACGAGATCGTCACGCTGTAACGCACAACCGGGTGCCAGATAGCGGCCGGAGCCTATTGACCCCGGTCCTCTTGCTCTTTGGCTGACGCTAATGCCCCAGGGGCGGGAACTCGATCCCATAGCGCTCAGCGGTCGTCAGCATCTTCTCTATATCCTCTGGGCCGGGCGGAGGTGACGTCTGTACCTGGCATCCCCGCCTCCTCAAAGAGCCTATCCAGACCTGCCGGGACGACGAGCGTCAAGAGTCTACCGACCTCTCCTCCCGAGTTCTGAGCGTGTGCAAGGTTTCTTTAGGAACACGGACAAAAGATCCGGCGTCCGCCTTGATCCAACGATCCCTATCTAACACCTCGAATTCTCCTTCCAACACGTAGAACGACTCGGCCTCACGATGATGAATGTGGGGCGGGGGTCCGCTGTCTGGAAGCACCAGCGACTCGAAGAGAGCGTAGGTTCCACCGTTGGTCTTGGTAGTAGTCTTGAAGGTGATCATGTCGGTCCCGACCATCCATATAGCCTTGCCCTCGCTTGCCGGAACGTGCGTTACGCTTTTTTCTCAGTCTCCACAAGCTTTCTCTTTCCGTTGAGCCGTTTAACCTGCTGCGTTCAACATTGACTGCGAGATGGATCAAGGATATGGCAGATACCTGCTAATTTCGAGAGGTTCGGAAAGAGTCAGACGGTGAGCGCTGTTATTTAGGAGCGGTTCTTCTCGGAGATGAAGAGGCTCTATTGCGTTGGCCGAGGTATATGCCAATCGCAGCCGCACCGAGCAGGTGATAACCAAGGTGATCCGCGACCGGCAGGCGCATCCGCTAACCCGTGAGTTCAGCGAAGCATACTTTCAGCACTTTAAGCGGATGCGTGATGTGCTTGCTGCCGGTTAGGAGGCGCATGGAGGGCGACGCGAGTTGTTGCTTGCCGCCGTAGGCCATGCGCTAGACTTTTCGCCCCGGCGCTCGCTCGTCAGGGAGCAGGGTCTCAACGACCAGCAGGCGACCGAGTTGATGGCGCGGATGGTGCGGTGCGTGGTGCACGACTAGAAGCTCACAGCAGTCTGAGAGCAACGGAAAACACCTCCCTCATGCGCTATAGTTTACGTTTGTCCGGTGAAGGCTACGAGAGAGAGTCGCCAAGCTAACAGTGGCGGCCGCCGAAGGTGAAAGGTCCGGGGTGATGGACCGAATCTCTCAGGCAAAAGGATCGTGGTCGGAGGGCGTCCTGGAGAGTCTGGCTCGTTGTCGCAGCAGCGAACACGAGGCCAGCGCCGAAGGGGTAATACTCTCAGGTTTAGGACAGGGCGATGCTTATAGAAAGCTCACCTTACAAGGGGGTATTGCCGCGTGGCGAGGTTTACACCGCACACCGAAGACGACGTCCGGGAGATGTTGGAGGCGATCGGGGTCGAGACCCTCGACGACCTCTTCTCCGACGTCTCGCCCAAGTTCGAGGGGGAGTTGAACCTCCCGCCTGCGCTCTCCGAGTTCGAGGCGCTCTCGGACGTCAACAAGCTCGCGAGCAAGAACGTCGCGGGGCTGCCGATGTTCCTGGGGGCCGGGGCGTACGACAGGATCACGCCGTCCGCTATTGGAGCAATTATATCTCGCGGGGAGTTCCTGACCTCGTATACTCCGTATCAGCCGGAGATCAGCCAGGGTACGCTACAGGCGATCTTCGAGTTCCAGTCGGTAATCTCCGAGCTTACCGGGCTGGAGATCTCCAACGCCTCGGTCTACGATGGCGCCTCCGCCGTGGCCGAGGCTGCCCTGATGACCGCCCGCCAGACGAAGCGGGACCCCAAGGTAGCTGTCTCTGCCGGTCTAAACCCCCGCTACCGCGAAGTGATAGAGACGTACAAGGTTGAGATAGTAGAGCTACCACTGACCGGTGGCGAGACAGACTTCTCGAACGTCCCCGACAACGTCTCCGGCGTCTTCGTTCAGAACCCTAACTACCTGGGGATCGTGGAGGACGTCGAGGCGGCGTCGGAGGCGGCTCACGGGGTGGGGGCGCTATGCGTCGCGGTATGCGACCCGGTCTCTCTGGCTGTGTTGGAAAGTCCCGGCAACCTCGGGGCGGACGTGGCGGTCGGGGAGGCCCAGCCTCTCGGGATGCCGCTACTCTTCGGCGGACCGTACGCCGGGTACATGGCGACAAAGCAGGAGTTTGTCCGCCAGCTACCGGGACGCATCTGCGGGGAGACCGTAGACACGGAGGGCAAGCTCGCCTACGTACTTACGCTCCGCGCCAGAGAGCAGGACATCCGCCGCGCCCGCGCCAACTCGAACATCTGCACGAACCAGGCTCTGACCGCTCTCGCTGCGACCGTGTATGCGGCGCTTATGGGGCCGGAGGGCCTGCGCGAGGTAGCTGAGCTCTCGATCTCCAAGGCTCACTACCTGGCCGGGAAGCTGCAAGACGCCGGCCTGAAGCTGCGCCATCCCGAAGCCCCGTTCCTTTGGGAGTTCGCCGTCGAGATGCCGGACGTCGAACGGGCTAACGAGGCGTTATTGGAGAACGGAATCATCGGCGGTCTGGACCTCGGGGACGGGGCGATGCTCGTCGCGGTGACAGAGAAGAGAATCAAAGAAGAGCTCGACGCCTTTGTGGAGGTGGTTGCGAATGCTGGATAACCTGATCCGGGACAAGGGCCGCGAGGGGCGTAGAGGCTACACTCTTCCCCGCCCCGACGTAGAGAACGTGAGCTTGGAGACGATTCTGCCTAATAAGGCGCTCCGCAAGGAGAAGCCCAAGCTCGCAGAGGTGGACGAGCCGACCGTGGTCCGTCACTATACAAACCTCTCGCGCGAGAACTGGGGCATAGACACGAACTTCTATCCTTTAGGCTCCTGCACGATGAAGCACAACCCGCGTGCCAACGAGACCGCCGCGGCCACGCCGGGCTTCGCCGGGCTTCATCCGCTCCAGCCAGAATCGCAGACGCAGGGCGCGTTGCAGGTGATGCACGAGTTGCAGGGCTTCCTCTCGGCGGTCTCCGGTTTCCCGGCGGTGTCGTTGCAGCCTCTGGCCGGGGCGCAGGGCGAGTTGACCAGCATACTCATGATCAAGAAGTTCTTCGAGGACGCCGGGGACGAAGCGCGAACCACGGTGCTAGTGCCCTCTACGGCGCATGGAACCAACCCGGCGACGGCCACGATGGCCGGTTTCGGGTCGAAGGAGATCGGTCTCGACGAGCACGGCTGCGTGGACGTCGAGGAGCTTCGGGAGATGGTGGACGAGACGACTGCGGCGCTCATGATCACCAACCCCAACACCTGCGGCGTCTACGAGCGGAACATGGTTGAGATAGCGGAGATACTGCACGAGGCTGGCGCCTTTCTCTACATGGACGGCGCGAACATGAACGCCAACCTGGGCCGCATGCGCCCCGCCGACAAGGGCGTGGACGTCATGCACTTCAACCTGCACAAGACCTTCTCCACCCCCCACGGCGGTGGCGGTCCAGGCTCCGGCGCCATCGCCTGCTCCGATGCACTGGCCCCCTTCCGCCCGGACCCGGTCGCGGAGAAGGGCGGAGACGGCTACGCTTTAATTCGTCCTGATAAGAGCATCGGGCGCGTAGCCGGCTTCCACGGCAACTTCGGCCAGGTCCTACGCGCCTGGAACTACATAAAGATGCACGGTCCCGAGCTCAGGGACGTCACGGATATGGCCGTCCTGAACGCCAACTACATACGGGCGAGGCTACGCGGCACCTACCGGATCCCCTACGACGAGCTGTGCAAGCATGAGGTCGTCGTCCAGCCGCCGAAGGGCAAGAAGGCCCTCGACGTCGCCAAGGGCCTCATAGACCACGGCTACCACCCGCCGACCATTTACTTCCCGCTCGTCGTCAAGGAGGCTATGCTCATAGAGCCGACGGAGACGGAATCGAAGGAGACTCTGGACGACTTTGTTGGGACCATGCTGGAGCTGGCCGAGAGAGCGCCCGAGGAGCTGGAAGCGGCTCCGGTTAACGCCCCGACCAGACGCCTAGATGAGGCCCGGGCTGCCCGCAAGCTCAAGGCCCGGTGGTAGCACGATGGCTACGGAGGCTCTCCGCCGGACCCCGCTCTACGAGGAACACAAAGCTTCCGGGGCGCGGATCGTTGACTTCGCCGGCTGGGAGATGCCGGTTCAGTACGAGGGCATAAAGGCCGAGCACGAAGCGGTCCGCACGGCAGCCGGCCTCTTCGACGTCTCTCATATGGGCGAGGTCTTCTTCCGTGGACCGCAAGCCGAGGAGGCGGTCCAGAGGCTCGTCACGCGGGACGTAGGCCGTCTGGAGGTCGGGAAAGCCGGGTACGCGGCTGTGTGCTACCAGAGCGGCGGCACGGTAGACGATGTGCTCGTCTACCGCAGGCCCGACGACTTCCTCGTCGTCGTCAACGCCTCAAACCGTGAGAAGGACTTCGAACACTTCCGCGAAAACACGAAGGACCTAGACGTCGAAGTCACGGACGAGTCGGATAGTTGGGCGCTGCTCGCCTTGCAGGGACCGGAGGCTGTGGGACTCTTGGAGGGCTTTACGGAGACAGCCCTCTCCTCCATCAAGTACTATCGCTTCGTGGAGGGAGAGGTTGGGGGCATGGATGCTATCCTCTCGCGCACCGGCTACACAGGCGAGGATGGGTTCGAGATCTTCGTCCGTCCCGACGACGCGTCGCGCGTGTGGCGCGCTCTGGTCGGAGCCGGAGCCGTCCCGGTCGGGCTCGGAGCGAGGGATACCCTGCGGCTTGAGGCGGGCATGTGCCTCTACGGCAACGAGCTCGACGCCGAAACGACGCCGCTTGAGGCTGGGATCGGGTTCGCGGTACACCTGGATAAGGAAGAGGAGTTCCTGGGGCAGGAGGCGCTTCGCAAAGAGAACGAGGAGGGGCTGAAGAAGAAGCTCGTCGGCTTCAAGGTAGAGGGGCGTGGGATAGCCCGCCACGATTACCCGGTCTCTCTGAACGGCGAGACGGTCGGGCGCGTCACGAGTGGAACGCAGTCCCCGACGCTTGGCGAGGCTATAGGGCTTGCGCTCGTGGCGCCGGGAGTGGAAGATGAGTTTGAGGTAGTGATACGCAACCGGCCCGTCGTGGCCCGCGCCGCGTCGCTGCCGTTCTACAAACGTGAGAAGAAGTAGAGGGAGGAAACGTTGAGCGTACCCGGGGAACTTTCCTACGCGAAGACCCACGAGTGGATGAGGCGAGACGAGGACATAGCGATCATCGGCATCACAGAACACGCCCAGGATGAGCTCGGCGACGTCGTGTTTGTAGAGTTGCCGGAGAAAGGCGCGACCTATGGGGCGGGGGACGCCTTCGGCGCGATCGAGTCGGTCAAGGCCGTCTCCGACCTCTACGCTCCGGTCGGCGGCGAGGTGGTCGAGGTGAACGAGGCGCTCAACGACGCCCCGGAGAAAGTCAACGAGGACCCTTACGGAGATGGCTGGATCGTCAAGCTCCGTGTCTCTGACGAGGGGGACCTCCTCTCCGCCGAGGAGTACGAGAAGCTCCTCGAAGAGGAGTCCGGATAAACGTCGAGATAACCTTACCAGGCCGGGAGCAGACCTCCGTACTGGCCGCAATGTAAAATGCTTGTTACCTGAAAGTAACGATCTGGTAACGTTTTGTTCCTGGCCCCTTCGGGGGCCTTTTTGTATGCGTATGAGCGTGTTAGTTTCGGGATGTAGAAGCGGTAAGCGCGGGTAGTTTCGACTTCGAGGAGGTGAGATGTTCGATAGTTTGCGTATGGTTGTAGCGGCAAGCGGGGCTCGCGGGTTCGTGGGTTCAGTACCTGGGCGGGTTCGTATCGGCGGTTGGATCTGGAGGCTACGGGGCCGCTTGAGCTTAGGTGCTCGGCAGGTCAAGGGCAGTCTGTGGCCGGTTATTCAGACGGCTGTCGCCGCGAGCGCGGCGTGGTATTTGGCGACCTTGATCCTCGGGCACGAGCAGCCGTTCGTGGCGCCCATAGCGGCGGTCATCTCGCTCGGGGCGACGGCCGGGCGGACGGGGCGTCGGGCCGTCGAGTGGTTCTTCGGTCTATCTTTCGGGCTCGCGGTCGCCGACCTCGTCATGTCTGTAATAGGGACGGGCACCGTACAGATCGGGGTGGTCGTCGCCCTGGCGATGGCGGCGGCGATCTTTCTCGGGGCGGGACCGCTCGTGATCACCGAGGCCGGGGTTACGGCCTTGCTGGTGGTAACCCTCGATCCCTCGACTGCGGGGCCGGCGCCCGACCGCTTCCTCGACGCACTAGTGGGCAGTTGCGTGGCGCTCGCCGTGCATTCGCTCTTCCCGGTAGATCCGAAACTACTCGTGAAGCAGGCGGCGCGTGCTATCTTTGATGATTTGAGGGCGGCGCTCGAGGAGGTGGCCTCCGCGCTAGCGGGCGGGGACCCGGACCGGGCCGAGGCGGCGCTCCGTCGGGCGCGCGAGGTCGATGCACGAGTAGCAGGGTTCAGGGAGGCGCTGGAGACCGGCTTCGAGACCGCGAGGCTCTCCCCATCCTGCCGGGGATCTCTCAGACGTTTGGCTCCTTATGCCGAGGCGGCGGACTCACTGGATCTCGCCGTGCGCAATACCCGCGTGCTGGCGCGTGACGCGGTGGGTCTCGTGCGCAGAGGCTCGCCCGCCCCGGCTCAAATCAGCGAAGCCGTTCTCGACCTCGCCCGGGCGGTCGGAGACCTCGCCGGATACCTGGACGAGCCCGGACGCGTACCGGAGGCGATCGAGAGACCGGGTAACCTTTTCGCCCTCAAGGCAGCCGAAGAGGCGACCACTGCCCTTGGCGAACGCAACGATCTGCCGACCAACATGCTCGTGGGACAGATCCGCTCGACCGCCGTCGACCTGCTAAGGGCCTCAGGAATGCATCTCGATGAGGCCGCCGGAGAGCTCGACGGCGCGGTGCGCGACATCTCGATGCGCACTGCACGACACGCAGCCTGAAAATTCTCCTGTCGGCCCCACCGGTGTTCGTTCATGCCCCGGTGGGGCCGTCGCGTCTACGAGAAGCGCCGTTTGAGACAGAGCCCCAACGCGCACGAGACGACGATTAGCGTGGTGAGGGGGAACGCGAGCTGGAGGCCGCCAGTGCCGGGGAGTGCCTTATCCGTAGCTGATATGGCGGAGGCTTGCAGTTGCAGCGCGCCGTTTATCGTTGGCGGGAGGCCCGTTTGCAGCGGCCTGTGGTCCAGCACTCCGCTAAAAGTCCCAGTCCCGGAGACGGGGATGCCGTTTATGCTTCCTCCGGCTATCGTCATGTTCGCTGCTACGTCGGCGAGTGACTCGTCCGCATTCCATTGCACCGTACCGCCGGTAAAAGTACCATAGACCGTTCCCTGAGGACCGCACAACGCCCATTCTCCTCCGACAATGTCGTTGGTCACGTTGGGCCCCGGCGAGGGCGGGGTATAGTTGACCGAAGAGACTAGGATCCCCGTCAGGTCGCCCGATGTATTCCCGACAAAGGTCGCCCCGAAGCGGGTGTCGCCGGAGATCGTGCCGGCCGATATTTCGATCCCCAGCCCCGGCGGCACCGTACTATTGTAGGTAGTGGTCGCGTTGGCCCGTGGAGGATCAGGAATCGTCGTTGTAACCGTGGTGACCACCCCTGGGAGCCGCGCCATAATGTCACCGGCTGCAGCGCACCTCTCTGGGGGGGATGCGCCCGCAGGGGGATGCTGGGACAGTGCTGGTGCCGCGAAGACCGGTACCGCCAACACCAATACCGCCACCGCAAGGTACGAAAAGATGCGTCTCATCGCGTCACGTCCTCTCTCTCCCGTTCCCGGTGTTATCGCAGCATAACTCTACTCCCGAAAGCCCGTGGGCGCAGGCGGATTCGAGCTCGAACGGCTGGGCCTCTCCGAGGGAAGGAAGACTTGTAGTAGAGTGGGTGCCGACCAAAATAGGACAAAGGAGATACCTTGGATCTCAAGACCAGAAACGCTGCCGAGCTCTCGATCAATACCATCCGCGCCCTTTCGATGGACGCGGTACAGAAGGCGCGCTCCGGCCACCCCGGCACCCCCATGGCGCTCGCTCCCGTCGCCTATACCATCTTCACGAAACTCCTGCGTCACAACCCTGCGAACCCCTTCTGGCCCGACCGCGACCGGTTCGTCCTCTCTGCCGGCCACGCCTCCATGCTCCTCTACAGCATGCTCCACCTCACCGGCTACGACCTCACCTTGGACGACATAAAGAACTTTCGGCAATGGGGGTCGAGGACGCCCGGCCACCCCGAACACTTCCTTACCCCCGGGGTCGAAACTACGACCGGTCCTCTGGGGCAGGGCTTCGCCAACGGTGTGGGGATGGGCCTCGCCGAGCGCTTCCTAGCCGACCGGTACAACCGGATAGGCCATGAGATCATGGACCACCACGTCTACGCTATCTGCTCGGACGGAGACCTGATGGAGGGCGTGGCCGCCGAGACCGCCTCCATCGCCGGGCAACTCGCCTTGGGTAAGCTCGTCTACGTCTACGACGATAACCGCATCACGATAGACGGCAGCACTGCTATCTCCTTCGACGCCGAAGACAAGGCGAAGCGCTTCGAGGCCTACGGCTGGCACGTGCAGAACGTAGAGGATTCAGAGGACCTCGAAGCTCTGGAAGAGGCCCTTACCATGGCGTGCGACGAGGAAGAACGCCCCTCGCTGGTCATAGTTCGCTCTCACATAGCCTATCCCGCCCCCAACGCCATCGACACCGCCGCCTCTCACGGCAGTGCCCTGGGCGAGGATGAGGTGCGTGCGGCGAAAGAGGCGATGAGCCTAGATCCCGACGAGCACTTCGCCGTCCCGGACGAGGTCTACGAGCACATGAACTGCCGTACCCGGGGGCGCGAGCTAGAGGAAGAGTGGAACGAGCGTTTCTCGGCATGGCGCGGGGAGTTCCCGACGCTCGCCGGGGAGTGGGACCGGGCGTGGAGCGGCGAGCCTGAGCCCGGCTACGAGAGAGAGTTGCCGCGATGGGACCCGGCCAAGACCCAGAAGCTCGCCACCCGCAAGGCGGGCGGAGCAGCGATGGACGCCTTCAAGGGCTACGTACCGACCATGGTCGGGGGCGCGGCGGATCTCGTGGGCTCCACGAGCACAGTCTTCTCGGGCGGCGGGCTCTTCGGCGCTACCCACTCCGGGCGTAACATCGCCTGGGGGGTGCGCGAGCATGGGATGGGCAGCGCCGTAAACGGGATCTGCTTACACGGCGGCATGGTCAGGCCCTACGGATCCACCTTCCTCGTCTTCTCAGATTACATGCGACCGGCCATAAGGCTCTCGGCGCTGATGGAACTCCCCGTGGCCTGGGTCTTCACCCACGACTCGGTCGGCCTGGGCGAGGATGGCCCGACCCACCAGCCCGTCGAGCACTACATGGCCCTGCGCGCGATCCCGAACCTCACCGTCATCCGGCCCGCCGACGCGAACGAGACCTCCGCCGCCTGGCGCTACACCCTGGAGGCCGAAGGACCCGTCGCGCTACTGCTCACCCGCCAGAACGTCCCCGTGCTCGACCCGGGTGCTGCTACAGAGGGCGCGCTGCGCGGGGCCTACGTCCTGGCGGATGCCGAGGGCGGCGAACCAGAAGTAATCCTTGTCGGCACTGGTTCCGAGGTGGCCGTGGCCCTGGAGGCCAGAGAGCTGCTCGCGGAGAAGGGCGTAGCGGCGAGGGTAGTGAGCATGCCCTCCTGGGAGATCTTCGAGGCGCAAGAACAGGAGTACAAGGATGCCGTGCTCCCTCCCGGAGTAGAGGCCCGGGTCTCAGTGGAGGCGGGTATTACTATGGGTTGGGAGCGGTATGTCGGCTTCCGGGGTACGAGCGTCGGAGTCGACCGCTTCGGGGCGTCTGCGCCGGGAGAAGAGGTGCTCGAAAATCTCGGCATCACTCCGGAGAACGTGGCGAACGTCGCTCTGGGCCTGCTCGGACGGGAGGAGGAGGCCGGTGAGACCTCCGGTACCACCCCGGCCTTCGAGGAGACCGCTCCCGAAGAAGGACATTCGTAAGCGGTAGAGCACGGCAGCTACAGGCGGAAGCGACAAAGTGGCGCGTCGGTAAGCCGGGCGCTCGGGTAAGGCCGACTCCTTACCGTCCTCATCTCCTGCGGTAAGAGGAGGCGGCGACTTACCGTAGGAGTTGAGGATCGAACGGGAGCTTACTCAAAGCGCACGGGTGTAAACTGATGGGGGGCGAAAAACGCTCCGCAAAGCTACTTTCAGGGGGTGTCGCAGGCGGATGGACGAGCGGTTGCACGAGTTAGCCGAGGCGGGGCAGAGCGTCTGGATCGATTACCTCTCCCGCGACTCGATACAGGGCGGGGAGTTGCAGGGGATGATCGAGGACGGCGTCGCGGGCGTCACCTCTAACCCCACTATCTTTGAGAAGGCGATCTTCGGCTCGGACCTCTACGACGAGCAGCTACAGCAGGTCTCTAGAGAGCTGGACGACCCGAAGGAAGTCTTTCTGGAGCTGGCCCGGGTAGACATCCAGGCCGCCTGCGATCTGCTGATGCCGGTCTTCGAGAGGACGAACAGGCTCGATGGCTACGTCTCCTTGGAGGTCTCCCCGGACCTCGCCTACGATACCCCGGCGACTGTCGAGGAGGCGATGCGCCTCCATCAGATAGTGGACAGGCCAAACCTGATGGTAAAGATACCCGCGACCCAGCCGGGCCTCGCGGCGATAGAGGAGATGATCGCCGTCGGCAAATCCATAAACGTCACCCTGATCTTCTCTCTCGCCCGCTACCGCGCGGTGGCCGGAGCGTACATCCGCGGCCTCCAACGCCTCGTCGCCGCCGGCGGGGACCCTTCAGGCGTCGCCTCTGTGGCGAGCTTCTTCGTCAGCCGTGTCGACACCGAGGGGGACAAGCGGCTGGCCGAAGCCGGGCGCGAGGACCTGCAAGGGAGGCTCGCGATCGCCAACGCCAAGCTGGCCTATGCGGCGTTTCAGGAGATCTTCTCCGGCGACGACTGGGAGTTTCTGGAGTCGAAGGGCGCGACGAAACAACGCCCACTCTGGGCCTCGACCTCGACGAAGAACCCGGACTATAAGGACACGATCTACGTGGACAACCTCGTCGGTCCCGACACCGTGAACACCCTGCCCGGCTCGACCCTCCAGGCCTTCATGGACCATGGCGAGGTAAACCCGAAGGCGCTCGAAGAGGGCCTTGACGAGGCGCGAAAGCTCATCGGGGAGTTGCGCGAGGCCGGGGTTGACTACGAGGACGTAACGGAGACGCTGGAGAAGGAGGGCGTAGCCAAGTTCGCCGACTCCTTCGACGAGCTGTTGGAGGGCATAAAGAGCAAGAGCCGACAGGTAGTCAGCCAGTCGTAAGAGCCGGTTGGCGGATCAGCTTCTTCTGCTGACAAGCTGGGAGCTTCCAATCACAGGGAGGAACTTTGGAGATAGGTATCTATGGCCTAGGCAGGATGGGCGCTAACATGGTACGCCGGCTCGTACGCAGCGGGGAGCACCGGGTCGTGGCCGGCAACCGCTCGCCGGGGCCGGTGGACGAGGTAGTCTCGGAGGGAGCCGAGGGTGCTTACTCGATGGAGGAGTTGGTCCAGAAGCTAGAGGCTCCGCGTGTGGTCTGGATCATGGTCCCCGCCGGTGACGCCACGGAACAGGCCCTCCTCAAGTTCGCGGACCTCATGGACGAGGGTGACATCCTCATAGACGGCGGCAACTCCTACTTCCGCGACTCCGTACGCCGGGCGAAGATGCTCCGCGAGAGGGACCTGCGCTTCCTGGACGCGGGGACGAGCGGCGGCGTCTGGGGCCTACAGGTCGGCTACTGCCTGATGGTCGGCGGGGATTCAAGCGCTTATGAGCACGTCGAGCCCGCGCTAAAGACGCTTGCCCCCGAGAACGGTTACGCTTACCTCGGTGAGGCGGGGGCCGGTCACTTCGTCAAGATGATCCACAACGGCGTCGAGTACGGGATGATGCAGGCGTATGCAGAGGGGTTCGAGATCCTTGAGAAGAGCCAGTACGACTTCGACCTGCGCGCGATCTCGAGTCTGTGGAACCAGGGGAGCGTGGTGCGGAGCTGGCTGTTGGAGCTCGCAGAGAGCGCCTTCGAGAAGGACGGCCACCTGGAGAGCATCCGGGGCTACGCCGAGGACTCGGGCGAGGGCCGCTGGACGGTACTGGAGGCCATAAACGAGGACGTGCCGGCGAACGT
>CADCVD010000192.1 GCA_902806055.1 uncultured Rubrobacteraceae bacterium
GGAGAGACTCGGCAGTCCGTTCAAATTGGTCGGCCCGGTAAAGCGGGTGAGCGCGGAACGTACGGTCTCCTCGTAGCCGTTTATGTCGACCTTGCGTTGACCGATCTCCGTGGCCGCGATCGGTACGGTCGGGGTCAGGATCACGTAGACGTCCTCCAACGCTTTGCGGAACGCCCGTATAGAGTGCAGCCTCTCCTGCTGAGCCTCCGCGTATTCGTAGGCCCGAGGCTCCGCGCCCTCCAGCAGCCTCTGGCGGACCTCGTCGTCGAACTTCTCCGGCGCCCGATCGAGACGCTCCCGATGGACGGCGTGCGCCTCGGAGCTGAGTACCAGCCGCTGGGCGGAGAGGGTCTCTTGAAGACCGGGTATCTCCACCTCCCGTGTCTCAGCGCCCAGATCCTCAAAGCGCCGGATCGTCACCCTCACCAGCTCCTCTACCTCCGGGTCGACGCGCTCAAAGTAGAAGTCAGCCGGTACGCCCACCACTCCGCCCTCCGCCCCCCGCGTGAGATCTCTAGCGAAGTCCTCCGACCCTATGTCCACCGAATAAGGATCTTCAGAGTCGTAGCAAGCCAGGGCGGTCAGGAGGAGGGCATTATCCTCGACGGTACGGGAGAGGGGACCGACGTGGTCGAGCACCCAGGAGAGAGGGAAGACGCCACGCTTGCTCACCCGCCCGAAGGTCGGTTTCATCCCGACCGCGCCGCACAGCGCCGCCGGGACGCGTATGGACCCTCCCGAATCCGTCCCTAAAGCGCCGTAGACAAGGCCCGCCGCCACCGCTGCCCCCGAGCCGCCGCTGGAGCCGCCGGGCACCCTGTCGAGGTCGTGCGGGTTCCTCGCCGGGCCGGAGAAGGAGCGGTCGCCTATAGGGCCGAAAGCGAACTCGTGAGTGTTGGTCTTGCCCAAGACCACAGCTCCGGCATCCTTCAACAGCTCCACGACGGCCGCGTCCGCAGCGGGGAAGTAGTCTGCGAAGAAAGCAGAGCCCATCGTGGTACGAACGCCCCTCGTCTCGATGAGATCCTTCAAGCCGATGGGCACGCCGTGCAGAGGCCCCCGGTAACGCCCCGCCCGGATCTCCGCCTCAGCCCGCCGCGCGTCCTCCAGCGCCTCCTCCGCCGTAACGGTCACGAACGCGTTCAACTCCCCGTTACGCTCCTCGATGCGCCCCAGGAGCGCCTCCACGACACCGACGGGCGAGAGACTCCCTTCGCAAAGCGCCTGCGCGAGCGCCGTCAGGGTCGGCGGAAGACCCTGCGTGTCGTCAACCTCCCTTATCCCCGTCTTCCTCTCATAAGACCTCCTCATCAAGCATCTGGTATCTTGTCTCTCCGCCTCTACTTACAAAGAACATAGTGTTCACGGGCGAGAGAGTCGATAACACAACTCTCATCCGAACCCTGGCACAAAACGAACGGCCGGTAGAGAGGGAATCTCTAAAGTTGGCTGCCTTAACACTGGCTAGCCGACAGACTGCGCAGGTATCCGCAGCACGAGTATGGCGACGTCGTCACTCTCTCCGTCTTTATGAAAGTTCAAGACGGCGCTCTCTATACGCGCGGCGAGAGACGCGGCGTCGAGGCCGGTAGAGGAGCGGAGCAAGGCCGCGAGCCTCTCCTCGCCGAAGAAACCGCCGCCGGGGGAGCGAGCCTCGGTAACGCCGTCGGTAAAGAGCACCAGGGCGTCGCCGGGGTTCAGCCGGGCCTCCTGGTCCGTAAGCTTCGGTTCTTCAAACACGCCGACCGCCCTCCCCGGGTAACCGATCCGGCGAACCTCACCGCTCGCGCAGAGCAACATGGGCGCCGGATGCCCGCCTAGGGAGACGGAGACATCAACTCCCCCGTCCGTCGTATCCAACTCCATCCGCACATAGGCAACGGTACAGAACCTTTGGTCTCCTTGTTCGTTCGCGTTACGCAGCATGGCCTCGTTCAGATCTGCCAGGACGACGGAGGGACGCGACCGGTGCATAGCGGCGGCCCGGATAGTGTAGCGGGCGAGCGCCAGAACAGCCGCCGCCTCGGCCCCCTTGCCGCTTACGTCCCCGATTACCATACCCCACGAGCTGCCGCCTCCCGCCCCAACCCCCGCCTCAAAGAGATCGTAAAAGTCACCGCCGACGTCTGCCTCTCCAGCAGGCAGGTAGCTAAGGCCAATCTCTACTCCGGGCATCTCGGGGAGGCGCGTCGGCAGCAAATTCTCCTGAAGCGCGCGGGCTGTTCTGGTGCGCGCGCGGTAGAGGCGAGAGTTGTCTACTGCAAACGCACAGCGCTGCGCGAGGCTCTCGGCGAGCGAGAGATCATCTGGACCGTACCGGCGGCCAGGCTGGCTGAGAACGAAGGAGATAGCCCCCAGAGTCCGGCCGCGGGCGACCAGCGGCGCGCAGATGCAGGACTTAAGATCTAGCTCGCGGAGGATGGCGAGGTGTTCTTTCTTCCGGTCACCCTCAGCTATGACCTGCTCTGCCTCTGGTAGCAGGATAGCCCTGCCCGTGCGCAGCACCGTCGAGACGACGCGGTCGGCTTCCATTAGCTCTTCGGCCTCTAGCTCCCGGTACTGGCCGAGTTCGCGCAGCAGGGGTTCTCGCTCCGGGTCAGCGTGAGCGGCGGCGAGTTGGCGCATGCAGCCGTCCTCCCCCAGCACGTCCACAAGACAGCAGTCGGCGAACTCGGGGATCGTCAGGCGCGCCACACGGGACAGGGTAGCCGCGTAATCGAGTGAGGTCGAGAGGACCGCGCCCGCCTCCGCGAGCAACCCGATCCTCCTCCGCGCCGCCTCGGCCTCATCTCTAGCGATCCGCTCGCGCAGGAAGAGCAAGTCTCGCTCTTCCTCTGCCTTCTTGCGTTCGGTTATGTCCAGCACCGTCCCGACAAAGCGTGTCGCCCGCCCCTCCTGGAAGAACGCCTGTCCACGGGCGGCAACCCAGCGCTCCCCCCCGTCGTTGAGCCCGATGGTTCTGTACTCGATGTCGTAGTCACCGTCGCCCCCGGAGTCTGCCGTGCGCCGCACCGCCCGATCCACCCAGTCCCGGTCCTCCGGGTGCAACCCCGCAAGGAACGTCCCGTAGTCCACCTCCGCGTCGGGCGGCAGCCCGAATATAGCCTTGCATCGCTCGTCCCAACGCAGCTCTCCTGTCAGAAGGTCGAAGTCCCAGGTCCCGAGCCCCGTAGCGTCGAGGGCGAGGCGCAGCCAGTCTTCACTCCTGCCGAGCCTCTCCTCGATCCTCTTGCGATCCGTGACGTCGTTCTGCACCCCGATGAAGTTGATCAGACGCCCCCCTTCGTCGTGCACGGGGGAGATGGAGAGCTCGTTCCAGAACAGCGATCCGTCCCTCTTGTAGTTACGCAGGATGACCCGGCACTCAAGACCTTCTGCGAGAGCCGCGCGCAGCTCGTCGAGGGCGGACTGATCACGGTCTTCACCTTGCAAAAAACGGCAGTTCTTGCCTAGTACCTCCCGGACCGGATACCCGGTCATGTGCTCGAAGGTCGGGCTCGCATAGATAATAGGGTTCTCGGGCAGGGTCGCGTCGGTAATGACCACCCCTCCCGCGCTTGAGCGCGCGGCAAGTTCCGCGAGCCGTTCAGCCCCCGGCTCCGCGCCACGATGGAACTCGAAAGCGTCCACCAGCACATTTTACAGTACCGGTACGGCTACACGCCGCTGTGGAGGGTTTTGCGAGAGGCGCATTTGGGGTAATTTCAGAAGGTTAGTAAAGGATAGGAGAGGAGAGGTACTGTGGCTTACGAACTTCCGCCGCTGCCCTACGACTACAACGCGCTGGAGCCGACTATAGACGAGGAGACGATGCATCTCCACCATGAGAAGCATCACAACACCTACGTCACCAACCTCAACAGCGCGCTGGAGCAATACCCTGACGTGGATCCCGGCGACATCAACGAACTTCTGGCGAACCTAAACAACGTGCCGGAGGACATCCGCCGGGCCGTCAGGAACAACGGCGGCGGCCACGCCAACCACGCGATGTTCTGGCAGATCATGAGCCCCAACGGCGGCGGCGAGCCCGTTGGAGACCTGGCCGACGCTATAAACCAGAGCTTCGGCTCCTTCGACTCCTTTAAAGAGCAGTGGGCCGCGGCTGCGGCTCCGGGCGCCATCTTCGGCTCGGGTTGGGCGTGGCTGATCGCCTCCCCCGACGGTTCGGTGAGCATCGATACTACCCCGAACCAGGACAACCCCTTGATGGAGGGCAAGCTGCCGGTAATCGGGCTGGACGTCTGGGAGCATGCCTACTACCTGAGCTATCGAAACCGCCGCCCCGAGTACATAGAGAACTGGTGGAACGTGGTCAACTGGGAGGAGGCCGAGCGCCGCTACCAGGCCGCCAGGTCTGCTTAGACCGCATCTAAGAGACTATTCTCAGAGCCCTCGGAGCTGCCTCCGAGGGCTCTCTCGTTTCCGAGTTTCTTCCGGCGGGTAGTGCTCCGGTACACTTAGGAGGAGAATACTTTAGAGCGGAAGGGGCGTCAGGGATGCGTTTGGTCGTGATCGGCGGGGTGGCGGCGGGAACGAAGGCGGTTTCAAGGGCTCGGAGGCTAAATCCCGACCTTGAGATAACCCTGTATCAGGAGGAGCCGGAGATCTCCATAAGCGAGTGCGGGCTACCGTACTTTATCTCCGGCGTCGTCGAGAGCCGTGACGATCTCGTCGCCCGCACCCCCGAAGACTTCGCTGAAAAAGACGTTGAGATTCTTACCCGTCACCGCGTCGAGAGCGTAGACCCCGAGAACAAGAGGCTGATCGTCAAGGACCTGTCTACGGGCAAGGAGTTCGAGGACTCCTACGACCGGCTCCTGATCTCAACCGGCGCCAGGGCCGTCCTGCCGCCGATCGAGGGCGCGAGCCTCAGTGGCGTCTTCGCCCTGCGCTTTCTGTCGGACGCCGACGCCATCATGAGATATATAAGAGAGCGCTCACCCGGGAAGGCGGCGATCATCGGCGGCGGCTACATAGGGCTTGAGCTCGCCGAGAACCTCAGGGAGATCGGGATGGAGGTTGCCGTCGTGGAGGCCGAGGGTAGGGTCGCCAACACCTACGGTTCAGAGGTCTCCGAGAAGATCCAGGAGCACCTCAAAGAGAAGGGCGTAGAGGTATTCTCCTGTGAGAAGGTCGATGAGCTGGCGGGCGAAGGAGATCGGGTGCGCGCTGTTCGGTTCGACGGCGAGGAGACAGAGGCGGAGATGGTTATAGTGGGGGTTGGTGTAGAGCCCGCCGTCGAGCTCGCCAAGGAAGCGGGAGCGAGGATCGGGACAACCGGCGCGATCAAGGTAGATAAGTACCTCAAGACGAACCTCCCGGACGTCTGGGCCGCCGGAGACTGTGTGGAGACGACGAACCTCATAACAGGAGAGCCCACCTGGGCGCCTTTAGGAGACACTGCGAACCAGATGGGTCGAGTCGCCGGCACGAACTTCGCATCAGGCGAGGACGTCCTGGAGTTTCCCGGCGTGTTGGGTACCGGCGTCTTCAAGGTCTTCGAGCTTATCGTGGCAAAAACAGGGCTCTCGAAGGAAGAGGCCGAGGGAGCGGGCTTCGAGGTCGTGACAGCCGCCGTCGACTCCAAGGACAAGGCAGGCTACCTGCCCGGGGCGGATCCCGTGTTCATCAAGCTCATAGCCGACGCCGCGACCGGTCGTCTACTAGGCGCGGAGATGGTTGGCGGTAGGGCGGACAAGTACGTGGATATCTGCGCAACCGCTATCTGGGGTAAGCTCTCCTACCCCGACCTCGTCAACCTGGACCTTGCCTACGCCCCCCACTTTGGTCCCGTCCTCAGCCCCGTCATAGTTGCTGCGTCCGCGCTGGCCAGCGAGTTCGAGAGAGAGACCGAAGGCATCCGAGCAACGGAGTAGCTACCTCGGAACCTGCGATGCGTTTGCTGATCTGAAACGCACCTTGGAAGATGGGCGTGTAACAAGCCTGCGATACCGCTTCCCACAGGGTCGTACCAGACGTTGACGGTCAATAGAACCCGGTGCTGCGGCGTAGGCTAAGCGCTTTGTCTCTGCCATACCACGCGCTTGTTGGAGTGTGTCTCCTTTTCTTGCTCTGCTTCTTCTTGCGTCCTTGCTCAGCCTCGATGAACCGCTACCACGAAGATCGGCCGGCCTTCCCGTAACGCGAAGCTCCTGACTCCATCAACCTTGCGCTTACGTAGAGAGCGTCAAGCGAAATGTCTAATCGGCAAGACTTTCCCTGCTCCCGGAAGCGTTGCGCCGCCCGGCCGAGCCGTCCATACCGATAAGCATTTTGATTCTTCGCCGGAAGCGCGGGACGTCTAGTGATCGCTACGGATCACCGCCCGTATCAGCAACGGACGCGTCGACAGCTATAGACTTGGCCCGGAGCCGACAGGATGCCCGCAGAAGAGTCTCTGGAGATAGACTCGTAACATAGTTTAACGCGCGATGTCTTTAGAGGCGGTAAGGGTCTCGTAAACGACGAGGGAAACATCTCGTATAGCCGCGCTCGCCTCGCCTTCGCCAGCCCCCGAAGCTAGCACGACTATATAGTAATGCCTCTCAAGCCCGGAAGAGTCTTTGTAGAACACGATGCCGGCGTCGCCGAAGTGGCCCTCCCAGGAGCCTGTTTTATGAGCGACGCGGACGCCCGAGGGTAGCTTCCCGGGGATGCGGTCCTCTACGCTGGTCCCCGTCATGCTGTCGATCATTTCAGCTGAAAGCTCCTCGCTGGTGAAGCGCGGGTCTGAGATCCTCTCCAAAAGGAGAACTATGTCGTCGGGGGTGGCGAAGTATCCGGAGAGGTACCCATGGTACCGCGAGCCTCTTATTCCCATGCTCTCAAGCTCCGCCCTTATCCTCTCCTCCCCGAGACGGCGGTCGAGCGCGGCCCATGCGGTGTTGTCGCTGTAATTGATAAGACGGTACGCGCACTCGCGCAAGCTTATCGAGTAGCCTGCTGGAACATGTTCGAGCCCGCCTGCACCGGCCCGTCTATCCTGGGGGAGAATGGTAAGCTTCTCCTCTAGATCTACCTCGCCCAGTGCCGCGGCCCGGTAGAGCGTCGCCAACGTCGGCAATTTGCCGATGCTGGCCGTCATGAACTCCTCAGCGCCCCGCATCGAGACCCACGCGCGAGAGCCTGGCTCCAGCACCGCGATCCCGTAAAGCCCCTCATACCCCTCGGCTATCGTCTTAATCCGGGTCCGCAGCTCCTCCTCGTCAAACCCTGGCACCGTCTCCGGCAGAGACGGCGGCCCAACCTCCGGCCAGTAGACCGCACCCGTCCTCCCTTCTACTACCGTCTCGGATAAAAAGAGCAACACTATCCCAGCCAGAGCGAAGCCAGCCAGAAGCGAGAGCCCCTGCGAGAGCCAGACCCGGCGGACCGGCGCAAAGTCTTGCCCCCGATCATCGTCAACATGCTCAACCGGTACGTCTTCCCCGGTGACGTTCTCCACAGCCTCCAGACCGCCCGACCGAACCGGCAAAGCTCACCTCCAGATCTATGAACACAACTAATGAGGGCAAAGCGCACATTACATAACTCCATTTGCCTTAACAAGGCTTCAATGAACGCCACAATCGAGCCGAGGGCGAAGACCTGGAGGACCGCATTCAACTGGTAAGGCTGGCCTCCAGCGTGACTAAGGCTGGTTACGGGCGAGATGCTGGTCGAGAAAGGCAGCTATTCTTGGATAGGCGTCGAGGCGATTCTTGAGCTTGGCGAGACCGTGTCCCTCGTCCTCATAGAGCAGGTACTCGACCTTGCCGCCGTTTTCGCGTACGCGGTTCACGATCTGCTCTGCCTCCCCGACCGGGACGCGCGGGTCGTTGCGTCCGTGTATGACCATTAGGGGGGCTGTTATCTCTTCGGTTTTGTGGATCGGGCTAATAGATGCCAGAAATTCCCGGTCTTTCTCCAGAGACCCGTACTCAGGCTCGCGTAGGGCGCGGCGGTAGCTGCCGGTATTCTCGAGGAACGTGACCATGTTGGCGATCCCGACGATGTCCACACCGGCGGTCCACAGATCCGAATACTCCGTCAGGGCGGCGAGTACCATGAAACCGCCGTAGGAGCCGCCCATGACCGCTATGCGCTCGTGCCCTCTGCCTCTCAGCCAACTCGCGGCGTAGGCTAGGTCTTTGACGGAATCCATACGCAAATACACGTCGTCGAGGTGAGTGTAAGCCTTGCCGTATCCCGTCGAGCCTCGCACGTTAGGCGAGAAGACGGCGTAGCCGCGCCCGAGGAGGTACTGAGTCACGGGAGCGAAGAGCGGCCGCGACTGTGACTCTGGACCACCATGAACGTTAACCACGACGGGAGCGCTCTCTACTTCCGGCTCGTAGAACAGCGCGGGTATCTCACGCTCGTCGAAGGATGGGTAGCGGATGATCTCCGGTCGGCGGAAGGTGTTTACAGGGATGCCAGCCGTCGCGGAGCGGGTGAGGCGCCGGGGCTCGCCATCGGACAGATCCACGATCCACAGGTCCGGGTTGCGATTCGGGGCAGCGAAGGTGAAGGCGAGACGGTCCCCGTTCGGGGAGAAATCAAAGCCACTCAGGAGGCCCTCCGGCATCTCCGGGCCTGGTACACGCCTCCCGCGGCCGTTGAAGAGCATAAAGTCCGAGTAGCCCTCGACGTTTCGGCTAACGGCGAGCCAGCGGCCGTCCCGTGAGAGCTCTACCTCCTCGACGTCCCAGTCGTCAGGGGTCAAGTACTCTAACTCCAGAGCGGTCAGGTCCAGGCGCGCCAGACGCATGAAGTCCCCGTCCCGGTCCGTCGCAAGGAACAAGGTTTCCCCGTCCTGCGCCAGGTGTGCACTTTGGAAACGGGCGTCTCCCTCGTGCGGGGTAAGGAGCGTCGCCTCGCCGCTCAAGAGGTCCAGCCTGTACAGGTCATTGTTCAGGTTCGAGTGGTGGCGGGAGACGACGAGGTAAGAGCTATCAGGCGCCCAACACGAAACGGTATGATAGCCGGCCGTCTCCCATACCGCCCGCGGCTCACCGGCGGGCAGGTCCTGGACAAAGACGTCGAAGTCCGTCCCGTTGCGGCGCGTGGCCGTGTAGGCGATGCGTTCTCCGTCTGGCGAGAAGCCGCCAAAGTAGTGGATCGCCTCGGGCGCTCGCGTGAGGTCCCGCTCCTCGCTGATGGAGCCGTCTAACAGGAAGAGCTGGGTCCGCTCGTTGCCGCCCGAGTCCATACTGTAGAGAAGTCTCTCCTCGGCTGGGGAGTAATGGATGCCCGAAACCCTCTCTTCGTGGAACGTGAGCTGCTCCGGCCAGCCGCCTCCTGCCGGCACCTCCCAGGCTTGCGGCACCCCCGTAATATCTGTCAGGAAGGCGACGCGGCGGCCGTCCGGCGTCCAGGCGGCACCATGGGCTCCCCGGATCTTGAGATATCGGGCAAACTCGTACGGCAAGCGGTCTCCTCTCTCCCAGATGAGTGGAGATTAAAGCACAGGTACCGGCTCAGGTGGTCTACGATCGCTTCGCCGCAGTAGCAACCGCCCCGAGCATCCACAGTCGTCGGAGACCTCGCAGGACGACCTCTAGCCGGACTACAACAGGCCGCTCTGGAACCTCCTCCACCGGCGTCTCTCCGGACGGGCCGTACGCGCTCACGAACACGACATCGCTGTTCAGGTTGTCGTTTCGAGGAACGTCTCACCCTCGCCACGCTGAGACTCGGGACGGGAGAGACCGGCATCCTCCAGGACGGTCCCGACGAACGAGCCCTTCTGATAGAGGCGGACCTGGTCGGACAGAAACCGGACGGCGGAGACCTCGGTCTCGTTCGGCCGGTCTCGCATCTTTCGGCAGGTCTTAAAACAGACAAGCACCTTCACCGTCCAGGATATTTCGAGCAGGGGCGAGGTGGTCCGCGACCTCGAGTCTCCGGTAATCGAGACGTTCGAGTAGAGGACGAGAAATCCTCCTTACCGTTGAGGCACCTCTGGCGCGTATCGGCTTTGGGTAATAAGCTACTCACGAGCGGGAAAGGAGCGAGATGACTGACACGAAGACCAACATCGAGGGTATCTACGAGCAGGTCGTCGGGCGCAACCCCGGCGAGGACGAGTTTCACCAGACGGTACGGGAGGTCTTGAACTCTCTGGAGCCCGTACTAGACAGGCACCACGAGTTCGTCGAGCACAAGGTCATCGAGCGGCTGTGCGAACCGGATCGCCAGATCATGTTCCGCGTCCCCTGGCAGGACGACGAGGGCGAGATACACGTCAATCGCGGCTTCCGCGTCGAGTTCAGCAACGCTTTGGGCCCCTACAAGGGCGGCTTGCGCTTCCACCCTTCGGTCTACCTCGGGACAGTCAAGTTCCTCGGGTTCGAGCAGATCTTCAAGAATAGCTTGTTGGGGCTCGGGATTGGCGGCGGCAAGGGCGGGGCCGACTTCGACCCTAAGGGCAAATCGGACAGCGAGGTGATGCGCTTCTGCCAGAGCTATATGACCGAGCTTTACAGACACATCGGCGAGAACATCGACATCCCGGCCGGCGATACAGGCGTGGGGCCGCGCGAGATAGGCTATATGTTCGGCCAGTACAAGCGTATTACCAACCGCTACGAGACCGGCACCTTCACGGGCAAGGAGGTCAACTGGGGCGGCGCACCGGTCCGCTTTGAGGCTACCGGATACGGCTGCGCCTACTTCATGCGGGAGATGCTGCAGACTCTCGACGAGTCCTTCGAGGGGAAGACATGCGTAGTATCTGGCTCTGGCAACGTGGCGATCTACGCGATCGAGAAGATACAGGAGTTCGGCGGCAAGGTGGTCGCCTGCTCCGACTCTGGAGGGGTCATCCACGATGAAGAAGGGCTCGACCTGGAGACGATAAAGCGGATCAAACAGGTGGAGCGTGGCCGCATCTCGGAGTATGCCGAGGCCCACGACCGGGCGCAGTTCGAGGAAGACGGTAACATCTGGACGGTACCGTGCGACGCGGCACTGCCCTGCGCCACGCAGAACGAGCTCGACGAAGATGATGCGCGGAAACTGATCGAGAACGGCTGCATCGCGATAGGCGAGGGAGCAAACATGCCTTGCACCCCTGAAGCCGTGCAGGCCTTTTTGGAGGCCGGCGTCGCGTTCGGCCCCGGCAAGGCCGCCAACGCGGGCGGTGTCGCGGTCTCGGCTCTGGAGATGCAGCAAAACGCCGGCCGCGAGTCCTGGAGCTTCGAGTACACAGATCAGCAGCTAAAAGAGATCATGCAGAAGATCCACGCAGACTGTCGCGACGCCGCGGAGGAGTACGGCACCCCAGGCAACTACCTGAACGGCGCGAACATCGCCGGTTTCCTGATGGTAGCCCGAGCCCTGATCGCGCAGGGCCTGATCTAACACCAGCCCGATCCGTCGGTCACTACCTTTCTTCCCGCCGGGTCGCTCAGCCGGCGGCTGCTTCCGCCTTCATGGATAACGCGCCGGACGAAGCGGCGAGGTTTCGGAGCTCCCGCAGCGCCACGGAGAGCGTCGAGAGGTCGAAGTTACCGCTTGCGCCGATATCCCTCAACACCTGCACGAAACGTTCGACCGACGCCTCGTTTCTCTCTATCCAAGCTTCTATGCGCTCAGAGGCGTCGCGGTTCCCGTCGGTGTCGCGCAAAACTCCGGCGGTGAGCCCGGCCTGCTGACCGTAGAGATCGTCGCGCAGGGCGGCTCGCGCCAGGGTCTGCCAGCGGTCCTGGCGAGGCAGAGCGTCGATGCGGTCGCGCAGGCGGTGGAGCATAAGACGCTCGCCTAGGGTGAAATGAACGGCGGCAACGGTCTCCAGCGGCTGGTCCGTCGCGGCGGCGACCTCCACAACATCCAGCGCAGAGAAGAGCGAGTTTAGGCTTGCTACCCGTCGGGCAAGCTCGTGCGGGACACCCTCGTCAACGAAGCGGGCGGTCGTCTCACCGAGGGATTCGCGGTCGGACTCGAGCATTAGCTGCGGAAGACGCTCTGCAAGCTCCGCAGCGCCCTCCGAGAAGTAGGAGACGGCAGCGGCAACATCGAGAGGCGGTCGGCGATTGCGGAGGAGCCAGCGCGTCGCCCGCTCGACCAGCCTGCGCCCGGCTAGAAGCATCTGCGTCTGAGTTCGAGCGGGAACTCCGTTGTCGAGGGCTTCGATCTCCGTCCACAGACCACGCATGTCGAAGATTTCGCGCGCCGCTGCGTAGGCGCGAGCGATCTCCGGGGTCTCCGTACCGGTCTCCTCGCCCATGCGGTAAGCGAACGTGACGCCAGCCCGGTTTACCATGCTGTTGGTCACCTGAGTAGCGACTAGCTCGCGTCGCAGGCGGTGCTCCTGCATCCGCTCCTTAAAACGTTCGCGCAGAGGCGTAGGGAAGTAGCGCTCAAGCTCGGCGGAGAGGTAAGGATCCTCCGGCACGTCCGAGGAGATCAACTCTCCGTACAACACGATCTTGGTATATGCCAACAACACCGCGAACTCAGGCGCCGTCAGCCCCTGCCCGGCTGACTTCCGCTCCGAGAGGGTCGCCTCGTCGGGCAGGAACTCGAGACTGCGATCTATCCTACCCGCGCTCTCCAGGGCCCGGATGTAGCGAGCGTGTACATCTACCATCGAGGCGGCCTGAACAACTGCATTGTCGAGCGCCAGGTTTTGAAGGTAGTTGTCGCGCAGGACGAGCCGGGCTACCTCTTCGGTCATCTGTGCAAGCAACTCGTTACGCTGCTTTCCGGTCATATCACCGTCGGCGACGACCTTGTCGAGCAGTATCTTTATGTTTACCTCGTGGTCGGAGGTATCCACGCCGGCGGAGTTGTCTATGGCGTCCGTGTTGATCCTTCCTCCGTTGAGCGCGTACTCCACGCGCCCCCGCTGCGTGAAACCGAGGTTCCCTCCCTCCCCTACTACCCGGCACCGCAGCTCGTTCGCATCCACCCTTAAAGCATCGCTTGCCTTGTCCCCCACCTCGGCATTAGTTTCGGTGCTCGCCTTCACGTATGTGCCGATGCCACCGTTCCAGAGCAAGTCCGCCGGCGCCTTGAGGAGCGCCCGGATGACCTCGTTTGGAGGCAACGCGTCCTCCTCGACGTTAAGCAACTCCTTTACCTCGCGCGCGAGGGGGATTGATTTAGCCGTGCGCGAAAATACTCCGCCACCTTTAGAGAGCAGCGTCTCGTCGTAGTCGCTCCACGAGGAGCGAGGCATCTCGAAGAGCCTCTCACGCTCCCCGAAGCTCGTCTCCGGGTCGGGGTCGGGGTCGAGAAATATGTGCAGGTGGTTGAAGGCGCCGACGAGCTTGATGTGCCTGCTCAGGAGCATGCCGTTGCCGAAGACGTCGCCTGACATGTCCCCGATCCCAACCACGATGAAATCTTGCTCCTGGGTATCGAGCCCGAGAGCGTGGAAGTGACGCTTGACCGACTCCCAGGCGCCGCGAGCCGTGATCCCCATCCTCTTGTGGTCGTAGCCCGCCGACCCGCCCGAAGCGAAGGCGTCGCCGAGCCAGAAGCCGTACTCCGCCGAGATGCCGTTGGCGATGTCCGAGAAGGTCGCGGTCCCCTTGTCCGCCGCCACGACGAGGTACGCGTCGTCCTCGTCGTAGCGAACGACGTCCGGGGGCGGGACGATACCGCCTTCGACCAGGTTGTCGGTCAAATCGAGCATACCGTGAATGAGAATCCTGTAGCAGGACACTACCTCCTGCATCAGCGCCTCGCGGCCCCCGTCCGTGGGCGGCTGCTTAACCACAAAACCGCCCTTCGCGCCGACTGGTACGATCACGGCGTTCTTGACCATCTGAGCCTTCATGAGCCCCAGTACCTCGGTGCGGAAGTCCTCCCGTCGGTCGGACCAGCGGATGCCGCCGCGCGCGACCTTGCCGCCGCGCAGGTGCACCCCTTCAGTCCTGGGAGAGTAGACAAAGATCTCGAACATCGGACGCGGCAGCGGAAGCTCGGGGATACGCGCGGAGTCGAACTTGAAGGAAAGGTAAGGCTTCGGCACTCCGTCCGGGTCCGTCTGGTAGTAGTTCGTCCGCAACGTCGCCAGGGTGACATTCAAGAGGCTCCTCAAGATGCGGTCTTCGTCCAGACTCGTCACCTCGTCGAGGGCCGTCTCGATCTCTGAGGTCAGCCGCGCCGTCTCTCCTTCGGCCTCGCCCTGGCGCGACGGGTCGAAGCGGACTTCGAAGAGCTCCACCAGGAGGCGGGCTATCCGCGAGTTTGCCGCGAGGCTCTCCTCAATATACCGCTGGCTGAAGGTGATCTCAGTCTGGCGCAGGTACCTGGCGTAGGCTCGCAACACGGTGACCTCGCGCCAGGTGAGCCGGGATCGCAAAACCAGGCGATTGAAGCCATCGTTCTCCACGGCGCCGCTCCACGCCTTGGCGAAGGTATCTTGAAAGATGCCCCGAATCTCCTCGGTCTGGAGTTGACCCTGAGACTCGTAGGTCAGGCCGAAGTCGTTGATCCAGACAGGCGGCGAGTCGGCAGGCTCCACCTTGTACGGGCGCTGGTCGGCGACCTCGACACCCATATCCTCCAGCAACGGCAAGACTCTCGATAAGGAGATCTGACCTGCCGAGCGGTACAGTCTGAACCGCAAAAAGTCCTCGGGAGCCTCCAACGGGTGGTAGAGGCTCATACCGAGATCCTCGTCCCCGACTAGCCCCTCGATCCTCTGTATGTCCGTTACGGCGGTCCTGGCGAGGTAATCGTCACGGTAGCCTGGAGGGAACGCCTCGCCGTAGCGGTGGAAGAGCTCCACACCGTGCTCCTCGCCGCACCGCTCTATCAGGGCGTCGTAGAGACCATCCTTCCACGAGCGGGTTGCTTCGACGAGACTTCTCTCGATCTCTTTTACGTCATACTCTGGCGCCCCGCGCGGCGGGGTGTAGATAGTGAAATGAAGCCGCGCGAGCACCGACTCGGAGAGCCGGACGTCGAACTCCGCACCCTCGCCGCCGAACGCGTCTTGCAGGATCTCCTGCATGCGCCTCCGTATCTGCGTGTCGTAGCGGTCGCGCGGTACGTACACCAAACAGGAGAAGAAACGCTCGTAGGTATCGCGCCGCACGAAGAGCCTGACCCGCTGCCGCTCCTGCAAGTGCAGTATCCCCATCGCGGTCTCGAACAACTCGTCCTGCGAGATCTGAAACAGCTCGTCACGCGGGTAGGTCTCAAGGATCTCGACCAGGTCTTTCTCGTTGTGGCTTCCAGCAGGGAACCCCGCCCGCTCCATCACGCCCCTAACCTTGCGCCGGACGAGCGGTATCTCGAACACGCTCGTACTGTAGGCCGAGAAGGTGTACAGGCCGAGGAAGCGACGTTCGCCGATGACCTGGCCTGAGGAGTCGAACCGCTTAACCCCGACATAGTCCAGGTAGGAAGGACGGTGGACGGTGGAGCGCGAGTTGGCCTTGGTAAGGTTCAGAAAAGTAGGTGTACGAGCGAGCCTGCGCACCCCGGCCGGCAGCCTCGCAAAGCTCTGCGAGACCGGCTCCGGACTATCCCCCCTCAAGATGCCGAGCCCGCTCCCCGATACGGAGCGCAACTGGTCCTCTCCGTCCTGTGTCAGCAGGTCGTACTCGCGGTAGCCGAGGAAGACAAAGTTATCGTCGACAAGCCAGCGTAAGAACTCCCTAGCCTCATCGAGCTCATTCTCCTCGATCGCCGATATCTCATCTTCTTCAGATCCGGAGACGATACTTCGGGCCTTCTCGCGCATCTCTTGCCAGGCCTCGACGGCCGCGCGCACGTCACCCAAGATGCTCTCCAGAGAGTCATGAAGCTCGCGTAGAACCTCTGGCTCCGTCTGCCGGTCTACCTCGATGTGTATGACAGACTCGAAGGTGGCGTCGTTCGCATCCGAGCCACGGTCAAGGACCTCGACGAGATTCCCTTCCTCGTCACGCCGTACCTTTGCTACAGAGTGAAACGTCAAGTGTATGCCGTATCCGCGCCGGTTGATCTCCATCCTCGTCGAGTCCACGAGGAACGGCATATCATCGTTGATCATCTCTACCACGGTGTGGGTAGACTGCCAGCCGTGCTCCTCGAACCGCGGGTTGTACACTCGAACCTTCGCGGTTCCAGGCTCCCGCTGGCGGGCGAAGTTCAGGTGTGCCAGAGCCGCCCCGTACAGGTCTACCTCGCTGCGCGAGGACAGATCCTCTCTCGGAACCCAACCGTAGTACTGGCGCACGAACTCTTCGACCAACCGGGCACGATCTTCGGGCAACTGCTCCCATACCCTGACAACGACCTTCTCGACCAACTCGTCTTTTACAAGCACGACCGTGTACCTCCGTTTATAGTGCTGCTCTGGTACGGCTATGTCCCTACCGTCCCTGATAGGCAGTGTGCTACGCTCGCCAGCCCCACGCCACCTGCAAATACACAACGCCGGAACACCGGGCGGAGAAAGTGCGTGAACGACGCCCACACCTTCTAAGAGATCCCCCATCCGAACCTTAGAGCTTTTGCTGCAATACGTATAAAAGCATCGCCTTCTGGCATATACGGCGGTACGCATAAGGTGTATAGTGCTCGCAGACGTGAAAGGAGTTACTCTTGCAAGAGAAGAGTATAAATATACAAGCATACCCGGAGATTGAGATCGGTCGGGAGAGTGAAGACATGTGCCTTCTGGCGCAGTTTTTCAACGGGTTTGCCAACTCAACAAGGCTCTCTATCCTGTTGCTCCTTGCCCGCCGGGGCGAGACGAAGGTAGGCGAGCTAGTGAGCGAGTTGGGTGCTCCGCAGCCACGGGTCTCAGACCATTTGCGCTGCCTGGCCTGGTGCGGCTATGTAAAGGCCCGGCGCGAGGGCCGGAACGCTTACTACTCCCTGGCCGACGATAGGGTGCTCGAGATGCTATGCCTGGGCGAAGCAATGCTCCGGGACAGCGTTGAGCAACTCGAAGCCTGCGACGTTATCAAGAACTAAGCAGGCGTGCCTAACAGATAGGGCTACTCTTTCGAGGCTGTTCTGAATTCTAGATGAATTCGAAACAGCCTTGAAAGAGTAGCGGTAGAGGCATGGCTTACGCTCAGGATCGAGATGGTGCGGCTCACCCTGGCAACCGCCCGGTCCTTCCCGGTAGTCCCGCTATCTTCTCTCCCAGGGCACCGTAACCTCGCCAACACCCGGATGTAGAGTCTAGCCTGCGCAACTCCAGCGACCTCCGCATCCTTCTAGGGCGGGCGCGGAGGATCGCTGAGCGAAGGTCAGCCTGCGGCTTTGAAGCTCTCCCGCGCTTCGATTCTCTCCATCCAAGCGGCGACGTTCGGGTAGTCCCCGAGCGAGACCTCTCCGCTCTCCGAGAGCTCGCGCAGCCTGACAAAGTTTCCGGCATAAGCTATATCGGCCAGGGAGAACCCGTCCACCAGGTACTCACGCCCCTTCAGGCGATCCTCCAGCGCGGCGAGCGAGACCTCCAGCTTCTCCGAAGCCTCCGCAATCCTCTCCTCAGAGAAGCCCCGCTCGCGGCCGATACTCGCGACGAAGACAGTCGGGAAGAAGTTGTCGTCCGCGGAGGCCATCCAGATCTGAGCGTAAGCCCTCTCCTTCGGGTCCTCAGGAAGGAGCCTGGGCGACTCGAAGACCTCGTCGAGGTATTGGTTGACGACGTTCGACTCGTAGAGGGAGTCGCCGTCCGCAACTACAACCGGAACCTTGCCCGTAGGGCTTACGCTCAGGGGATTACGTACTACGGACGGGGGCTGGTGTTATACAATACAATTCCTTCACTCCGCTTTCGCATGGCAGAGGTCACGAGTTCGAGTCTCGTCGGGTCCACTTCTAGAAGATGCTGATTTGCAGGAAAAACACAGAGCATAAGACAAGGCCGTAGGTTACGCCAGAAGCCTATGTGCAGCAACGCAGCAGGTTTTGCACAAGCTAGCTTTAGACTTTCTACCAGTCTCACGTGGTGATCTCTCGTTTTCCCAATAGTCTGAATGGACTTGTTGCTCGATCATAGTCCTCAAGGCGACGAGATCGGTCGCTTTCATCAAGGAGAGTCCAAGTCGTCCTGCTGGGCGTAGAGTGGTTTCGGCAATCTAGCCCCGCAGGCACCGAGATTCCAACTTGATCGGTCAAAATATACCTGTCGTGCATGGGCTCACCACTGGCGGTTTGGCTCCAAAGAAACATCCTGAATCTGTGCGGGTGTTGACCATCAACAAGTGAGCGGAGTTCTCGCTCCCATGCGTTCAAGCGCTCCTCTACTCTTTCTCGATTAATACTGGCCTTTTCGGGATCACCTGCGTGGAAGCCTCTCGGGCTATGCATTTCGGGCTATGCATTTTATGTTACAGGTAGTACAAATGTCCTATATCTACCACTCCCCATCTAACATAAGGTACCGCTCATTGCAGCCCATCGGGGGTTGTGCATAAAGAAGGGTGACAAGCGAAAATGGAGTGGTTTACCGAGGCGCTGAACAAGTACGCTGTCTTTAGTGGACGCTCAAGGCGCAAGGAGTACTGGTACTTCGTTCTATTCACTGTCCTCATAAGCGTCGCGCTGAGCATAATTGACGGCATTACCGGTACTTACGAAAGCTCGGCAGGGGTAGGTTTGTTGGGTGGTATCTTCAGCCTTGCGATCCTGATTCCTGGTATTGCCGTATCAGTTAGGAGACTTCACGATATAGATCGTAGTGGCTGGTGGGTTCTCATCGGGCTTGTTCCGCTGATCGGGTGGGTTGTGTTGCTGGTATTCCATGTGCAAGACAGCACGCCGGGCACCAACAGGTATGGTTCTAACCCAAAGTTCGCTAGCAGAACGCTAGCGGTTCATTAAGAGTGGAGAAGTATTAGAAGTATGCTTAGCGGCTCCTTTTTGGGGCCGCTTTCAAATTTGCAACTAACTGCA